>CAZFHG010000148.1:0-8968 GCA_964518665.1 uncultured Opitutaceae bacterium | reverse complement strand
ATTCGCCGTATCGCGGCGTAAAGCCGCTCCTGCATTTATTCAACTGCCACCCATGAAAACGAAGACATGTCTGCTGATCGCACTGGTAATGACGCTGCTGGCCGGCTGGGTTTCGGCGCAGGACGCCGCCTTCAACGGCAAGTGGACGCTGCTCAAGCATAAGAGTTCGGATTTCGATTATTTCCGCGAAGTGACCATCGAGTTTGCCGTCAACCCGGCCGAAACGGTCCTCACCACGCGACAGGGGCCGCGCCGCCCATATGAGGACCGGCTCGTGGTGCGCACCGACGGCCGGCCGCAGGCCGTGGAAATCAAGGACGGCACCTTTGCCACCAATCTTTTCATGGGCCTCAAGCTGCCCGTGGGCGGCAAGAAGGAAGTCACCGCCACGTGGCTCAATCAGGGGCAGCTCCGCATTGACGAGTCGTTCGACGCACAGGTGTCGCAAGGAACGAAGCAGCTCAAGATGACTCGCCTCTATGAGCTCGATGCGAAGAGCGGCCTGCTCACGTGCTGCCTAACGCGCAGCTCGCGCCGGACGGGTCCGGACGTCTTGTACGTTTACAAGCGCGCCGACGCCGACAACGCCTTCTACATGAAGCTCGTGGACGACTGGGACATTGGATCCAAGCTCCCCGAGCAGGCGTGCCTCATCTCCCTCCAGGGCATCGTCAACGCAAACTCTCCGCGGCTCTACTTCACCTTTGGACCCGAGTATCCGTTCAATTACACCGAGGACCTCCGCGCCTGGCTCGAGTCGCGGCGGAATTTCTCCTTCACGCAACTCGCCACCCTCGAGGACGCGTTGCGCACCTTCAAGGACGACATCAAGGGCTACATCATCTGGGACAAGGAAGTCCGCACCTCGCTCATCGTGGCCTATACGCTGGCCGGGTTGGAAAAGGGCATTGTGATCAGTGCTGACCTCATTCCGCTCGCCGAGAAATACGGGCTCCGCCCGATCGACGACTTCCGCGGCCGCTTCACCGGGAAATCGGACTACGAGATCTACTCGTGGGCCAAGGAGCGTTATTGGGCGCGTTGCTCGCGCGACGTCATCGTCTGGCTCGGCGGCGTGCACGGCACGCAGCTCATGCCGGCGTGCGCCGACTACGGCATGCTGAAGCAGGGTTTCTGCTCCGACCTGTCGAATCGCCGCACCGACACGCAGGAATATGAGCTTACCAAGAGCCTCTACGCCGAGATGAAGCCGCTGGGCCAGGTCTGGGGCTGGCATTCGTACAAGAAGGACATGGAGGAGGAGATGACCAGCCTGCTGTCCTCCTATGCGCTGACCTCCGACGGCCTCAACACGATGCCGAACACCAGCTTCCTCGTGCATGTGCCGGTGTCGCCGGGTTTCGTGTTCAAGAACCATCACAACCTCGTCCCCGGTCGCAAGTACGTGCCCGAGAAGAAGGTCTATCTCGCCCTGATCCAGACCGACGGGCTGGGCATCGGCGCCTGGCTGAAGCCCGGCCGCGGCTCGATTCCCTATGCCTGGGAGGTGACGATGAAGTTCATCAATCTCTCACCGGCGATGCTCGAGTATTACTACGACCAGGCCACGCCCAACGACTACTTCATCGGCAGTCTTTCCGGCTCGTCCTACTGCTATCCCAAGGCCTTCCCGAAGGAGTGGCTCCCGAAGGAAATCGCGCAGGCCCGCACGCTCATGGAGAAGCTCGACCTCCGCGTCTTTGAGATCATGGACTACGCGGGCCAGCGCACCGAGGCGGCGGAGAACAACCTCCCGCGCGACATCGTCGACGCCTATTATGCCAACATGCCCGACGCCATCGGCTTCGTGAACGGGTATTACGCCGCCAACACGTTCACCGTCCGCGACGGCCGGCCGTTCCTGTCGTACGACTATTACCTCCCCGCCTCAAAATCCGAGGCCGAGGCTGCCGCCGACCTGCAGGAGCTCGCCTTGATCAACGATGTCCGCCCGTACTTCCTCCTCGTGCATGTCCGCGAGAACAGCGACGTCGCCCGGGTAAAGTCCATCTGCGACAAACTGGGCCAGGACTTCGAGATCCTGCCTCTCGATATCTTCCTCAAGATGGCCGGCGAGAATCCCACGTATCAGGAGCGGTTTCTGGAGTGATCAGAATTTAAACCGCGATGAATTCAGTTTGTGGGTAGCGCCCGGCCTCCGGACGGGCGTTTCGGCGTGTGCCAGCCAAACATGCCCCGTCCGGAGGCCGCGCCCTACCCAATGTAAATCCTTCGCGCATCTTCGCGGTTCTCCACTCCATGGTCCCGGCTTTGCTCTTGAGCCGCTCACGCAATGCCGCTGAGACTCCCCCAAAAATCACCCATGAAATCTCGCCTCGTTGCCTTCCTTCTGGCCCTGCTCGCCTGTGGCGCGCTGCGGGCCGCCGAACTGCCGGCCTACACCCCCGACTCCAACGCCCCCCGCAGCGCCGTACCCGCCGCGTACACCTGGGACGTTTCGCCGCTCTTTGCCTCGGACGCGGCCTTCGACCAGGCCCTCGTGAAGTTGCGGCAGGAAATCCCCGCGCTGGCGCAATTCACCGGCCGCTTGTCCGATCCTGCGACCCTCTTCAACTGCCTCGACCGCTATTTCCAACTGCATGTCGATGCCAACAAACTCACACTCTACGCCAACCTCCGGCAGAATACCGCGCTGACCGACGCCACCGCCAATGCGCTCGTCACGCGCAGCCTCGCGGCGATGGATGAACTGATGCAGGCGGCGACCTTCATCCGCCGTGAAGTCCTCGCGCTGCCGCCCGGCGCGGTGCCCGCGGCCGTGGCCGCCGAGCCCAAGCTCCAGCCCTACCGCGCCTACATTGAAAACCTCCAGCGCCGCTCCAGCCGCGTGCTCTCGGCCGATGCCGAGCGTGCCCTGGGTCTCCTCGGCGACAATCTCTGGGCCGAGATTGATCTCAATGAACTCCCCTCGGGTTACGAGGACACCCACGGCGCCATCATGTCCGAGCTCCCGCTGCCGCAGATCAAGGATGCGGCCGGCAAGGAGGTTCAGCTCACGCTGTCCAACTACAGCCGTCTCCGCGCCTCGCCGGACCGCGAAGTGCGCCGCGCCGCCGTGGCCGGACTCTTTGGCGCGCTGCGCAAGCACGAGCAGTCCCTCGCCGGCACGCTCGCCGGGCAGATCAAGCTCGACGTCGCCTACGCCCGCGCCCGCGGCTACGACACCGCGCTCGCCGCCTATCTCGACAAGGACAACGTCAGCCCGGCCGTGTACGACAACCTCGTCAACACGGTGAACGCGCACCTGCCGCTCCTCCACCGCTACATCGCGCTGCGCAAGCAGATCCTCGGCCTGCCTGACGTGCGCTTCTACGATCTCTACATCCCGCTCGTCGCCGGCGTGGAGAAGGACATCCCGTTCGCCGAGGCGCAGAAGATCCTCCCCGCGGCGCTCAAGCCCCTCGGCGAGGAATACGGCCGCCGTCTCGTCGAGGGCCTCGATCCGCAGAACGGCTGGCTCGACCTTTATCCCCACAAGGACAAGCGCAGCGGGGCGTTCTCCGCCAGCACCTACGGTCCGCATCCGTGGGTGTTCATGAACTACCAGAACTCCCTCGATGACATGTCGACCCTGGCCCACGAATACGGCCATGCCCTGCACAGCGACCTCGCGATGAAGGCGCAGTCCTACCCGGACTACCGCTACACCACGATCCTCGCCGAGATCGCCTCCACCTGCAACGAGACCCTGCTGTCCGACTACCTCCTCGCCCGTACGAACGACAAGGCGGAGCGGACCTACCTCCTCGTCGAACGGCTCGAGTCGATCCGCCAGACCATCTTCCGCCAGACCATGTTCGCCGAGTTTGAGCGTGCCATCCACACTCTCCACGAGCAGGGCGTGCCGCTGACCGCGGCCAAGCTGGAGGAAACCTATCGCGATCTGGTTAAGCGCTACTACGGCCCCGGGTTCACGATGAGCGAGGATGACGGCCTCGAGTGGGCCTACATCCCGCATTTTTATTACAAGTACTACGTCTACGCCTATGCCACCGGACTTTCCTCCGGCATCGCCATCGCCGACCGCGTCCGCGAGCTCGGCGAGCCCGCCGTGCAGGATTACCTCGGCATGCTCAAGGGTGGTTGTTCCAAGCCCCCGCTCGAATTGCTCAAGGGAGCCGGCGTCGATCTCACCACGCCTGCCCCCGTCGAGTCCGCGATGAAGACCTTCGAGCGCACCCTCGACGAGGTGGAGAAGCTGCTGGCAAAGTAGGGCGGCGCGGCGCGGGGCGCCGCGAACGTCCAACTTCCAACTTCGAATGTCGGAGGGCGCGGGCGGAGCCCGCGAACTCTTAACGCTCAACGTTTAACTTTTAACGCTTAACGTCGAAGTGTTGCAGCCCGCTGGGGGCGCGGACGGCCTCGTCCGCTCCGTACCCAATCCAATTTAACCGCAAAGAACGCAAGGAACGCATAGGATCGAGAAGTTATTGGTCTCACGCAGAGCCGCGGGGAGCGCGGAGGTTTCCGATCCGGGTTTAACCACTAATGCACACTAATTATCACTAATTACGGAAACTCAGTGGATTGTTCTCTCTGCTCACTCTGCGGCCTCCTGTAAACTGCCTTGGGCTTGGATCCGTGCCATCCGTGCAATCCGTGGTTAAAACCTCTTCGTGATCGACCTTAGCGCCTTAGCGTCTTTGCGCTTAATCCGATAACCGAGCCCCGTCCGCCTCAATGCGACTCGGTGAAGCTGGTGATCGAGTGCCATTCGAACACCTCCTGGAGCAGCACGCGCTCGGCCTTGGCGATGGCGCGCTCAAGGCCGGCCCAGGTCTGGCTGTGCGCGATTTCCTTCCTCACGGTGCCGAGGCGGATGCACATCTCCCGGTAACGGGCTACGCGGCGGTGCAGGTCGTTGATGGAAATAAGCGAGATGAACGCGGCGGCGAACACGGGCAAAATGATGGGCCCGAAATGGAAGAAGAACTCCTCGACGAAGGGCGGCACCTCGAAGTGCAGCGTGCCCTCCAGCGCGTAGCCGATGGTGAAGAGAATCGCCAGGACCGAACTGGCGGTAAATCCGAAGCGCAGCCGTGCCAGCAGCGGGATGGCCTTTTTCTCCTGCCTTGTGAAGTAGGCCATCTGGTCGTCGATGCGGCCGGCCAGGTAGTTCTGCTTGAAGGTGTCGAAGTCCGGCCGGGCCTCGCGGGCGGCGCGGCGGTGGAGCACGTCGAGGGAGCGGCGCAGGGGCTCGAGCCCTGACCAGTCGAAGTCGGCGAAGAGCCGGGTGGCCCGCGGCAGACCCCAGATGGCGAGCGCTGAGCGCGTGATCTCCGCGGCGAGTCGGCAGCGGGTCCAGTTGTGCTGCGTGCGGCGGTGGCGGACGACGTACGCCACGCCGAGCGCGCCGAGCAGGCAGAGCAGCTTGCCCCACGGCAGCAGGCTCCAATGCCAGCCAAACGCGAGGGCGGCGGTGGCGAGGGCAGTGGCGGTCACGTGCAGGCCGAGGGTGAGGGCGATCAGGCGGCGGAAGTGCGGCGAACTGTGTGTGGCGGCATCGTCCACCTTGCGCTGAAACGCGGCGACGCGGTCGAGGGAGCTTTCGCTCGCGGGATTGGCGCCGCCGGGCACGCTGTTCAGGAAACGCAGGTTGGCATCGTGCAGGCGGAGCTCCTCGAAATTCTCCCGGCGCACGGCCTTCGAGTCGGGATTGATGATCACCACGGGCCGGCCCATGGCGCGGGCGTATGCGACTACGTCGGCGGTGCCACCCTTGCCGCGGGCCGGCAGGCCGTCCCACACGGCGAGCAGCACGTCGCAATTGTTCACGATCTCGAAGCCGCCGGTCAGATAGGCTTCGTCGCGCGAGCCGGGTTCGGCGGACACCTCGATGTGCTCGGCATGGGCGAGCAGGGCCTTCACCTCGGGCCAGGCCTCCGGGGCGAAATCACGTTCGAAGTCCACGAGGGGCAGCGGCAGCAGCGCCTCCCAGCCAAGGCCGAGGTCGAGGGCGGTCCGCACAAACACGAGATCAGCCCCGGCGGCGGCCGAGGAGAGGGCAATCCATTCCCCGGGCGACTCGCGGCGCAATTCCTCGAGGATGGCGGTCACGGCGGACGCGGTGCCGGCGGGATCGGCGAGCTGGCGGTGACCGGTGAAACCGACGACGTGGAACAGGGGCAGCTGGCCGGCTTGGGCGGGTAGGGTGGGCATTCGTCCTGAGGTGGTGTGGCTACGGGTGCCAGCGCCGGTTTGGGCTGGCAAGGTATAAGCTTAATAGGCATCAACAGATTACCTTATGCCAGTCCAAGCCCCCCCACCGGGCGCCGTTTTCCTCAGCTATGCCCGTGAGGATACCGACGCAGCCCGTCGCATTGCCGATGCACTCCGGGCCTTTGGGGTCGAGGTGTGGTTCGATCAGAACGAGCTGCGCGGCGGTGATTCCTGGGACGCCAAGATCCGCACCCAGATCCGCACCTGCACCCTGTTTGTCCCGATCATCTCCGCCCAGACGCAGTCGCGCGGCGAAGGCTATTTCCGGCGCGAGTGGAAACTGGCCGTGGAGCGCACCCATGACATGGCCGCCGGCGTGCCCTTTCTGCTGCCGGTGGTGACCGATGCGACGAAGGAGTCCGATGCGCTCGTGCCGGACGAGTTCATGCGCGTGCAATGGACCCGGCTGGAGCATGGCGTGCCGACGCCGCAGTTCGTCGGGCAGGTGAAGAAATTGCTGGAGGAGCCAAAGGCAGGAGGAACGAGGCCTGCCGTTGTAGCCGGCCTCGCTGAAGCCGGAAACCCAGGGTCAACGACCCTGGCTGCAAAGAAATCATTGCCCGCGTGGGCCTGGGGTGTGGGCGCAGTCGCCATCGTAGCGGTCGCGGCCGGAATTTTCCTGTGGCGCAAGTCCGAGCCGGTTGCCACGCCGTCAGCGGTGCCAACGGCGGAGGCCAAGATTGCCCCGCCTGCGCTAACGGCTGCACGGGTGTCTGACAAATCCATCGCGGTCCTGCCGTTCACCAACATGAGCGAGGACAAGGACAGCGCCTTTTTCACGGACGGCATGCACGAGGATATCCTCACCAACCTGGCGCTTGTTCGCGAATTGCGGGTTGTCTCCCGCACCTCGGTGATGTCGTACCGCGGCACGACGAAGCCCATGAAGCAGATCGCCCAGGAATTGGGCGTGACCTACATCCTCGAGGGCAGCGTCCGCCGCTCGGGCAACAAGGTGCGCGTGACGGGTCAGCTCATCCATGCGGGCACCGACGAGCATGTCTGGGCCAAGTCCTACGACCGCGACCTCACGGATATCTTCGGCATCCAGGCCGAACTCTCGCAGCAGATTGCCGGGGCGTTGCAGGCGGCGCTCTCGCCCGAGGAAAAACTGCTCATCACCCGCAAGCCGACGGAAAACCCCGCCGCCTACGACCTGTTCCTCCGCGCCCGCGACATCCTCAACCGCGAGGGCAACACACCCGCGGCCCGGTCACGGCATATCGCCCTGCTCCAAGGCGCCGTGGATCTCGACCCCAAGTTTGCCCAGGCTTGGGGTGACCTCGCGGCGTCCTGCGCCTACTGGTATTTTAACACCTTCGACGACATGGACGCCTACATGGCCCGGGCCAAGGCCGCCATCGAGCGGGCGGTGCAACTGGCGCCGGATGACCCCGAGGTTTTCAGCAGCCTGGGCACCTATTACTACTACGGTTTTCGCGATTACGGCCGTGCCGCCGAGCAGTTTGAGCGGCGGGCGCGGATGCAGCCCAATTCACCGACGGTCTTCAATTCCCTTGCGCTCATCCAGCGCCGGCAGGGCCGCTGGGCCCAGTCGCTGGCGAACGCGCGCCGCGCCACCGAACTGGACCCGGCGAACCTCGCCTATCAGCGCAACCTGCTGGCCACCCTGCGGGGGGGCCGGCGCTGGGATGAAGCGCTGACGACCAAGCGGCGGATTGTCACGCTGCTGCCGGACGATCTCAAGGAAGCCTTTGAACTCGCCCAAGGTCATTTTCTAGCCACCGGCTCGACCCGCGAGGGTGACGCCTTTTTCGCCCGGCTGAGTCCGGAGCAGTTGAATTCCCCGCTGGGCCTCAGCCTGCGTCAGAATTGGGCCGTGACCCTCGGCGACTATGCGGAGGCGGTCCGATTGGACCGGCTGCAGCCCTATTATGACGAGGATGGGACTCCGCATCACGAGCAGGCCTATGCGGCGGCATTCAACTATTACGCGCGGGGTGACTTGGAAAATGCGCGGAAGCGGTTGGGAGACTTTCCCGCCGAATTGCACGCCAAGCTGGAGCGGGAGCCCAACAGCGTTCGGCTATGGTCCTTTCTCGCCGGCATGGAGGTGATCCTCGGCCGCAACGAGGAGGCGCTGCGGTGCGTGGAACGCAGCGTGGCGCTGATGCCCGAGTCGCGCGATGCCCTCGACGGCGTCTCGTATGCCGCCTTCCGCGCCTTCATCTATGATTGGTCCGGGGAGAAGGAGAAGGCGCTGGCGGAATACGCCCGGCTGCTGCGGTTACCGTCGACGGTCTTCCTGAATGTCCATGAAATGAAGCGCGGCTACAGCACGCTGCACGGCGATCCGCGGTTCAAGGCCCTGCTGGATGATCCGCAGAACAACGCCCCGCTCTTCTGAGCGAAGGGCGAACGCTCAACATTCAACGTTTAACGCTGAACGTTTAATGAACCAATCATCTGCCATGCCGCGGAAGTCCACCCGGTGAGCAGCCAACGATCAGAGTTTGCCCCACATCCCGATGAATCCCGAAACCGCTCCTGAACCCGTCTCGGCCACATCGTTTAACGACGACGTCTGGGACGACCTGCTCAACTATATCGAGGAGAAGCGGGTCATCCCCATCGTCGGTCCCGAGCTCCTCAAGGTTGAGACCGAGAGCGGCCCGCGCCTCCTGCTGGAATGGCTCGCCGAAAAGCTGGCCGCCCGGCTCAACGTCGACACCGCATCGCTCGCCCGGCCGCTCGCGCTGAACGACGT
>CAZFHG010000147.1:0-9036 GCA_964518665.1 uncultured Opitutaceae bacterium | reverse complement strand
TGTGCACAAAAGGGGATTCGGGGCAGGCCTGGCGAGCGGCCTCCAGGAGGTTGAGCGTGCCGACGGCATTGGTGTCGAAATCGTCGAAGGGAATCGCGGCGGCCCGGTCGTGCGACGGCTGGGCGGCGGTGTGGACGATGACCGCGGGGCGGAGCTTTTTGACCAGGGCGAGGGCGCCGGCCCGGTCGCGGATGTCCAACTCGTGGTGCTCGAAGCCCGGCAGCTCGCGGGCGAGCCGCTGCTGGTTCCAGCGCGTGTCACCCTGCGGCCCGAAGAAGACCGCCCGCTGGTTGTTGTCGATGCCATGCACCTTGTAGCCCTGGGCGGCGAAATAAACGCATACTTCCGAACCGATGAGTCCGGAGGAACCGGTGACGAGAATGGTCTTGGTCATGGGAATGAAACAGACGGTCAGACAGACAGGGCGGGCGTCCGCTTTCCAGCCAATAGCGGCAACGCTATCCTGATATAAAACCTTTTCCGCCCGGTGTTAGGTGGATTTTGAGGGTTCACTTTTCGGATCACGCCGGTTGCCCCACCAAGCGAGGCATCCACCCAGGATCGAGATCAGGGCCAGGACCCCGAGCGAGGTGTGCAGGGGGCGAAGCTGTTCGCGCTGCATGCGCCGGGAAAGGGCCGTGGCGAGCGCTGCATCCTGGGTTGCTATCGGTGGGGCAGCCGCCACCCAGGCCTCCGTCCCGGTGCGACCGTCATAGAGGACAAGCCGGGCCATTTTCCCGGCATAATCCCGGACGTCGGCAGTCCAGAAGCCGATCCCTTGCGGATTGGGCCCCATGCACTCGACCTCGGTGATGAATTTTCCATCCGCTTCCTCGATGCGAAGGCGCAAACCATTGCCGTTGGCCACGGGCCAGCCGGCATGAGGAACGACAAGCCACGGCGCATAAATCGGGAAGGCCCGGCCAACGGCGGTGCAGGTCAGCGCGGTCCCCTCCGGATGGGTCCCGGTGAACAAGGCGCGCAGTTCTGGCGGGTCGATCAGGGCGGCGCCGATCAGCCGGTCCGGCTCATAAACTTGAGATCCCGCCGTGATCTGCACGTCGAGGGGGGCCACGTTGCCCGGGGGCAGGAGCAACTGGCGCCAGCGGGCCGATGGATCAAAGGTGAATGGATCCGGCCAGTAAAACAGCAGGCCTGTTGCCAGCAGGGCGGTGGCCAGCGCAAACCACGGCAGTCCCGGGACGGACTGCAAGTCGAGTTCCGCCAGCGGGGCACTGCCAGTGGCGGTACGGGCGGACCAGACCATGCCGCCGAGCAGCAACAGGCCTGCCGCAAGTCCCAAAGGCAGGGCGCGCGCCTGCAGTGCCCTCACCATCCGGCCGACAGGATCGGGCGGATTGGCCGGATTGACCGAGTTGGGGAGTAGGGCGCGGAAACGCGGATCGTCGAGGAGCGAAGTGACCTGGTCGACGACTTGGTAGAGCACCCAGCGTGTATCCTGCCGTTCAAGCAGGCTGCGGTCCTGCCTTTGCAGATAGGCCTGCACCGCCTCCCGGCGGATCCTGGCATTGGAGGCCGCGTACATGTGGAAATATCGCGTGTGTCCGCCGGTGGACAGGTTCCACCAGCCGGCCATCACGACGCCTGTCCAGCCCAGGGCGCATGCCACCGCCCACGGGCGCCAGCGGAACGCGCGGGCCAGTCGCACAAAGGCGAGGGCGTTGGCGAGCACGAGGAGGTTGAGTAGTTCGCCGTAGCGGGAGACGTAACCGCTGTAGTCGGCGCTGCGGGCATAGGCAAGGGCCGCCGCCTGACCGGCGCCCCAAAATCCGAGGGCCAGCACCGTGCGGTCAAAGGCGGTGCCGTGTTCCCGCCGGCGCAATTGCAGGGCAAAGACCAGTAGCGGCAGATTGAGCACGGCAAATGCCCCCGGCCATCCCGCGGGCCAGCCCAGGAAATCGAGGCAGGCGTTCAGGAAATGCAGCGGTGAACCGGCCGTCTGCGCGAAGGCTCCCAGCGGAGCCGCGGTCGCACGGATGATGATAATGATCACGAGGCCCGCGGCGGCAATGCCCACGGGCACGGCCAGACGCAGCCGCGGTCCCGGCGCACGGGTCCAGAGCCAGGTCAGGACGATGGCCAGCGGGGCGATCCACATGCTGGCAAGGGTGAAAAGTCCGGCGAAACCGGCGGCTTGGGCCCACCACCAGGTGCGGCTGCCGCAGGGTTGGGTGAACGAGCCCCGCACGTGGAGGAAGAGGAAGATCAGGGCGAAGGGAAACTGGGATTGAAATCCCCAGGTGATATTCTCCCACGCGTGTGGCAGCGAGGCGCCGAGCACGAGAAGCAGGGTGAGGACGATGGCTTCGGCCGTCCGCAGATGCCGGACGACCCAGTGCACCAGCAGCAGCACGAACCCGGCGTACAGGGCGGCATTGACGGTGGTCTGCAGGAACGGATCCCAGCGTCCGGAGAGCACGACTTCCAGCCAGATGGACAGCCGGCTCCACATCGGGACGTGCTCGAAGTGCGGCGCAAAAAACGCCCATGGGCTGAGGGTCCCGTTGATCCAGGGCGACAGAATATCCGCCGCCTCGATCTTCCACTGGTCGTTGAGGGCAACGTCGCCGGTGTACTGATGGATTTCGCGGAGCCGGGCGCAGAGCACCAGGGCGGCCGCCCCGACCGCCCAGAGGCGCGCTGGCAGTGAGGGGCGGGGGTGCATCAAACGGAACCGGAGCAGGTCTTCAGTAGACGTTCAAGCCGCTCCAGGCGGTCCAGTCCCAGGCAAAATTATTCTGGGGTCCGGGGCTGATCCACAGGCGCAGGTAGCCGCCCTCGCGGCGGGCCGGCAGGTTCACCCGGAAATACTGGAGGCCGCGGTCGTTCATGCGGCGGAGAGGGTCGAGCGCGCGCTCCATCAGCAGGATCTCCTCGGTGCCGAGGACCCACGTGATGTAGAAGACCGCCCCATCCGTGCTATTGCCGCCCGTGTAGGCCGTGGGCAGGATGCCGAAGGCACCGCTGCACTGGGTCGCGCCCCGCGGCACATCCAGGGTCAGTTCACTGGGTGCATGGAAAACCATCACTGGCCGGCCATCGATCTCACCCTCGGAGAGGGAGGCCTTGGCCTGGTAGGTCGTGGGCGTGACATCAAACATCCGAAAGAGCTGCTTGTCTGATTGCCGGAAGAATTCGCGGCCGGCGGTCGAGGGCGGCAGCGAGGAAAGGGTGACCGTGTAGTCGTCCGCAAAGTAGGCCCAGTCCTCGGGGGCGATGATCACCTTCAGGGAACGCAGCAGCCGGTCGGGTTTGCCCCCGGCGAACTGCATGTAGCTGGTGATATCCTCCACAATGGGATTGATGATGAACCCGGTGCGCCCCATGGGCAGGGGCAGGCGGTACTCGGTCGTCGTGCCCTGCGTGTTTTGCAACCGCAGGATGACGATGGGCAGCTTGTAGAAGAAGCCGCGCAACCGGCCGAGCAGGGAAGGACGGACGTCGACTTTCACCCAGAGCGGACGGTCGGAAAACTCCTCCGCCTCGAACGGCTGGCCCAGCGCCAGCGAAACCTTGCGCAGAGGGTAGGGGGTGATACTCGCCAGATCGAACGCCCCGGGTTTGCGCCGCCACAGTTGGAAACCCTTTTCCGAGTGCACGTACTCGTAGCGGTGCACCAGCAGCGAAAGCACCTCGGAGTCGTCAAATACGGACAGGCGGCGGTCGATCGTGTGCAACTTGAGCAGGACATACTGGGGCGCGCGGTCCGAGGCGTAGTGCTCGACGTTGAGGTGGCTCAGGTGGGGACGGTAGGCCGAGTAGCTCTGCAACACCGGGCGCGGCTGATAATTGAACTGATTGTAGATCGCGATGGCCTGTTCATAGCCGAGCACATCCAGGGAAGCCTGTCCCACCACCTGCTTGGTCTGGGGCATGTCGAAATAGGCGCGGTCGGCCGCGAGCATTTGCTTGTAACGATCCCGCATCTCTTCGGGATGAATCAGGTTGGCCACGTTGTTGAAGCACCGTTCCTGCGCATTGCTGAGGATGCCGCGCACGAGTCCGGGAATGGCGTTGCCGACGCCGCCGACCGCAACGAGCACCAGGATGATAAGCACAACGGATTGGGTCCGGCGGAATCGACCGGCGTCATCCAGGAGCATGGGGTACGCTGTGGCCGGCATCAGCACGGCAAAGAAGAATCCGATCATGTGGCCATCGGCGCGGACGAAGCCGTGTTTCCAGTTGAGGAAGACATAGGCCCCGAGGGCCACGGTGGTGGCGATGGCCCGGGCGCGGTCCGGCAGTGAGAAGAGGAAAATCAGGGCGTAGGTGATGATGAGGCCCAGGGCGATCAGCCCGAACCGCAGGCCGTCCGGCGGCGTGGGAATCCCCATGGTTTCCTGATAGCCCTGGCTGATTTCCCACGAATTGTAGAAGTAGGCCGGAAGGTTGAGCGGGTTCTGCCCGCACAGGATCCAACCCACGAGGAAAGTGCCGGTAAACCAGCCGAAGAGCCAGGCGGCCGCACCCTTTTGTTGGCGCCAGAGCAACAACCCGGTCGTGCAAATGACGAAGATCATCCCGAGCATGAGATTGGTGAACTTGAACAAGCCCAGCGCCCCCAGCAGGACGCCAAGGAGCGCCGGCACCAGGCGGCGATCATCCCGGGAGCACCGGAGCAGTTCAAAGCCGGCGATTGCGATCACCATCTGGTGCAGGGCATCCTCATAGGCCACGCCCAGCAGAAAAAAGAAGACGAAGTAGGCATAGCGACCGTAGCCCCTGAGCCGGAGACCCTGGCGGAAAATCAGCAGGGTGAAGACGAGCGCCTGCACGCCCTGCCAGGCCAGGAGGGCGTGGTAATGCAGGCCGCTGTAGGTCTTGCCCATGAGAAAACCGAGCGGGCCGTAGGTGAACACGACCTCGGTGCCGAATTGCAAGCCATCCTTGAAAAACTTGGACAAGGCCATGCGCCACGAGGCGTCCAGCTCGTTGGCGGGCGCCAGCGGCAACGCGAACATGGTCAGGGCCATCAAAACGAAAAAGAGGATGCGCGCCGCCCAATCGGCGGCAGAGGTAGTCGGTGTTGTGCTTTGTTCCGGCTTACTCATGGGAGGAGGGAAGACGATAAGTTGCAGTGGTCCGGCGTCTAGCGGCAATTTTCGAGGGTGAGATCGGACCAAAATGTCCAATCACTCGCGGCATTGCCCCCCGAGCCTGGATCGATGACAAGTTCGATCCGGCGCTGTTTGCCGGGGGGGAGGTCGAGGTGGAAGGGAACGATGCTTCGATCCGCCGGGTTTTGCACCGGCTGGAGAAGGCGGCGATAGAGGTTCTGCCGGCCGTCAGCTTCCGTAATCAAGTCCACCCTGAATTCGGCGCCATCGGTTGGACCTCGGTTATCGGCGGCAAATGCCCCGGGCCGGAAACCCATCCCGCCGCGGAGGACGCAGGCCTCGGCGGGCAGTTCATAAAGCAGCCGTGACGGGGCATGGGCAAAATAGATCATGCGTCCGTCCTCCATGGCCGCCGAGGCTCCGTACGGCGCGGAGCCTTCCAGCGGAATGAGCTGGCCCCGGTATTCCGTGAGTTTAAAATCGGCCAGTTCGCGGGCTGGCAGCAGGCTCCGGTTCGAGTCCAATTCATGCACCGGGCTTTCGTAGCTGACCTCATCGGTGCAGACGGCCCGGGCCTTGAGTCGGTGCATACCGCTGCCGGGCTCAAGATTCACCTCGAAATCGACACTCAGTCCTGGACCCGGAGCGAGGGTGACAGAGTCGAGCGGCTTGCCGTCCATGCTGAGTTCAACGTGCTGGAGTCGTCCGCCGGAATCGCGGGCACCGACGTTGATCCGGACTGATCGGGACTCGGCGTGATACACCGCAATAATATCCACTCCACCCGCCCGGGTAGAAGCAAGGGCGACGGCGGGCGGTTGCGGCTGGGACGGGCGGTAGGCGTCCTTCAGGGCATACAACGCAAAGCCTTGGGGCAGGAACTGGCCGGACTCGACTCGCAGATATCGCTCGTGCACGAGCGCGGCCAGCGGCGGGAATTTTTCGAGTGGGTATTTATCCCAGTGCCGGTTTGGGCCGACGCTGCAATCGACGATAAATACGGGACGGTTGGACTCGAGTTCGCGCCGCAGGGTTTCCATCGCGCCCGGTACGATGGCGTAGTCCGTATTACGGTCGGGGGCGCAGTTGGTCCAGGGTATCAGCCCCGTCAGGAACGAAGCATAGACATAGCGCGAGGCGGGCTTGCGGTTGGCAAAGACGTAGAGGTCGGGATGATAACCCCAGACAAAGATGGACGCGTTCGACGCACTGCGCTCGGCCATGAACTGCGCCACCCGTCGGGAGGGATCCTCCGGCAAGGTGCGCTGGCGGGCGGCAAGCGCACCGGTGACTAGTCCGGCGGCAACCATGAGCAACACCGCGAATGCGATCAGCCGTCCGGGCAGGCGATACGAGCCCCGTATCACGCCTTTGGTCAGGCTGCCCAACAACCAGGCGGTGCCGAGGCAGAGCGGGGGAACGAATTGGATGCTGTAGTGATCAAAGCCGCGGCCACCGGAAGCGGCGCCGGCGAGCGAACCCAGGGCCCAGATGAAAATGTAAACGCGCGCCGGATTGGTGCTGGCTTCAGCGGCGGTCGGCTGGCGTTGGACAATCTTGAACAGGAAGGCGCCGGCGGCGGCGACCAGGACGGCGAAAAGCAGGGGGGAGTAGGTGACCAGCAATCGGAACGGCACACCGGCTGAGGCCATCCGGTCCACCCAGCCGATCTCGGGTCCGTAGAATCGCAGGTTGTAGGTCCAGGTGTAGAAAATGAAATCGTGAAAGGCGCCGCGCAGCGCGTAGTACATCAACACTGCAGCCGGCACGGCGGAGAAACCCAGGATCAGACCGGCCCATTGCCTCCACAGCCGGTGCCACCCGGGGATGGCGTCGCGCGTTGCGAGATAGGCGAGGGTCAGGCCCGGGGCGGCGAGGTCGATTGCTCCGGGCTGCTTCGAGAGAAATGCGAGTGAAAATGCGGCTCCGGTGAGCACCAGTCGCGGCCAACCCGGCGTGCCCGAGGCGGACCAGAAGATCCATGCAGCCGCGCTGGTGAAAAAGGCCACGAACCACTCGGTGACAAAGGCATTGGCATCGCCTTGATAGAAAAGTCCTCCCGCCAGCATAATGTACAGGACCGCGGTCCAAACACCCGATGCCAGTCCGCCCATGCGCCGCGCCACCAGCAGTAGCAGCCAGGCGGTCGTCGCTATCACCAGCGCGATGACGATGTGCACGGCATGAAAATTGTTTTCCCCGGCCACGGCAAAGATCGCGGCCATGACGCAGTAGGTCAGCGGGGTCCGCTGGTCGACGGCATCGCGGTATAGCACGCCACCATCCAGCAGCGTGCGGGCCACGGCGGCATGGATGGCTTCATCGACATTCCATGTCTTGAACCCGAAGGTGGGCGCGCGCATCCAGATTGTAACCGCCACCAGCGTCAGGGCGATCGCCAGCATGAACCAGCGGGAAGAGTTTGCCGGAGATGGCGCCATGACCGTTCAGGGACGGAGAGTGGGCTGGCTCCAGCAGGTCCAGTCCTTAACGGTGGAGCCAGCCGGTTCGGTTTCGAAGATCAGGCGCACGCGGGCCTTGGGCTGGGGATGAGGCAGATCGAGTTGATAGGACTGGAGTCCTCGGTCGTCCGGGGAGTGCCCGGGATTGAGCTGCCGTCTGGACAGCTCGATCCGTTTTCTGCCGTCGGTCCACACGATGCGAAAAATTGATCCGTCGGTGCCGCCATCGCCCTCGTAAGCATCCGGAGGAAAGCCATATAAACCGGATACTGTATTCATGCCAGCCGGTACGTCGACTACCATCGAACCGGGGGCATGGACCAGGCGCATGGTGTTGCCACCAATATTGCGGAGGCTCGAAGGGAATGGTGAGGCGATCTCCAAGCCGTCCAGATCATGCCGCGTGGGCTGCTTCAGCCGGTAGACCCGGAAACGGGCGTCGAACTCCAGCAGCTTTCGTCCGGGGATATCGAGCAGCTGCACCTCGGCGAGACGGTCGAAATCGCGCACGAATTCATAATTGTTGAAGTGTAACGCGGGGGCGAGGGTGGGCAGATCACCTTCACCATTCGGCCGCAGGACCAGCCACGTCGGTTGCAGGTAGCGGATCAGATCACCCCAATGGGTGCCGACGATGAGTTTGGCCGCAGTCAGCTCCCGCGACGACAAGCCCGGCCAGTCGTAGGTCTTGAGGCCGGAGAAATAGCCGATGTAGCCCAGTGGCTCCATGAAGACCGTGTCGCCGGGTCGGGATTGCTCCCGCAACCACTCGCCGATGACGCGGCGCAGCCCTGTCTCGATATAGGCCTGCTGCGCGCGCACCTGCCGCGCGGTGCCGAGCGTGAGCAGGAGGGCGCCCAGCAGCGTGGCCACTCCCGTGATGCCCACCAGGCTGCGCAGCCAAATGCGGCCGGTGGCCCACAATTGTCCGCCCAGCCCGGCCAGGGCGAAGGCGGCCAGCAGGAAAATGCTCGGGAAATACCAGGGGAAGGGAAAGTACGGGACAAAGGAGAGGTAGGCGGCACCGCCGAAAAAGGCGAACGAGGCGGCCTTCACTTCCACACGCACCCGGGGCACCAGCCAGAGCAGCGCACTCACGGTCGCCAGGGCGCGGCCGAACGGCAGCATCCACGGGGGCCACGCGGCGAATAGGTAGTAGGAAGGGAGGAACGCACCTTCCGCGGCGGTTTTCCCCTGCCAGATCAGCCAGGGCATCCGCCAGAAACCCTCCAGCAACCGGCCGGTGGCGCCCAAACCCCCGCTTTGGGCGCCCTTGGCCACGATGGTGTGGGGAATCGCGGTGCCATAGTACCAGGTGGCCCACAGCAACCAAGGGCCGTAGAGAACAATGGTAAGCAGACCGGCGCGGAGGAAGAGCCGGAGCAGTTGGCGACGGTCGCCCCCGGTTCGGGCCGGATCATTGAACAGCCAGGTGCCGGCGGCGATGAGCGCTATGTAGATGAAACTGTCCGGCCGGGTCCACATGAGTCCGG
>CAZFHG010000146.1:0-9101 GCA_964518665.1 uncultured Opitutaceae bacterium | reverse complement strand
TGAATTGTCTTAACTCACAGGAGTTCGGGTGGGAGCTTGGGCATCAGATGCTTGATGTCCTGCACGGCATCGCGGTGGCAGACGAGCACGCCATCGGGCGTCTCCACGACGACGAGATCCTTGACGCCGCAGAGGGCGATCATGCGGCCGTTGCTGACGGCAATGTTGTTCAACGCATCCTGGGTCACGACCGTGCCGCGCAGGGTATTGCCCTTGGGGTCGATCGGCAGATGCGCGGGTAACGCCGTCCACGCTCCCACATCGTCCCAGTCGAATTCGGCCAGTTGCGTGGCCACTGACGCCGCCTGCTCCATGATCGCGTAATCCACGGAGATCTTGGGCAGGGCCGGAAATTTCTCCGCCAGGTACGCCCCGCAGTCTCCGCGGGGAAATTCGCGGATGAACGTCGCCAGCGCCGGGGCCTGCCGCTCAGCCTCGGCCAGAAACGCCGGGACCCGCCAGATGAACATGCCGGCGTTCCACGCATGGTTGCCCCCGATCACGTAACGTTCGGCCGTGGTCTTGTCGGGTTTCTCCACGAAGCGGGCCACCCGCCGGAACCCGCCACCGAGTTCCTCCGCCATCTCCAGGTAGCCAAAGCCCGTGGCCGGATAAGTCGGCTTGATCGCAAAGGTCAGCAGTGTGTCGTTCTGCGCCGCGCGCTTCAGCGCTCCGGCCAGTTGTCGGGCAAAGGTCGCCGTGTCCTTGATCAACGCATCCGCCGGCAGGAGCGCCAGCACGGCCTCGGGATCGCGGGCCCGCACGAGTCCGGTCGCCAGCGCGGCGGCCGGAGCGGTGTCCCGTTTCGCCGGCTCGGCGATGATCTGCTCCGGCGGCAGGAACGACAGGGCCGCCCGGGTGCCGGGCAATTGCGCCTCGTTCGTGAGCACAAAGATGTTGCTCAGCGGCACCACGCCTTCAAGGCGACGCACGGTGTCTTCCACTAGGGTGCGGTCGGAGAAGAGCTTCAGCAAATGCTTCGGCGTGCGCCGCCGGCTCATCGGCCAGAATCGTTCACCGCTGCCGCCCGCCATGATGCAGACATATGCCTTGGGGTTTTCTGCCATACCCCATCTCTCCCAGCCCGACGCGTTTGCGCCAAGCAGAATGTCTGCGACATTCGCAGTTGGGAGATCGGAGAAGGGAGTTCGAATCCTGCCCGAACTCGATCTGCGATCTCCGAACTACCAACTCCGATCCCTCACTCGCTCACGCTCGTGGCTACGCCAGGCCTGACAAACCGGTGAATCGATTCACTAGGCCCCGCTGCGGATCAATTCGGCCAACCCGTCCGCCACCGGCACCTGCGCCGTGAATCCCAGTTCAGCCTGCGCCCGCTCCGGCCGGCCGAGCGAATGGACGATGTCTCCCGCCCGGGCCGCGGCATACTGGGGCGCCGTCACCTTGGGATAGTGCTGCGCAAAGATGCCCACCACGTCGCGCAACGAGGTGGCGCGACCAGTGCAGATGTTAGCAGCACCGGAAACGATGCCGGCCTTGGTCGCGGCAATGAGATTGGCCCGCGCCACATCGTGCACCGAGATGAAATCCCGCGTCTGCGACCCGTCGCCAAAAATGGTGACACCCTTGCCCTCCCGGTAGCGGCGCTCGAAAATCGAGATCACGCCGGAGTAGGGCGAAGCCGGGTCCTGCCGTGGACCAAAGACGTTGAAATAGCGGTGGCAACGCACGGTCAGCCCACCGGTCGCGGACAAGCCCAGCAAAATGCCCTCGGACTTCAGCTTGGCCTCGCCATAGGGACTGATGGGCAGCTTGGCCGTCTCCTCGCGAATCGGCAGGTCGGTCGTGTCGCCGTAGATCGCCGCCGACGAGGCGAACACAATGCGCTTCACGCCGTGCGCCACCGCCGCGTCCGCGACGAGCTGTGTGGCGGTCACATTCAGCCGGCGATTCAAGGCCGGGTCGCTGATGCTCTCCTGGACACTGACCAACGCCGCCAAGTGGATGATCGCATCGGGCCGGAAGTCCGCGACATGTTTCGCCACGACACCCGGCTCGGCCACGTCGGCTTCGACGAGACGAAACGCCGCCGACTGCATCGCCGCGGTGAGATTGCGGCGGTGACCGCTGCGGAAATTATCCAGTCCCAGCACCGTGTGCCCGCCCGCGAGGAGCAGGTCCGTGGTGTGACTGCCGATGAATCCGGCCGCGCCGGTGACAAGAACCTTGGCCATGCCCGCAAGCTAGGTCCGCTCCCGCCGATGACAAGCACTGCGATTCGTAGCGCGGAGCTTCAGCCCGCGCTGGGAACGTCCCGCCGGCGGATAGCTTCCCTTAATCCAGTGCCGGCTACCGTGCCCTGCGAAGCTTCAGCGAAGCAGGGAAGACCGGCACTACGAACGTGGTTCCACCCGAACCGCTGAATGTTCGCCCACGCCACCCTTGCCTTACCGCATCGTCACCCGTTTGGCTCTGGCCTGTTTCCCATGCCCTCATTCACGCGTCCGGTCCAACTGCGTTGCAACTACTTCGAGAATCCCCTCGCCGTCCATGACGCGACCCCGCGCCTGAGCTGGCGACTCGCCACCGACGGCCGGCGCGGCGCGCGGCAAACCGCCTACCGCATCTCGGTCTCGACCCGGCGCAACGGCCCGGCCGATCTCTGGAACAGCGGACGCGTGGCCTCCGACGCCACGACGCACATCGCCTACGCCGGCGTGCCGCTCGCCTCCCGGCAGCGAGCCTGGTGGCGAGTCGAAATCTGGGACGAAAAAAACCGGCGCACCACGAGCACCCTGGCCTTCTGGGAAGCCGGCCTGCTTGATGCCTCGGACTGGCAGGGCGACTGGATCGGATCCGCCCTCGCCGGCGGACCCGAAGCCTCGATGCCATCGCCCTATCTGCGCACGATCTTCAATGTCGGCGCCAAGCCCGTCTCCGCCCGGCTCTACATCACCGCCCTGGGCTGCTACGAATTCGAGCTCAACGGCACCCGCGTGGGCATCGAGGAGTTCACGCCCGGTTGGACTGACTACAACAAGCGCGTCCAATACCTCGCCTACGACGTCACCGCGCTGCTGAAGAACGGTGCCAACGCCGCCGGTGCCATCCTCGGTGACGGCTGGTACGCCGGCCGCGTCGGCTGGCGCACGCGCAGCTACTACGGCGACCGCCCCAAGCTCCGCGCCCAGCTCATCCTCACCTTCGCCGACGGTTCCACGCAACTGGTCGCCACCGACAGCTCCTGGAAGACCAGCTTCGGGCCCATCACCGAGAGCGACATCATGTTTGGCGAAACCTACGATGCCCGCCGCGAGCTGACCGGCTGGAGCACCGCCGAATACGACGACCGCGCCTGGCTGCCCGTCACCACCTTCCCCGCCCCGGCGATCGAACTCTCGCCCGTGCTCGGCCCGTCGGTCCGCGTCACGCAGGAAATCAAACCCGCGGCACCCGCCAAGAAGTTCAACATCTGGCCCGAGCCCGTCTGGCTCATCGACCTCGGCCAGAACATGGTCGGCCGCGTGCGGCTGAAGGTGAAAGTCCCCGCCGGCCGCATCCTCAAGCTGCGCTTCGCCGAGGTGCTCAATCCCGACGGCACGATCTACGTCGAGAATCTCCGCGGCATCCGCGCCGCCGACTATTACACCGCCAAGGGCGATCCCGCCGGCGAAACCTGGGAGCCGCGCTTCACCTTCCACGGATTCCGCTACGTGGAGCTCTCCGGCCACCCGGAGGAACTGCCCGCCGACGCCATCACGGGAGTCGTCCTGCACAACGACACTCCGCGCACCGGCGACTTCACCTGCAACGATCCGCTCATCAACCAGCTCCAGCGCAACATCGACTGGGGCCAGCGCGGCAATTTCCTCGAGGTGCCCACCGACTGTCCGCAGCGCAACGAACGCCTCGGCTGGATGGGCGATGCGCAGGTCTTCTGCCGCACCGCCGCGTGGAATCGCGATGTCGCCGGCTTTTTCCACAAGTGGATCCGCGACATTGCCGATGCCCAGCGCGCCGACGGCGCCATGCCCTCGGTCGCGCCCCACATCGACGGCGTTCCCCCCGACGGCGGCCCAGCCTGGGCTGACGCCGCGGTCATCTGCCCGTGGACGATGTACCTGTGCTACGGCGATACCGCCATTCTCGTGCAGCATTTCGAGGCGATGCGCCGCTTCATCGATTTCATGGAGAAGGAGTCCATCGGTCTCATCCGCAGCCATCCCGACTACAAGGAGTGGAAGGGTTACGGGGACTGGCTCGCCCTCGACGGCAGCGGCAAGACCGACGGCGGCACCCCGAAGGACCTGATCGGCACGGCCTTCTTTGTCTACAGCACGACGATCGTCGCCGAAACCGCCCGCCTGCTGGGACGCATGACCGAGGCCAAACATTACACTGCCCTCGCCGACCGTGTCCGCCGCGCTTATCAGAAGCGCTACGTCAGCGCTGACGGTCTCGTGACCGGCCTCACGCAGACCAGCTACGTGCTTACGCTGCAGTTCGACCTCTGCCCCGCCGCCCTGCGGCCGAAGCTCGTGGCGGAACTCGTCCGCGACATCGAGCAGCGCAACTGGCAGCTCACGACGGGTTTCGTCAGCACCTCGTACATCCAGAACGTCCTCACCCGCGCCAACCGCCTGGATGTCGCCTACAAGCTGCTGCACCAGAAGAAGTGGCCGTCCTGGCTCTACGCCGTCACGCAGGGCGCCACCACCATCTGGGAACGCTGGGATGGTTGGACGCAGGAAAAGGGTTTTCAGGACAAGGGCATGAACTCCTTCAACCACTATGCCTACGGGGCCATCGGCGCGTGGCTGTACGCCGTCGTCGCTGGTATCGACCTCGATTCGGCCCAGCCCGGCTACAAGCACATCCGGCTCGCCCCACGCCCGGGCGGTGAACTGACCCGTGCCCGCGGCACGCTGCAAACGCTGCATGGTGAAGTTGTCAGCGCCTGGAAGTGCTCCGCCAATCGCTTCGAGTGGGAAGTCACCGTCCCGCCCAACACCACCGCCAGCGCCCGCTTCCCGATTCCCGCCGGGGCAAAGATCACCGAAGGCGGCAAACCGCTCGCCCGCGCCGCCGGCATCTCAGCCGTGAAGTCCACGCGCACCGCGACATCCTGCGAACTGGTGTCCGGTAAGTACAAATTCACCTCCACCTGGAAATAAATTCTTTACCACGGATTTCAGGGATCACACGGATTGGAACCAATCAATGGCCACAAGAGGCGCAGAAGGCTCAAAAAACAGGCCTGATTTCTGTGCCTTTTGAGCCTTATGAGGCCATGGATTCTGTGTCCGTGCCATCCGTGTAATCCGTCGTTAAAAAATAACCCACTCCTCCCTCCCATGCCCTCCCGCAAAACTTGGCGCATCGCCGGTATCAACTTTGATTTCCGCCACATGGATCACCTCCTCGCCTGCGCGCACGCCGCGCCCAACGCGGAGGTCGTGGGCATCGCCCACCACGATCCGCGCGAGATGCAGGACGTCATCCGCAAGCTGAGTCTGCCGGCCGGACGCGTCTTCACCGACTGGCGCGCCTGCCTCGAGCAGTCCAAGCCGGATGTCGTGATCCTCTGCCCCGCCAGTGGCGCCCATGCCGATTGGGTCGAACGCGTGGCGCCCTATGGCGTGCACGTGCTCATCGAGAAGCCCTTCGCCGGTAATCTCGCGCAGGCCGACCGCATGATTGCCGCCATGAAAAAGGCCCGCCACCGCCTCGCCATCAACTGGCCGCTGGCGTGGTACCCGCCGCACCTCACCGCCCACCGCCTGCTGCGCGAGGGCCGCATCGGCGAATTGCAGGAAGTGCATTTCTACGACGGCAACCGCGGTCCCATCCAGGAACACAACCGCATGGCCGCCGCCGAGCCGTCACTGGCCCGCAAGAAAGGCAGTTGGTTCTACTCCGCCAACGGCGGCGGCTCCCTGATCGATTACCTCGGCTACGGCGCAACCCTCGCCACGTGGTATTTCGAGGGACGCAAACCCGACGAAATCACCGCGGTCACCGGCGGAGCCCGCGGCGTGCCGGTGAACGAGCAGAGCGTGACGATCGCCCGTTACGGCGAATGGTTGTCCACCTTCCAGACCCGTTGGGGCACGTTCACGAGTCCGTGGGTCCATCAGCCCCAGCCCAAGTGCGGCTTCATCCTCAAGGGTACCGACGGCACCATCGCCAACTACGACTACGAGCCGACCATCCGCCTGCAGACCCGTCGCCGACCCGAAGGCGTGATCGTCCCGGTGGACAAGCTCAAGAAGCCGCGCACCGATCCCGTGACGTATTTCCTGCACTGCCTGGAAACTGGCGCGGCCTTCGAGGGTCCTGTCTCCGTCGAGACCAGCCGCATCGGCCAGCAGATAGTAGACACCGCCACCCGCAGCGCCAAACTTCGCCGGCCGCTGAAGCTCTTGAAGTAGGCAAAAACTATTTAACCACGGATCACACGGATTCCACGGATCAGGAAATGGCTTATTGGTTATTGCTTATGGCTTATCGCTTATTTCTAAGGCCGGATTGGTTCTGTGCTTTTTGCGCCTTATGTGGCCAAGGGCCGATCCGTGAAATCCGTGTGATCCGTGGTTAAAAATAAATTCTCATGCGTCCTCCCAAACTTGATTACCTTCCCCGCGGTCCGCGTTTTACCAAGCGCCACAAGCTCGGATTGATCGGCTGCGGCGGCATCGCCCAGTATCATCTCCGGGCCGCCAAATCGTTCGGCGTGGAGGTGGTCGCGCTGGCCGACGTCAACCTGGACGCCGCCAAGGCGCGCCGCGATGAATTCTTCCCCAAGGCCTCCGTCCATGCCGATCACCGCGAACTGCTCGCCCGCGACGACATCACGACGGTTGAGATCGCGACGCACACCGCGATCCGCACGCCGCAGATCCTCGATGCCCTGCACGCCGGCAAACACGTGCTCAGCCAGAAGCCCTTCACCTTCGATCTCGCCGAGGGCCGCCGGATGATCGCGCTCGCCGCCCGCAAGGGTCTTCACCTGGGGGTGAACCAGAACGGCCGCTGGGCGCCGCAATTCTCCGCCCTCCTCGCCGCTGTCCGCGATGGACTGCTCGGCGACATTCACACCCTCGATATGGTCATGGAGTGGGATCACACGTGGACCCGCGGCAGCAAGTTCGCGGAGCTGCATCACCTGATTCTCAGCGATTTCGCCATCCACTGGTTCGACATCGCCGCCAACGTCTTCGCCGGCCGCCCCGCCCGCAGTGTCTTTGCCAACGCCGTCAAGGCGCCCGGGCAGGACATGAAGCCGCCCATGCTGGCCAATGCCGTGGTTAACTTCGGCGACGGCCTCGCCACGCTGGGCTTCAGTGCGTACCAGTCGTTCGCCCCGCACGAATACCTCTGCTGCGTCGGATCCAAGGGCACGCTTCGCGGCGCCGGCAACCTCTGCAATCTCACCGAACTCGAGCTCACGACGAAAAAGGGCACGGTGAAAATTCCGCTCAAGGGCAAATGGTTCCCCGACGGTTTCCGTGGCACCCTCGGCGAGTTTCTGCGCTCCATCGAGGAGGGCCGCGAGCCGACGATCAGTGGCCGCAACAACCTGCGCAGCCTGGAAATCTGTTTCGCCGCCCTCGCCAGCGCCGACACCGGCAAACCGGTCAAGCCAGGCCAGGCACGCACGGGACGGCTGTAGGGCGGGGTCTCCTCCTTCGCCGGGCCTACGGAGGACAAGTCCGAACCCCGCCTTCGCAACGACGCTCCAGTAGGCAGCGAGCTTGCTCGCGCTTGAAACATTTGCGCACGCCATACAAGCGCCCGCGAGCGGGCTGCCTACGAGGGCGGGGTTCCTCCTTCGCCAAGGCTTCGGCGGACATGTTGGAATCCCCGCCCTACATCCGCACCACGATCTTCCCGAACTGCCCGCCGCGTTCCATGAGCGCAAACGCCTCGGCCGCCTGCGCCAGCGGGAAGACCTCGCTCACGACCGGCTTGATCCGGTGCCGTTCGACAAATGCCACCATCGCCGACCAATCGGCCGGGCTGCCCATCGTCGAACCCAGAATCGAAAGCTGCCGCCAGAACACCTTGCGCATGGTAAACCCGGGCGGATTTCCGCGCGTCGCCCCGTAGTTGACGATCCGGCCGCCGGGCGCAGCGAGATCAATGAGCGCCTCGAATCCCGGGCCACCCGCCCCATCCACGATCACGTCGAACTGATCCGGCGTCGCGGTCTTGGCCCAATACGGCAGCGTGTAATCAAATCCTCCCATGGCGCCGAGTTCGACCGCCTGCGCGATCTTGTCCGCCGAGCCGGACGTCACCCACACCTCCGCGCCCTGCGCGAGCGCAAATTGCAGGGCCATCAGCGCCACGCCTCCGCCGATGCCGGAAATCAGCACGCGCTCGCCGGGCTGCAGCTTTGCCCGCGTCATGAGCGCCCGGTAGGCCGTCAGTCCCGCCAGCGGCAGCGCCGCGGCTTCCTCCCAGGAAAGATGCGCGGGCTTGTTGGCGAGTTGAGCCAGGGGTACAACGACCTGCTCGGCCAAGGTGCCTTCCAAGGGCAGACCAAGGATGGTGAATTCAGATCCCTGCCTGCGTTCATCCGCACCCCAGTTGAAACTTGGATTGATGATTACTTCCCGCCCCAGCCAATCCACCGCTCCGGCCGTCACAACCCCCGCGCCATCGGAACCCGGGATGCAGGGCCACTTCAAGCCCGCGTACTGCCCGGCCTTGATCCACACATCGCGGTGATTCAACGCCGCCGCCCGGAGGGTGACCGCCACCTCGCCACTGATCGGCACCGGTGCCGGCACCTCGGCGATTTCGAGTCGGTTCACAGCGGTAAGTCGGACGGCACGCATGGGGATAGGAAGAAGGCGGAGGGAAGATGTATGAACTGTTCAACCAATTGGCAAACAAGGTTCCAAACCTCCGCCATCAGGCTTCATCCTTCCTACTTCATCCTTCTTCCTTCTTACTTGGTCCCATGCTCCTCGCCTTTCACAAGCCCTACGGTGTGCTCTCGCAGTTCACGCCGGAACCAGGGTCGGCGTGGAAGACGCTCGCCCGTTTCGATTTGCCCAAGGGCGTATATGCACTCGGGCGGCTCGATGCGGACTCCGAGGGTCTCCTGTTGTTGAGCGATGAGAAGGCTCTCA
>CAZFHG010000145.1:0-9295 GCA_964518665.1 uncultured Opitutaceae bacterium | reverse complement strand
GCGCCGCCGCCGTGCTGGTCGCCTGCAACAGCGGCCAGCTTGCCGAGGCGTTCGAAGATTGCGAGAAGATGGTCCTCAGCACCAGCCAGATCGCCGAGAAGGTGCTGGAACTGTATCGTTCTGTCACCACCCGGGGGGCGGCGCCGGTCGATCCCTGCGTCACGCACACGTTCGTGCCCGGCGAAGCGAAGGACTCCTCCTCTTAGAATCTTTGTCGCGAGCTTTGTCGGGAGCTTGTCGACAAAGCTCGCGACAAAGAAGTCTGGTAGCACGGAAGAGAACGAAAATGAGCAACTCACATACAATTCTCGCGACCTCCATGCTGTTCCTCTGCGCCGGCCTGGCGGCGGGCGCGGACAAACCGGCTGCCGCCGACGCGGGGCTGTCGCGGGTGCTGTCCGCCCTGGACAGCCTCGACAGCGTGCAGGACCTCAAGGGCAACTTCAGCGCCGTGGCCGAGGGGCCCGGCGGGACCAAGGCGCTGCGCTTCGAGGCGACCGAGGCGAAGGAGGATTTCTCCGGCCGGATCGACCTGAAGGCCCTGGGCGTCGACCCGCACGACTACGACCTGCTGAAGGTTGAAGTGAAGGCCGACAACAATGCGTTCCTTCAATTCACCCTCGAGAACTATCCCGAGCCCGGCGACGTCTCGAACTGGTACCCGCTCGATGCCATCAACCGCGGCTCGGACTGGCGGACGATCTGGCTCGACCTGAAACGCCCCGAGGAGATCCAGCCTGGCAAGGCTAGCTCCGGCACACCGGCCTTGGCGATCTCCGGCGCCGTGAGGGATGCGCACTGGCGCATGCAGGGCGACAGCCGCTGCCTTTGGCTCAAGAACCTCCGTTTCGCGAAGAAAGCCATCGACCTGGAGTGCGACCAGCGCCAGGCGCCGTACGAGTGGGGGCCGAAGCAGGATCTGGTCTACCGCTACCCCGTCACCGTGGCCAACTGCCTCGACCAGCCGGTGACGGCCCGGCTCTCGCTGGTCGCCGCGCAGGTGATGCATGCCTACGCCCGCCTGTCCGAGCCGCGCGTCGAGCTCAAGCCCAAGCAGAGCAAGATGATTGAGGTCGAGGTCCGCCTGGCCGGCAATGTCGCCGAGCGGATGCCGACGCTCTATGCCGAGCGCTTTGAACTGCGCGGCTTTGCCGAGGGCATTCCCGACTCCGAGACCACGATTGTCCGCTCGAAGACCTACCCGCTCGCCCTGAGCGTCACCGTGCCGATTCCCGACGCCAAACTCCAGTTCCCGCTTCTGCCTCGCCCGAAGGACCTGCCCGTGGCGCTGACCGGCTTCGATGACAACGCCCGGAAGAAGGCGGAGGCCGCCGCTGCGGCGGCGAGCCCCGACGACTTGAACAAGGTACTCGAAGCGCCCATGGAGCGGAGCTTCGCGATCGACCAGGGCAAGCGCACGTTCTGGTACCACGCCGGCGATCCGCCGGTGAAGGAATTCACCTGGCGCTACCTGGACGGCCTGAGCGCCTGCGCTTTCCTCTATGACGCGACCGGCGACAAGAAGTACCTCGACAAAGGCACGGCCCTGCTGTTGCGCGCGGCTGAGCTTTTCCAGCGCGACCTGGAGGTGTGGCGCAAGTTCCCCGTCATCGTGGGGAGCCACGGCATCCTCGGCGGGAACACGCTCGCCCTGGGGTGGGCGACCGGCGGATTCAGCAGCCCGTTCAGCCTGCAGCGCCACGGGATGTTCAACGACTTCGACCTGCTGGCGCGCGATATGGATCCCCAGGCGCGCGAAATTATCCTGCGCGACTTCATCGTGCCCGCGGCCGTCCGCATGCAGCAGCACATCCTCTATTTCAACGCCCAGGCCGTGGTGGATTTCCCCATCCTCTACGCCGCGTTCGCGTCCCGCAACTGGCCGTTGGCCTCGTATGCCTTCTCCTCCGAGCGCGGGATCGCCAACCTGATGCAGTGGTCGTTCGACGAGGAAGGCTGCTCGAGCGAAGGGCATTATCATGCCTCCACCATCGACCCGCTGCTCTGGACCGCCGAGCTGCTGCACCGGCAGGGGATCAGCCTCTACGACCTTCGCATGGCTACGATTCTCCATAGCCGCTCGGCCCAGGCCGCCGGTTATCCGTACAAGGGCCCGATCGTGGACTTTGTCGACGCGCAGCGCCTCCCGAAGGAAATCCTGGCAGAGGTCACCAAGCCGTGCGACGGCCTGCACCTCTATTCCGGTCTGACCCTCCTGCGCTGGAAGGGGCTTGAGTTTGGCATGAACTGGGGTAAACAGATCTACCGCGGCAGCGCCGACCGCTGCATGTTGAGCCTCTCCGTCAAGGACAAGGCGCATCCGCTCGCCAAACTCATGGACCGGCTTGGTGGCGGCACCTACTTGCATTCCTCGCTCGAACAGAGCGTCATCATTATCGACGAGAACACGCAGAACCCGGTCTCGGCGCGCGTGACCGGCTTCAACGTCAACGGCCCGGTGCAGTTCGTGCAGGCGGTCAGCGACGCCCAGTATCCCGGCACGACCATTGCCCGCACCTTCGCCATTGTCGGCCCGCACGCACTGGTCGTGGACCGCGCCACCGGCAAGGCGCCGCACACCGTGGACTGGATGCTGATGAACGCCGGCCCCAAGGTGTCGCTGGCCAACATGGCGGAGAAAACCGGCGGCTTCACGACCAAGCCGGATGAGCCGGGCGTCATTTTCGGCGCAAAACTGCATTCGCCGACCTACTTCACCGGCACGACCGACGACACCTGGAGCGAAGGCGACGGCCGCCTGACCATGCTCGGGGCTAAGGAGACCCAGGTGCTGACCTTCCGCCTGCCCGAGACCTGGGCCACGGGGATCGAACAGCAGAAACTCGGCAAAGCCGCCCTGATGGTGCGCCGCCAGAACGTCGCGCAGACCGATTTCGTCGCCTGCTTCTCCGCCGCCTCGCCGGCGATTGAGCGGCTGCCGGTGCAAACGGCCGCCGGCAAGGACGCGCAGGCGGTGGGGCTGAAGGTTACGCCTAAGGACGGTAAAGTGTTTCAGGTGCTTGTGAATTTTGAACCCGAGGGCACGGAAGTCGTGCTGGGAGGACTGAAGACTAAGGAGTGCTTTGCGACGGATTATAGGGAGTAGGGTTGAGAGGCGATGATCAGGGTGTCAGGTGTCAGGTGTCGGGTGTCAGCACAGGAGTTTCCCGAAACCTGAAACCATGATCCACGAAAAGCTTGGTCCTCGGGTGAGGAACCGGGTGACGTGAAGACAGGGCAAGCAAGGAAAGGGGAAGTAGCAATGAAACGACTACGGATCGAACGATCGTGCCAGGTGTTGATCCTGGCGGCATGCCTGGTCGGGTTGACGGCGACCTGGGGGCAGGCCTCCAACACCTTCACCAACAGCGGCGACTGGATGACCGCGGCGAACTGGAGTTCGGGGACCGTGCCCGGCGACGGCGAGGATGTGATTATCAACGCCAACGTGACGCTGACGAACGCCACGGCCGCACTGGCTTCCTACACTTTAAACGCCGGCAAGACGAACACGTTCGTCGGCTGGAGCAACACGGTCCTGACCGCGACCGTGGTCAACGTGAGCGGCACCATCACGCACACAAACGAATCCGCCACGACCACGAACGCGCTTGGCGCCTGGATCCCGGATATGCGCGTCTACATCGTCTGCTCCAACCTGACGGTGTACGGCAGCGGCAAGATCGACGCGAACGGCAAGGGGTACCGGGGCGGCGTGAAGACTCCGTCCGCACCCTCCTGTGGCCCAGGCGCCGGCACCAACGGGACCGGCGGCGGCAGCCTCATGAACGCGGGCGCCGGCGCTGGCTACGGCGGGTTCGGCGGCCCCCCGACAGGCAATGAAGCCAAGAGCGGCAAGCCCTACGGCACCGCGGCGGCGCCGTCCGATCCAGGCAGCGGCGGCGGCACGGGTGACGGCAACGGGGGCGCCGGCGGCGGCGCCATCCGGATCGAGGCCACAGGCGAAATCGCCGTATCAGGCGGCATCTCGGCTGACGGGATCGTGGCTCCGGGCGCTCACGGTGGCGGCGGCTCGGGCGGCAGCGTATACCTCGCCTGCCGGACGATTTCCGGCACCGGCACCGTCTCGGCCGTGGGCGGCCCCGCCGCTGCAACGACGGGCTGCGGCGGTGGCGGCGGCCGTATCGCGGTGCTCTACGACACGTCCGCCCAGGTGTCCGTGCCGGGAATCAAGTTCACCACCGCTCCAGGACTCTACACGGGCAGCTACTCCGCCCAAATGGGCGATGTCGGCACGCTCTACATGACGAACAGTCTCTTCCTGACCGAGACCATTGTCGGGTACGGGGGCGAGTGGGCCGCGCCCGACATGTCCGCACTGAACGCCTGGTCGGTGAACAATCTGACGCTCTCCAACGCCTGGCTTCGGTTCCCGACGACCGGCTTCGCTCTGACCGTGGCTAACGGTGCGGTTGTCCATGGCACCAATGCCTTTATGAACCGGTTGGAATTGACCAACGGCACGATGACGTGCGGCGGCAATCTGCTGGTGACGAACGCGGGGGTCCGCTTGTATGCAGGCGCGTCTGCCACCGCCCCGAGCCTAGGCGTCGGCGGGAATCTGACGCTCTACGGCGGGCAGTTGCGCGTCTGGGCCAGCAGTTCGAGCTGGGTGGCGTCCGGCTACGGCGCACGCGTGATGGTGGTCGGCGACCTGACGGTTCTGACCAACAGTATCGTTTATCCCTACTCCCACCCAACCAACGGCAATTCGGTGTTCTTCTCGTGCAACAATCTGACCGTGGACGCAGGCGGAAGTATCAATGCGGACACACTGGGCTATTGGGGAGGACTCCGGACAAACGCTTCTCCCGCCAAATTCCGCAGCGCCTACGGTCCGGGTGCCGGCACCAATGGCTCTGGCGCGGCGGCCGTACGGGCGGGCGGCGGCGCCTACGGCGGATCTGGCGGCATGGGAACCACGGCCGCCGGCGGAACCACCTATGGCGATCTGACCGCGCCTACGGCGCCTGGCAGCGGTGGTGGCGCCAACGACAGCGTTGGCGCGGCCGGCGGCGGGGCGGTCCGACTGGCGGTGACCAACCTTGCGCTGGTCAACGGCACTATCACTGCGAACGGCGGCTCGATAGCGGGCGGGGGCGGTGCCGGGGCGGGGGGCGGCATCTACATCACGTGCGCCTGGTTCGCGGGTACCAACGGCGTGATCAAGGCCAACGGCGGAGACTCTTCCGCCAGCAGTGCCTACGGCGGCGGCGGCGGCGGCGGACGCATCGCCGTGATCTACGATCCTGCCATGCAGAACGGCAAGCCGGTTCCACAGGTCCAATTCTCGGCTCGCGGCGGAGACGGCGGCCTCGACGGTTGGCTCTGCGGCGATGTCGGCACGCTGTATTTCCCCGACAATCAATGGCTGACCGAAACGATACCGCACAGCGGGCAGTGGAGCGCGCCGGGGCTGACGGCGTGGGCCCCGAATCGCCTGACCGTGACCAATGCCTGGCTGCGCTTTGTGAGCAGCGGTTTGCAGTTCTCCGCCACCAACGAGATCACGGTGGTGGGGACGAATCCCATTATCTGCCGCCTGGAGTTCACCAATGCCGCCAGTGTGCAGTGCGGCGGGAACCTGACGGTCACCAACGCTTCGTTCGCGCTGTACCGCGGTCCGTCGCCCGGCAGCACCCTGACCTGCGGCGGGGATCTCACGTTCGGCAATTCGGGGACGAAACTTGCCAAGCTGGCCGTGTACAGCGGTCCGACAAACAGCCCGACGCCGGGCTACGGCGCGCTGGTGAGCGTCGCCGGAAACTTCACGGTCGGCAGCAACTGCTGGGTCATTCCGTACTCGGATTCGACCAACGGCGGCGCGGCCCTGTTCCAGATGCGGAATCTGACGGTGTCCGGCGGCGGCGGGTTCAAGGCGGACGCTGGCGGGTACGCTGGCGGCGTGAATGTCGGATGGACTACGTACTACCTGCCCTACGGGCCCGGCAAGGGCGGAAATGGAACGGGCGGTGGTACGCCTTCCAACGCTGGTGGCGGTGGCGGCTACGGCGGTGTGGGCGGTGGCCCGACCGGTCGCGGGGGTGGCATGTACGGCTCTTCGAATGCGCCGGTTGACTCCGGCAGCGGCGGGGGGTCAGGCGACTCCGGCCGGGCAGGCAATGGCGGTGGTGTGGTGCGGATCGTGGCGCGGGATACCATCGACGTGCGGGGCACGCTCAGCGCCAACGGCGAAGCGGGTCTGGCGGCCCATTCGGGCGGCGGCGCGGGCGGTTCGGTCTACCTCATCTGCAAGAGGTTCTCGGGAACCAGCAGCGGGAGACTTTTGGCGAACGGCGGCAACGGCAACGGTACCGATGGCGGCGGCGGCGGCGGCGGCCGCATTGCGGTGTGGAGCTTGCGCGACTTGTCCGGCGGAGCGGTCTCCAATTCGGCTGTCAAGGGAACCACCGGGACGGGTAATCCCGGCGGTACTAACGGAACCGTGGTTTTCGGGCTTCTTTCTCCGCCGGGAACGGTAGTCTTCATACGGTGATCACGACGAGCGGCGCCGATGGACCGCGGTTTCGGAAGGGCCCGGCGGCACGAAGGCCCGGCGCTTCGAGGACACCGGTGCGAACGGGAACTTCTTTGTCCGGATCGACTTGAAGGCCTTGGGAGTCAACCCGCTCGCCACGCGACACCCGCCACGCGATGCCCTGTTAACGAAAGAGCATGAAATGCCTGTTATCCAGCGTCGTATCGAATGCGAGGATTGGGTGGAGATCCGCACGGCGGGCGCGTTCGCCTGCGTTGGAAGGGGCGCGTATGAAACGCTCTTGAACTTCGGCGGCCCCGGCGCCGCTGTGGACTACCACTTCTACGGCCGGTTCGACCGGGGCGCCGCGGTGGCGGTGCAAGGCATCGAGGTCGAGGGACTGAAGTTCGTCAGGGTCTGGAAACCGCTGGCGGTGCCGGGGACACCGCCCGGCGTATCCTGGGTCCACTTCGGCTCGGTGAAGACCGGACGCAGTTACCGGCCTGTCCGCCTGCGGGCTCCGGCCGGCCTCGCCGGGCTGGACTGCCTGTGCGTGGCGCAGATTCCGCAGCGCATGGAGAGCGGCGAGATCGAGCGCCAGCTTCAGCGTCGCGGCCAGCCGCCCGAGCCGCTCAGCGGTGTGCCCCTCGGCGGCGCCGGTGCCGGCAAGCTCGAGTTCTGCGCCGACGGGCTCTTCCGCAACATCACCATCAACGGCAACATCGACACCCCCGTGCGCCGCTCGGAGGGCGGATTCTTCGCGGTGCGCTGCGAGTCCGGCGGCGAGTCCGGCGCCCGCATCGCCGCCACCGACCGCCTGCACGGCCTGCAACCGTTCGAGAACCTGGCCTTTGACGGCGTCTACCCCTGCGCCGAACTTCGCGCCACAGATCGCGCCTTTCCGCTTGAAGTCGCGGTCAAGGCCAGCGGCGTGGTCATCCCCCACAACGCCGATGACTCCTCGCTGCCGGCGGCGCTCTTCCGGGTGCGCGTGACCTCGCGCGCCGACAAGCCCGTGACCGCCACGGTCGCCTTCTCCATGGAGAACTTTCTGGGTTGCGGCGGCTCGGTCGCCCCGGGCATCACGGTGCGCAAGACCTTTGACGAAGGCTATTACGAGGTCTGGGAGGAACGCTCCGGCAACCGCGAACAACCGTGGCATTCAGGCAAGGCGGCCGGGATCGAGTTCACCGGCGGCGTCAAGGAGGAGCCGCGTTCCGACGGCACGTATGTGCTGGCTACGGACGGCAAGGTGTCCGCGTATCTGACCGGTTGGCGTTTCCCGGAGAAGAGCGATGCCTGGCTGCGCTTCGCCGACACCGGACTATTCCCCGCATCCCGCGGCAAGCCGTCACAAGGCGAACCGACGGCCGCAGCCGCGGCGGTGAAGATCAAGCTGGCCCCGGGTGAGACCAAGGACGTCCGCTTCGTCTTTGCCTGGTTTGTCCCGGTCTTCTTCCAGGTCCCGGGGATCGACTACGGCCACTACTACGCCAACCGCTTCGCCTCGGCGGCGGAGGTCGCCCGTTACTGCCTCACGCGCTTCGACCGCCTCGAACGGGACGCGGCGGAGGTGCCCCGGCTGCTGCTCGCCTCGTCGCTCCCGCCGTGGCTTGCCCGCTCGCTCTGCAACGACGCCTACGTCTTCTCCACCGCCACCTGGCTCACGAAGGATGGCCGGTTCGCCGTCAACGAAGGCCCCACGCACATGTTCGGCTGCATGGGCACGCTCGACCAGAAGCTCTACGCCAACCACTACAACTCGCTGTTCTTCCCGGAACTGGACAAGACCGAACTGCTCGGCTTCGTGCGCTCGCAGGCGGCCAATGGCGGCGTGCAGCATGATCTGGGCTACGGTCACATCGAGCAGAAGGACCACCCGCATGGCTGGCCTGATCTCTCTTCGGCCCTCGCCATCCTGTCGCTCAAGCATTACCTGCTCACGGGCGATGAGCACTACATCAACGAGGCCTATCCCGGCGTCGTCAAGGCCCTGCTGGAGTACCAACTGGGCATGGACAGCGACGGCGACGGCATCGCCAACATCAGCGGCGTGGGCAACACCTTCGACTCCGAGAAATACGAGGGCACCAGTTCCTACATCGCCACGGTCTGGCTGGCGGCCCTGCGCTGCCTCGAAGGCCTGGCCGCCCGACGCGGCGACCAGGCCACGGTCAAGCGCTGCCGGGCTGTCTTCAAGAAAGCGCGTGCCAGCGCCGTGAAGGAACTCTGGAACGGCGAGTTCTTCGTGAACTACTACGACTCGGCCCGGAAGCGACCGTGTCCCAACAGCCACATTTCCCAGGTCGCCGGCGAGTTCTTCGCCAAGTTCCTCGGCTTTGAGTCCCTTTACGGCGACAAGTACGTCAAGTCGGCGCTGAAGGCTATGCTGCGTCTCAACTACCCGGAAAGCTATATCATGCCTACCAACGAGGCGACGACGGAGGGCCGGATGCCCACCCGCTTCATGTGGGGCTGGCTGCCGCACTGCCGCGTATGCCTGGGCGGCGTGCCCATGTACTTCGGCATGGCCGAGCAGGGGTTGGCGGCGCTGAAGCGCATGGACGACGCCATCACCACTGTCAACCATGACAACCGCTGGGACCAGCGCCTCTTCTACGAGCCGGACACGGGGCGGCAGCATTGGGGCCGGTTCTACATGAGCGCCCCCGCGACCTGGTATCTCTACCAGGCGCTGCTGGGCTACCGGTGGAACGCCCCGGATGGTGCGCTGGAGATCAGCCCCAACGTGCCGGACACGCTGCTGCCCTTCGAGGGGCCGCTCTTCACCCCGGC
>CAZFHG010000144.1:0-9510 GCA_964518665.1 uncultured Opitutaceae bacterium | reverse complement strand
TGCAGCGCTGGACTGCCTCGGGGATGACGAAGCCGGATGGTGATTTCGGTTGGCCGCCAGCTTGCTGGTGCTCTCAGAGCGGGAGCAAGCTCCCTGCCTACTCGTCGACGGAATCGTTCAGGATGACAAACGTGGGTTTTGCAGAATACGCGCCGGCATCTTGCGACGGGAGTTGTCGGTCGGGCATAAGTGTCCAATATTGGCTCGATAAGAGATTAATTTCGCGTTGGCTTTCGACCCATGAAAATCCCCCCCGCCAAGGTGTGGTTGATTGCATTGGGCGTCCTCTGCGTGACGGCGGTTGCACTCTGGATGCAGCGAGGTGGGGCTGGCTCAACCCGGGCTTCGGCCACTGCCGAGCCTTTGCCAGGGAAGCCGCTCAAACATCCGACGGCGGACATCTCAGCCAGGCCTGCAGCGCTGTCAGTGCCGGCGATCGCAGCCTCGGCCGTCACGACGACCCCGGCGCTCATCGCCTCAGGCTGGCAGGCTGGAGCGCAGGCGGAATTCGCGGCCTTCCGACTTTGGACGGAGCAATACCGGCAGGCGGCATCGGCTGACCGCCTTCACCTCCTGCCCGAGGGGCTGAAACTCGCGCAAGCCCGGTGGGCGGCACTGGCGCAGCTCATCCGCACTGATCCCCGCGCAGCGCTGGCGGCCGCCGTACCGCCGGATGTGCGCGCGCAATTGCCCGCGGAGATCGAGGCCTTGTTGGAGGAAAGGGTTTCGGGCGAAGGCGAACTCGCCCTGAATGCCGTGACCCCGTTGCCGGGAGAGCGGCCGGAAACGCCGGTGTTCCGTTCCGCGCTGATCGGACGCAAGGAATACCGTGCCTACGTGTACGGCGAGCGGGCCCGGCAGCGCAGCGTGCCGAAGACCAGCATCGAGGGCATTGCCGTGGATCGCGACCTGGCCGTAGCCGACCTCTCCCAGCCGACCTTATTGGGGGATCACGAGCACAATGCCGCGGATAATCTGCCTGGCACCAGCGGCGTGCCGGACCGGCCGAACCAGGCTTGGACGCATGGGACGAAGAAGGTTCTGATCATCCGCGTGGATTTTTCCGACTTTCCCGGCACACCCGCCTATCCGTCGGGGGGCGCACCCATCACGGAGGACTATGCCGTGAACCTCTTCAACGAGGCCAACGGGATCAAAGGTTTCTATGAGGGCAACAGTTACGGCAAGACCTCGCTCCTGATTGCGCCGACGGTGGCGGGTGATTCGCCGGACGTCACCCCCGTCCTGCGGATGCCCCAGACTGCGGCCAGTTATGCGACGGCGGGCAGCAACACGCTGATGCACACCGATGCCCGCGCGCTGGCGCAGACCGCCGGTTTCGCAGTGGATACCTACGATCGCATCGGCGTGGTCTTCACCTACCTCGGTACCTCGGTGGTGCCCGGTTCGCAAATCACCTACGGCGGTCTGGGCAATGTCGAGGGCAAGAATTTCTGGGTCAACGGCTACTACGACTTTCGCGTGGTGGGCCACGAGATCGGTCACAACTATGGTCTGTTCCACTCCAATCTTTGGAAGGTGACGGATGGCAACCCGCTTTCCCCCGGCGGCAGCAGCCTGGAGTATGGCGACATCTATGACCTGATGGGCAGTGGCAATACCCCGGAGTTTGATTTCAGCCATTGGAACAAGAGCCTGCTGCAATGGATTCCTGATTCCGCCGTGACCGTGGCCGGGACTGCCGGCACGTATCGCATCTATCGCTTCGATCATGCCGCCGCCAACCTCGCCAATGCCCGCGCACTGAAGATCGTCCGCGATGCGACCAGCGATTTTTGGATCGGTTACCGGCGCGGCACCACCAACGCCTCGCTCGATGGCGGCGCCTATGTGCTGTGGGGCTACAATATCAACGACCAGGGCAATCTGATCGACGTCAACACCCCGGGTTCCGACCTGAGTGACGCCGGCCTGGCGATCAATGCCTCGTTGAACGACACCGTGGCCGGCATCACCATCCAACCGGTCGCACAAGGCGGATCCGGGGCCGAGGAATATCTCGATGTGCAGGTGAGCTTTCAGCCGCGCATCAGTTGGAGCCAGGCAACCTATATCGCCAGCGAGCAGACCGGCAGCGTGACTCTCACCCTCCAGCGAGCCTACAATTCCAGCGGATCCGTCTCGGTTGATTACGCCACCACGGTTGGCACCGCGACGGCCCCGGCGGATTTCACCACCAAGAGCGGGACCGTCACCTGGACCGATGGTGACACCGCCGACAAAACCATCACCGTTACGTTGGCGACGGATGCGGTCGTGGAGGGCACGGAAACTTTTACGGTTAACCTAAGCAACATTACGGGTGGGGTCATCGGCAACAGCCCCACGGCCACGGTATCGGTGATCGAGCCAGGTACCCGCGATCCGGTTTTTGCCGCCAATTTCATCAACAGTTCGATCGAGAAAGTATTGCCATTGCCGGATGGCAGTGTCGTCGCGGGGGGCTGGTTCAGCCAGATCCAGGATAGCGGATTCACCAGCTATAATCGGCAGGGCATCACGCGGATCACGGCATCGGGCGCCGTTGATCCTGACTTTGCGTCCGAAGGTGGGGCCGGGGGGACCGCATTGGGCTTCGATCTCGCCGTGTACGACCTCGCCCGACAGCCCGATGGCCGCATTCTGGCCGTGGGCGACTTCACCACCTTCAATGGCGTGGCCCGCAATCGGATCGTGCGTTTGATGCCGGATGGTTCGACGGATGCCTCGTTCAATCCGGGGACAGGTGCCGATGGCATTGTGTACTCCGTGCTCGTGCAGCCCGATGGGAAAATTGTCATCGGCGGCGCATTCACGAACTTCAACGGAACGCCGCGCGAATACCTCGCGCGGCTTAATGCCGACGGTTCGTTGGACACGGGGTTCGTGGGACCGGATTTTGGCAGCACCAGCACATGGCATGTGGAAGCTCTCGCCCTCCAGGCAGACGGCAAGCTGCTCGTCGGCGGCTCGTTTTACTTCGTTGATACTTTCTTCAAGGCCGGGCTTTGCCGGGTGACTTCGACTGGTGCGCGGGATGCAACCTTCAGCGGCATGGCAGAAGGAGCGCATGCGGATGGCGTCACCAACTCACTGCGCACCGTGTCCCGGATCGTGGTGCAACCTGACGGCATGATACTGATTGGCGGCAATTTCACGGCCTTCAACAACACCACCCGTGGAGGAGTGGCACGGCTCACGAATACGGGTGCGCTGGACAATGGATTTGCACCGACATCAGATGGGGCCGGAAATGCCATTCTGCTCCAACCCGACGGAAAGATACTGATTGGCGGCAGTTTCACCACCTTCAACGGCACGGCGGCCGGCGGACTTGTGCTGCTGTCATCCGCGGGTGTGCGCGATACGTCCTTTGCCGCGGCCGGAGGGCATGGTGGCAGCGTCGAGGACCTGGCCATGCTGCCGGACGGGCGCGTGATGCTCGCGGGGGATTATGCCTCATTCCAGGGCGCCCTGTCGAATCGCCCGATCTGGCGGTTCTACAGTGGATTGAGTGGTGCGCCCGGGGCTCTGCAGTTCATGGCCACCAGCATCAACGGCACCGAGGGCGGCAGCGTCCAACTCACGGTCTCGCGCAGCGGCGCCGGGGTGGGGGTGTTGACGGTCGGCTATGCCACCGTGACGGGCACGGCTACGGCCGATGATTTCACACCGACCAGCGGGGTGCTGACCTGGGCGGATGGCGACCTGGCGGACAAGACCATCAACGTGTCGCTGACGGCGGACGCCCTGGCGGATGATGTTGAAACCTTCGTCGTCAATCTGGGCCAGCCTTTGGTCGGCGGCGCCCTGCTCGGGATTGGACAGCAAGCGACGGTGGCGGTGAGTGCGCCGGCCCTGACAGGCTATGCGGCGTGGAAGCAGATGAAATTCACGATCGGAGAAGTGGCCGATGCCATCATCAGCGGTCCGAATGCCGATCCCGATGGTGACGGCTTCGCCAACTTGGTGGAGTACGCGCTCGGACTGGAGCCGAAGTCAGCCAGCACCACCGGCCTGCCGGTGGTCACCTCGGATGCGACGCATTGGATCTACACCTACACGCGGCCGGTGGGCCTCAGCGATGTGACCTACGAGGTGCAATTCTCCACGACGCTCACGACGTGGGGCGCTCCGGGGGTGGCCGCGACGCTTGTGAACACCGTCAACGAGGTCGAAACCTGGCAGGCCAAACATTTGCTGAGTTCGGCGTCCAACGCCTATTTCCGCCTCAGGGTGTCGCAGTAGTATCAATGCGCGCCGACGGATACGCCGGCAGGAACTGTAGGACGGCATAAAGCCGCGATAGCGCGCTTCGTCGCGGCATAAAGCCGCTCCTACATCAGACTTCGCCGCACCCCATCCTTGATGCATTCTATCTGCAATTCCTTGGATTTCACTGAGGTTTTCCAGATCAGTTGCTGGTCATAATCCCCCAGGTTTATACCTCGTAAAGTACCCCTGTTCGGAGCGGATGGCCCTGCCTTAGTCAGTTGTGCAACGATTTATTTGCACAGCGGGTATTTACATAAAATTACCAAAACAATTAAATCAAAGTGAGATGCGTAAGCGCACTATTGAGATAAAAGCAGATAAAAGATTAATCTAAATGAAATAAGCCCCGTGATGCAAAGAGATTGCGTCGTTTATGCAATTCTACATTTCTTGTTGTGTCAGTTTCGCGTTTTGAACGCGAGGCTGCATCAACACTTTCCGCCTGCTTACCACGTACATGAATCTGCTTCGCCGCCTTGGGATTGGTTTTGCCGTGCTCATGCTCACAGGCGGCGTGATCCATGCCCAGAGCAATTACGCTACGCCGTACGTGTTCACGACCTTGGCGGGACAGATTGGGAAAGGCTCGGCCAATGGCACTGCGGGCGAAGCGCGATTTAATATCCCAACCGGCATGGTGGTGGACAGCGCCGGCAACCTCTACGTTGCCGATACGGACAATCATACGGTCCGCATGATTTCGAGCGGCGGGGTGGTGACGACCCTGGCGGGCATGCCAGGCGAGAGCGGTTCGACCGACGGGACCGGCAGTGTGGCCAGGTTCAACGCTCCGTCCAGCGTGGCGGCGGACAATGCCGGCAACCTTTACGTGGCGGATTCGGGGAACCATATGATCCGCAAGATCATCATTTCCACTGGTGAAGTGACGACATTGGCTGGCACGATGGGCAGTCCGGGATTCTCCGACGCGACGGGCAGCGCCGCCCAGTTTAACTATCCCTCGGGCGTGGCCGCGGACAGTTCGGGCAACGTGTATGTCGCGGATGCCAGCAACAACCGGATTCGCAAGGTCACGAGTGGTGGGGTGGTGACGACCCTGGCGGGCAGCGGAGCGTTTGGTTCAGCCGATGGGACCGGCATCGCCGCAGAGTTTCTCGGTCCCATGGCCGTGGCCGTGGACAGTTCGGGCAACGTTTACGTTGCGGATACTAACAACAAAAAAATTCGAAAAATCACCAGTGCCGGCGTGGTGACAACCTTGGCCGGCATTGGGGGTCTTGGTTCAACCGACGGGATCGGCAGTCTTGCGAGTTTCCGATACCCCATGGGTGTGGCGGTCGACAGCGCGAATAACGTCTGGGTTGCAGACACCAACAACCACACCATTCGCATGGTGACCAGTGCTGGGGTGGTGACGACAGTAGCGGGTGGCGGCGTGTTCGCCCCCGGCTCAGCCGACGGAACGGGCACGGCCGCCCGGTTTAATTATCCCCGAGGTGTGGCGGTCGATGGTACGGGCAAAGTTTACGTCTCGGACAGTGAGAACCACACCATTCGGCAGATCGCCGAAGGTGGGGTGGTGACGACATTTGCCGGGCAGGCCGCCCGTTTTTCCTCTCCCGAGAGTGTCGCCGTCGATAGTGCCGGAACGGTTTACGTGGCGGATTTTGGAAATCACGTGATTCGCATGATCACGGGTGGAGGGGTGGTGACCACGCTGGCCGGCTCACCAGGCAATATAGGTTCGGACGATGGGGCGGGGAGCGCGGCCCGGTTCAATAACCCTGCCGGTGTGGCGGTGGACAATGCCGGCAACCTTTTCGTCTCGGACCGGGGAAATCACCGGATACGTAAAATTGTCATTTCCACCGGAGAGGTGACGACGTTTGCGGGGAGCAGCATCGGGTCGTCCGATGGCACCGGGACCTCCGCCCAGTTCCAATATCCCTACGGGTTGGCCGTGGACAGCGCCGGCAACGTCTATGTCTCCGACAGTGGCAACTTCACCATTCGCAAGATTACCAGCGAAAAAGTGGTGACGACACTGGCCGGCTCGGCGGGCAGTTCGGGCTCGGCTGACGGGACCGGGAGCGCAGCCCGTTTCCTGAATCAACAGGGTTTGACCGTCGATGCCAACGGCACGGTCTACGTGGCGGACACCGCGAATCAGACGATCCGGCAGATCACGGCCGAAGGCGTAGTGACGACTTTGGCCGGCACGGCCTCAACCCAGGGCACGGCCGACGGAGTGGGGAGCGCCGCGCGCTTTTATCTGCCGACCGGGGTCTCGGCCGATACGACGGGCAACCTTTACGTCGCGGATCTGGGCAACCACACCATCCGCAAGATTGTCATTTCGACCAAGGTCGTGACGACGCTGGCGGGACTGGCCGGCACGGAAGGACCGGATGACGGGACTGGGAGCAACGCCCGATTTGAACAGCCCGCTTGCGTGGCGGTTGACAGCGTGGGTAACGTGTATGTTGGCGATCGGATGAATCACGCGGTTCGCTGGGGTGCCTTGACGGGGCCGACCTTCACTGGAGCAACGACCGCCAGCGGAACCGTGGACCAGAGCTTCACCTACACGAGCACCTTTACCGGTGTCCTCTGTGGCTACACCGCCAGCGATCTGCCGGCCGGCCTGAGCATCAACACCGCCACGGGCGTGATTTCCGGCATTCCGGCTGCGGCGGGCACATTCACGGTCACACTCGGGGCGACCAATGGTGCCGGCTCCGCCTCTGCGACCCTCACCCTGACCATTGCCAAAGCCGTCGCGACGGTGACCCTCGGCAGTCTCAGTACTACTTACAACGGCAGCCCAAAGAGTGCGACCGCCACCACCACGCCGAGTGGTTTGACCGTGGATTTCACCTACGACGGTTCACCCACCGCTCCCACCAATGCGGGCAGTTACGCGGTCGTCGGGACGATCAACAGCCCGAACTACACGGGCAGCACGTCGGGCACGCTGGTCATCAGCAAAGCCACGGCCACTGTCATTCTGGGCAGTCTGAGCGCCACTTATAACGGCAGTGCCAAGAGTGCGACTGCGACCACGACTCCCGGCGGATTGCCCGTTGACTTTACTTATAATGGTTCCGCGGCTGCGCCCACCAATGTTGGCAGCTATGCGGTGGTCGGCACGATCAACCATGCCAATTATCAAGGCAGCGCCAGCGGTACTTTGGTCATCAGCAAAGGAACAGCCACGGTGACGCTCGGCAGCCTGAGTACGACCTACAACGGCAGTACCAGGAGTGCGACCGCGACCACGTCACCGGTTGGGCTTGCCGTGGATTTCACCTACGACGGTTCCGCCACAGCTCCGACCAATGCTGGCAGCTATGCGGTGGTCGGTACGATCAACGACAGCAATTACCAGGGCAGTGCGAGTGGCACCCTCGTCATTAGCAAAGCCCCGGCCACGGTGACCCTGGGCAGCCTGAGTGCGACCTACGATGGCAGTGCGAAGAGTGCGACCGCGACAACCGACCCGGTTGGGCTGAACGTGACATTCACCTACAATGGTTCCGCCACCGCGCCGACGAATTCCGGCAGCTATGCGATGATCGGTACCATCAATCATGCCAATTACCAGGGCAGCGCCACGGGCACGCTGACGATCGCGAAGGCCCCGGCCACCGTGACCCTGGGCAGCCTGAGCGCGACCTACAATGGCAGCGCGAAGAGTGCCACTGCGACCACGTCGCCCGTTGGATTGACGGTCGGGTTCACCTACGATGGCGCGACCACGGCCCCGACCAACGCCGGCAGCTATGCGGTGATTGGTACGATCAACGACGCCAACTATCAGGGCAGCGCCAATGGCACCCTCGTGATCGGCAAGGCGACCGCCACGGTGGTGCTTGGCAATCTCAGTGCGACCTACAATGGCAGTCCCAAGAGCGCGACCGCCACGACGACTCCCGGCAGCCTTCCCGTCGACTTTACCTACAACGGTTCGGCCACGGCGCCAACCAATGTGGGCAGCTATGCGGTCATCGGCACGATCAACCATGCCAACTATCAGGGCAGCGCCAGCGGAACTTTGGTCATCGGCAAAGGGACGGCCACGGTGGCGCTTGGCAGCCTGAGTGCGACCTACGATGGCAATGCGAAGGCAGCGACCGCGACCACGACCCCGGTCGGCCTGACGGTGAATTTTACTTACGACGGCTCCGCCACGGCGCCGACCAATGCCGGCAGCTATGCGGTGGTCGGCACGATCAACGACAGCAATTACCAGGGCAGTGCGAGTGGCACCCTCGTCATCGGCAAAGCCACGGCGACGGTGACGCTCGGCAGTCTGAGTGCGACTTACAATGGCAGCTCCAAGAGTGCGACGGCCACGACCAACCCCGTAAGTCTCCCTGTCGACTTTACCTACAATGGCTCGCCGACCGCGCCGACCAATGCCGGCAGTTATGCGGTCATCGGCACGATCAACCATGCCAACTACCAGGGCAGCGCTTCCGGTACCCTCGTCATCGCCAAGGCATCGGCCACTGCTATCCTTGGCAATTTAAGTGCGACTTACGATGGCAGCGCAAAGGCCGCAACCGCGACCACGTCGCCCGTCGGCTTGACGGTTAATCTCACTTACAACGGTTCCGCCACCGCGCCGACGAATGCCGGCAGCTATGCGGTCATTGGCACGATCAACGACACAAACTACCAAGGCAGTGCTTCGGGCACCTTGGTGATCGCGAAAGCCACGGCGACCGTATCCCTTGGCAGTCTCAGCGCCACGTATGACGGCAATGCCAAGAGTGCAACGGCCACCACGACTCCGGTCGGTTTGACCGTGGGATTGACCTATGATGGCCTTGCCGCCGTACCCACCAATGCGGGCAGCTATGCGGTCGTCGGCACGATCAACGACACCAACTACCAGGGCAGCGCGAGCGGAACCCTCGTCATCAGTAAAGCGACGGCGACGGTGTCGCTTGGCAGCCTCAGTGCGACTTACACCGGCAGCCCCAAGAGCGCCTCTGCGACTACGACCCCGATTGGTTTGACGGTGGGTTTCACCTACGATGGCTCCGCCACGGCGCCGACGAATGCCGGCAGTTATGCGGTGGTCGGCACGATCAACGACAACAATTACCAGGGCAGTGCTTCGGGCACTCTGACGATAGCTAAGGCCACGGCTACCGTCTCTCTTGGCAACCTCAGTGCGACGTATGATGGGAATGCCAAGAGTGCGACCGCCACAACCAACCCCGTAAGTCTCCCTGTTGACTTCACCTACAACGGTTCGGCGACCGC
>CAZFHG010000143.1:4184-9601 GCA_964518665.1 uncultured Opitutaceae bacterium | reverse complement strand
TACCGCAAGGTCGATTGCCCCGTTGCCACCGCAATTCTCGAAGACGGCATCACCATGCCACTCAACCAGGCGATGAGCGACCGTTACATCGAAAAGGTCGGCCGCGCCATCCGCACCGTCGCGGAGAGATTGGCGAAGTAGGACGAAACTTGTTTCGATTGGATTGTAGCTACGAGCGTGAGCGAGTGGATCGAACCACCACTCGCTCACGCTTGTAGCTACAGAAACACGAAGGCGAGGATCCCCCGCCTTCTTTTTTTTACGCTAGAATCAAATCTTTCTCTTTCTCGTTCTCTTTCTCCGGCCTGATTGGTTGGCGTAAAATTGCGACCGAGGGCGGTCGCGCTCCCAGGTGGGGTTTGGAATCCCCGCCCAACATCTGCACCCACCCTCGCCCGCCGCGGCTTGCCAGCGCACCGCTCGCCGGCATCTTCGGCCTCCGCCCTTCCCCACCCATGAGCCGCATCGTCAAACCCACGCCCGAAATCCTCGCCCAGTTTCACCGCGATGGTTTTCTGGTCCTCCCCGGTCTGCTGTCGCCGACGGAAGTCACCACCTACCGCACGGCACTGGAGCGGGTCTTCGCCCGGCACAGTCCGGAGGCCGACATTTACCACATGCAGGAAATCTGGCGGCCCAAGCTCTTCGAGCACGGACCGGATTTCGACACGCTCATTGATCACCCCGGCATCGCCGAATTCATCGACGCAGTGCTGGGCGAGGACTGCCACCTCATCGCGCACACCGGGCTGCGTACCTCGCCGGGCAAGACGATCACCTTCTGGCATCTCGACGACGTCTGCCGCTTTCCCATCCCGGAAGGGGCGACGCTCGACCCGCGCATCCCGATGCCGGTGTATACGATCAACATGAATTACTATCTCTGCGACGTGGACGAGGCGCTCGGCCCGACGCAGTTCATTCCCGGCAGCCATCGGGCCGGACGCTCACCGCGCGAGTCGGACAACGACGCCAACGGCAATCCCACCTATGAAGGCCGCACGCTCGTGAATTCCTGCGGACCCGCTGGCACCCTGGTATTGTGGAACGACCAGACTTGGCACCGGGGCGGGCCGAACGTTTCCGACGGCCGCATCCGCTGGGTCATCCAGACGCCTTTCGCCCGCCGGTGGGTCGCCCAGCGATTCTGGCCGTTCGTCAACTACCACATGCCCGAGGATGTCATCGCCCGCGCCACACCGCGCCGCAAACGCCTGCTCGGTTTTCACGGCATCGGGGCTTACGGTTGAGACCCATGCAACTCATCGTCCCCACTCTGGCCGAACTTCGCGCCAGCATCACGAACGGGGCGGCCTTTTGGCGTCGTCCCGGACGGGATTGCGATGAGGACGCCCTGCCGCCCGTTCCCGTGATGCAGCGATCCGTGGATTTCATGCTGGCCCATCCGGCGGACGCGTCATGGTTCGCCCCGCGGCTTTTCTGGGTGGAGGAGGTCGGAGCCATCGTCGGTTCGGGCGGATTCAAAAACGCGATGAATGACATCCTCGGCGTTGAGATCGGCTACGGCATCGCCGCGCGGCACCAGCGACGGGGTTACGCCACGACCGGCCTGCGCCTGATGGTGGCGGAGGCGTTCGCGCTGACCGACACGCCGCACGTGTTCGCCACCGTCCGCCCCGACAACCTCGCCTCGCAGCGTGTGCTGACGAAGTGCGGCTTCATCCGCGAGGGCGAAGCCCTCGATCCCGACGACGGTCTCGTCTGGCGCATGGTGCTGCCGCGCCGCTGAATTCGTAGCGCGGTGCTTCAGCCCGCGCTCGGACTGCTGCATCGGCATTTTGACTTTCGAACCAGTGCCGGCTGAAGACCGGCACTACGTTCCGCAGACCTCACCGTGCACCGCCACGATGCAGTCGGCCATGTAGTCGGCGTCCTCCGTGGTGTAGAGCGCACCGATCGGGAGCGCGAGGAAGCGGCTGGTCAGATCCTCCGTGCGCGGGAAATCCACGGCCCGATAACCCGGCGCCGGCCAGGGCTTGATATCGCGGAACGGCGACAGCGCCGGATGATGCGCGAGGCCGGTCTTCACGTAGTCGCGGTTGTATTGCGGGTAGGTGCCGGTGCGGGCGCCGCAGTTGACGTTCCGTGCATCGAGCTTTTCCCGGAACGGCGCCACGTGCGCGGGATTCTTCAAGAACAGGTAGAGTTCGAAACCGAAGGCGCCCGCCGGGTCCGGGATCTGGCGGAGCGTGAGTCCCTTGAGCCCCTGAATCCGGGCCACGACCCGCGCATGCAGGGCATGGCAGTGCTGCCACATGCCTTCAACCTTGCGCAACTGCGCCAGTGCCATGGCGCCGGCCAGTTCGGAGAGGCGGTATTGTCCGCCGACAAAGGCGGGCTCGTGCGCCGGCACGATGGACGCGTGCTGGGGCCGGTAGTTGCCGAGATCGCTCAGGCGCACCGCGCGCTCGTAGAGGCGCTGGTCGCGCGTCGTCACCATGCCGCCCTCGCCGCTGGTCGCGACCTTGTTGTACTGGAAACTGAAGGTGGCGATGTCTCCCCAAGTGCCGATCTGCCGTCCGCGGTAGCGCGTGCCCAGGGACTGTGCGCAGTCCTCCAGCACGAAGATGCCGCGGCGGTGAGCCTCGAGCACGATGCGGTCCATGTCCGCCGCCACACCCTGATAGTGGACGATCAACACGGCCCGCGTGCGCGGCGTGGCCAGCCGGATGAGCTCGGCGGGGTCGAGGTTGAGTGACTCGTCAATCTCGGCCAGCACGGGCTTCGCGCCGACGCGAACGATGGCCGTGAAGCAGGCCACCCAGCTCCAGGCCGTGAGGATCACCTCGTCGCCGGGGCCGATGCCCATCGCGGCCAGCGCCACCTCGAGCGCGCCGGTGCCGCTGCTCACGCCGAGGGCGTAGTCGGTGCCGATGTATTCACGGAACTCCTTTTCCAGTTGCACCACCATGGGCGGCGTCGGCTTGAAAGTCGCGCCGTAGTAGCGGAAGGGCTCCTTGCGACGGAGCACATCAAGGACGAGGGCCTCCTCCTCAGCGCCGATGACAGCGGCGCCCAGGCCGGGCGTGGGACGGGGACGAAGTGCAGCGGACATTGTCACGGATTTTTCCGAAATCCCCACCTCGTCGCAAGTGCGCAATGATGAATAATAGCTCCTACCTGAAGGAAATCCCGTTGCCGCCGGGGACGGAACCACCAATTCATTCTTACAGGAGGAAGCAGGGGAAACGGAGATGCTTGGTTTCTGCCTCTGCTCTCTCTGCGTCCTCCAGTAAAATGCCTGGTCCATCTTCGCGTTCGTTCATGCCCCTTCGCGGTTGAATCCCCCATCCCCGTGCGCTTCCCCCTCGCCCTCCTCTTGCTTCTGTTCCCTTTCATCATGACCACCGTAACCGCCACTCCGGCCACCGCGCAGGATCTTGGCATTCCCGTCAAGGGTGTGAGCTGGACCCGGCTGCATCCCGGCCAGACCAAGGACGGCCGGCCTTCGCTCCTCGTCTCCATGGGCCAGAACAACGGCGGCCTCTTCGTGCTCGATGTGGACCTCGAGACGGGCAAATGCCGGCAGTTTCCCGTCGCCAATGGCGACACTTCGACCTTCCCCACCGCCGCCTTCCGCTCCCTGCGCACCGGTGTGCTCTACCTCGGCTCGGCCTGGGACGGGCATTTGCACCGCTTTGATGCCAACCATCCCGAGCGCGGTATCGAGGACCTAGGCCTCGTCGACGAAGCCGGCACCTTTGGCCTGGGGATCACCGAGTCCGACGACGGCGCCATCTGGATCGGCTCCTATCCCGGCGCGCATCTCAGCAAATTCGATCCCGCCACCGGCCGGTTCACCCGCTACGGCCGAAAGGACGAGACCGACGAATACATCTACCCCCTCGCCGGTGACGACGGCTCGCTCGCCGGCATCATCAAGTTCGTCCGCCCGCACCTCGTGGTCATCGATCCCGCCACAGGGCAGCACCGCGAGGTCGGCCCGGCCGTCACCGACCCTTCCGACAAGTCGCAGTTTCTGAAATTCTACAAGGGCACCGACCGCCGCCTCTACCTCGACTCGCACGCCGGCAAGTTTCGCATCGACGGCATGAATCTCACGCCGGTCAGCGAACTGCCCGCACCGATGCCCGGCATCCACGCCACGTACAAGCACAGCTACCAGGAGCCCGCCGAGATGCCCGGCGGCTGGACGGCCCACTTCCTCGACGACAACATCAACGGCGTCGGCACGCCGCGGAACATCCTTCTCACCAACCGCGATCCGCTCGTCCCCAGCCGCCGCCTCCACCTCGACTGGGTCGGCGGCGGTTCCAACCTCCATGTCATCGAACTCGGCGCCGACGGCCGCCTCTACGGTTCGAGTTACATGCCGAACCGGCTGTTCCGCAGCACACTCGACGGCAGTACCATTGAGGACCTCGGTGAGCACACGTTCGCCGGCGGCGAGGCGTACTCGGTCGCGAATCTCGACGGCAAGGTCTACCTCGCCTCCTATCCCGAGGCGCGGCTCTCGGTCTTCGACCCCGCCCGTCCCGTCCGCTTTGGCAGCACGGTCCACGACAATCCGCAGGACCTGGGGCGGTTGGATGCCGTCAGCTACCGGCCCAACGGTCTGATCACCACCCCGGACGGCCGTTTGTGGATGGGCTCCAGTCCCGACTACGGCCTGCGGGACGGCACCCTGGCCTGGTACGATCCCAAGACCGGCGCGAAAAAATCCCACCGCTCAGTGGTGGCCGACACCTCGCCCGCTTCGCTGCTGTACCTGCCGGAACAGAAGCAAATCCTGATCGGCCTCAGCATCGAGGCCGGCACCGGGGTCAAGATCTCCCGCCTGCAGGGCGCCTTCGCCCTTTGGGATGCGGTGAAGGACGAACTCGTCTGGTCCGGCGACATGGGCATCGAGAATCTCGCCGATGTCACCTCCCTCGCCCCGGCTGGCAACGGACTCGTCTATGCCCTGATGGGACGCGGCGACCACATCATCTCGGCAGGCGCCCCGGATATCCGCCCGCGCATCGCTCTCATCGATCCCGTGAAGCGCACCGTCGTCTCATCCGCCTGGCTGCCCGCGGAATACGGTCCGCTTTCCTGGCACGGACTCTTCTGCCTGCGCGTCGGTCCGGGCGGGGTCGTTTACGGCGCCACCGGTTTCTGCATCTTCAAAATCAAACCCGGCACCTGCGACGTCGAGCGTGTGTGGCAGCTCGACCAGCCGAAGCAACGTCCCGGCACCGTGTGGCTCACCGCCTACACGCCCAACTCCATCGACGTGCTCGGCCCCATCGTCGGCAACAAATTGTACTTCGCCACCGGCTGGCGCCTGCGCGTGCTGACGCTGCCGTGAACAGACCGGTCTTTGTTCAACCGCAAAGTGAAGCGAATGAACGCAAATTGAGACCAATGACCGAATGCGAATTCTCTCCTTGGGT
>CAZFHG010000143.1:0-4174 GCA_964518665.1 uncultured Opitutaceae bacterium | reverse complement strand
CCTCCGGACGGGCCGTGATTGGCAGACGCCCGCCGAACCGCCCGCCCGGAGGTCGGGCGCTACCCAAAGGCGCCTCCAATTCGCGATCATTCGCTATCCATCGCGGTTCTCATTTAACTCATCTCCCGTGAACAAATCCCCGGTCTATTCCTTTTCCCCATGAGCCTCGCCTCCGCCTCCCCGTCCTCCCCCAACATCACCGTGCGCGACCTCGGCGTGCCGGTCAAAGCCACGAACTGGATCCGGCTGCATCCCGGACGCGGTCCCGACGGCAAGGCTTCCCTGCTCGCCACCATGGGCCAGAACAACGGCGGGCTCTTCGTGCTCGATATCGACCTCGCGACCGGACACTGCAAACAGTTCAACGCGAAGTCCGCGATCCAGCAGTATCCCATCTCGGCGATCCGCAGTCCGCGCACCGGCCTCCTCTATATCGGCTCCTGCAACGACGGCCACCTGCTGCGCTACGATCCCGCCCACCCGGAGCGCGGCCTCGAGGATCTCGGCGTGATCGACGGCGACCAGGCCGTCTTTCCCACCGGTATCACCGAGGCGCCCGATGGCACGCTCTGGATCGGTGGCTATCCGGGCTGCGGCCTCACCCACTACGATCCCGCAACGGGCTTGTTCCGCCGGCTTGGCTCGGTCGCGCCCGAGGACAAGTACCTTTATCCCATCTCGGGATCCGACGGCAGCCTCGCCGCCCTGACCAAATTTACCCGTCCGCACATCGTGGTGGTGAACCCCGTCACCGGCGAAATACGCACGGTCGGCCCGGTCCTGGATCCCGAGGACAAGACCCAGCGTATCCTCTTCTACAAGGCCCTGGATGGCCGTCTTTACGTGGAGACCCACGTCGGCAACTACCGCATCAACGGCATGGAGCTGGAACCGGTCACCTACCTGCCCCCGGCCATGCCCGGCATCCACTCCACCAACAAGCACCAGTATCAGGAAGTGTTACCGATGCCCGACGGCCTGATCGCCGTCTGGGCCGATGGCGAGGAGGGCGCGGGCCTCTACAAAAAGATCCTGCTCACGAGCACCAATCCCGCCGTGGCGCCGCGCACGATCGAGCTCGATTGGGACGGCGGCGGCTCAAACCTTTTCAAGATCCACCACGGGGCCGACGGCAACATTTACGGCTCGAGCTTCCTGCCCGAACACCTCTTCCGCGTGGCGCCGGACGGTTCCGGCATGGTCAACCTCGGCCGCTGCAGCCTCATGCTGGGCGAGGCCTACTCCTTCGGCAATTTCAGCGACGGCTCGATGATCATAGCCTCGTACCCCAAGTCGCACATCTCCCTCTATGATCCGAAAAAGCCGTACCGCTTCGGCACCGACGCTTCTGCCAACCCGCGCGACATCGGCCGGCTCGACGAGATCGGCATCCGGCCCGCCGGCCTCGCGATTGTGCCCGCACTGAAGAAGGCCGACGGCACCACCGTCCCCGAGCGCGCCTGGGTTGCCTCGCTCCCCGATTACGGCCTCTACGGCGGCACCCTCGCGTGGGTCGATCCCAAGACCGGTGCGCATGGCAGCCACCGCCATCTCGTGACCGACTGCTCACCGGTCGCACTCCAATGGCTGCCTGACATCAAACAGCTGCTCGTGGGCATGAGCACCGAGAGCGGTACTGGCACCAAGATTCGCGCCAAAAACGGCGCCTTCATCCTCTGGGACCCGATGGACGACCGTCCGATATTCACCGGCGATTTCGGCATCGCCGACCTCGGCAGCGTGCAGGCCTTCGCTCCCGCCGCCGGCGGACTGGTCTACACCTTGATCATGAACAACCGCTTCGCCGAGGATACCATGGGCGCAGCCAAGCTCCCGCCCCGTCTCGCCCTCGTCGATCCGGCCACCCGCAAGGCGGTCGCCGTCGCCTCGCTACCGGCCGACCTCGGACCCCTGCCCCACCATTCCGCCTATTGCATCTTCTCCGGCCCCGACGGCGTCTACGGCATCACGGAAAAGTGCCTCTACCGCATCAAACCCGGCACCTGCGATACCGAGGTGGTCTGGCGCATGCCCGAGGGCGACCAGTTCGACGTGCCCGGCCCCTGGGTCGGTCGCACATTCTACTTCGCGACCGGCTGGCGGCTCCGGGCGCTCACGATGGGGTAATTGAGGTGTTAGGTGTTAAGTTTTAGCTTTCGGATGTAGGCCAGCGCGCTCGCGCGCGCCCAACCCGCGCCCGCAAGCGGGCAGCCTACCTTGGCGGAATGGTCCAAAGTGCGGCATTGCACCCAGCCCAAATCCTAAAACATAAAACCTAACACCCCCCTTCCCACCCCCTCCCCCATGAACGAACAGATCAAGATCAACTGGTACCGCTGCAAGGTGGACAAGGCCGTCATGAGCGAGCTCATGCGCAAGAGCGACGCCCGCGCCTTTGCCCAGGTCATTCCGCAAATCGGCCTCTTCGTCGTCACCGGCACCCTCGCCTACCTCGCCTTCCGTCAGCTCAACGCCGAGACGTGGCCCTGGGCCCTGCCGCTGCTGCTGCTCGCGCTCTTTCTCCACGGCACCAACGGGACCTTCTTCGGCGGCATCGCCTGCCACGAACTCTGCCACAAGACGCCCTTCGCCACGCAATTTTGGAATACGTTTTTCCTGAAAATCTACGCCTTCGTCGGTTGGTTCGATCCCACGGGCTACCGCGCCAGCCACATCCGGCACCATCAGGTCACCGTGCACAAGGACCACGATGGTGAGATCGAGCAGCCTCTGGGCCTCGACTGGCACGGCTTCAAGTTCGTGCTCACTGCGCTGACCGTGAACCTGCCCTGGGTGTGGAAAAACATCCGCTTCATGTTCGCCGCCGCCGGTGGCGACCTCACGAAGGACGGCTTCTTCAAGTCCAAGTGGCTTCAGCGCGTGGTGCCCGAGACCGACCTGAGAGGCCGGCGCGAAATCATCAGCTGGGCCCGCATCGTCGTCTTCGGCCACCTGGCGCTCGCCGCCCTGTTCATCCTCACCGGCCACTGGTTCCTCATCGTCATCGTCAACCTCGGTACTTTTTACTGCAGTTGGCTGGGCATCCTGACCGGTGCGCCGCAGCATGTCGGTCTGTCGTCCGATGTGAACGACTTCCGCCTCAACACCCGCACCTACACCTGCAGCTGGCTGCCGGCCTTCTTCTATTGGAACATGCAGTATCACGTGGAGCACCACATGTTTCCCGCCGTCCCGTTCTACAACCTCGGCCGCCTGCGCGCCGCCATCGCCCACGACCTGCCTCCCGTCACCCACGGGCTCTGGGCCACGTGGCGCGATCTCCAGTCCATCTTGCAACGCCAGCGCCAGGACCCGACCTACGTCCACATTCCGCCCCTGCCGAAGAACGACGGCGAACGGGCGACGGACGAGACGCTGCTGACCGAGGCTTCGCAGTCGTAGGGCAGGTTGTATCTGGGTCGTACTCGTTCTCGCTTGCAGTGGGTAGGGCCCGACCTCCGGACGGGCCGTTTGGCTGGCGCAACTCAAACGCGGCCCGTCCGGAGGCCGTGCCCTACTCACTGATTCTTTCTTCGTCAGGACCATCCCCGGACATTCCCGAGTACGAGAACGAGTGCGATTATTGGGGAAATCCCTCTTCTCCACGGTATTCCCGCGTTGACACCCCCGGCGCACGCCGATTCGTTTCCGTCGGCGGAAACGCGCCTCCCTTTCCACCCAAATCATGGCAGCTAACCTCCTCGGCTACTTCTCGAACGACATCGGCATCGACCTGGGCACCGCCAACACACTCGTCTATGTGAAGGACAAGGGCATCGTCCTGCGTGAACCCTCGGTGGTCGCGCTCGACACCGTCTCCCGCAAGGTCCGCGCCGTCGGCGATGAAGCCAAGCGCATGCTCGGCCGCACCCCCGGCAACATCACGGCCATCCGTCCCATGAAGGACGGCGTCATTGCCGACTTCGACGTCACCGAGGCCATGCTGCGCTATTTCATCCGCAAGGTCTCCAACACCTCCTTCCGCGCCCCGCCCCGCGTCGTCATCGCCATCCCCTCGGGCATCACCGAGGTTGAGAAGCGCGCCGTGAAGGACTCCGCCCTCCACGCCGGCGCCCGCGACGTCATCACGATCCCCGAACCCATGGCCGCCGCCATCGGGGTCGGTCTTCCCATCGACGAACCCGCCGCCAATATGATTGTGGACATCGGCGGC
>CAZFHG010000142.1:8437-9605 GCA_964518665.1 uncultured Opitutaceae bacterium | reverse complement strand
ACCACCTGTCACCTATGTCCTGAATATAAAATGTTACCCTTGTCCTGACCGCACCACCAATAGGCCATAAGCCATAACCAATAACCCATAACCGGCTCGACTGAGCCGGTCATGGCTGCCTGTCTCAAAACTCCATGCAGTCACCCATCGGCGGCCCCCGTTTCTGGCGCCGGCTTGTCAGCCGGTGGCTGCATCCTGCCCGACGCATGCAGCGCGAATGGAACGAGCGCGCCCAAACCGATCCGCAAGGCTACATCGGCCGTGGCTATGCCGGCAGCGACGCCCAATTCTGGGCCTCGGGCGCCCCGGACCTCGACGGACTGATCCTCGACGGTCTCGAACTCGACCGCCGCGCCGCGGTACTGGAAATCGGCTGCGGCGTCGGCCGCCTGCTTCGTCCGCTCGCCGCCCGGGCCAATCGGGTCATCGGCGTGGACATCGCCCCCGCCATGATTGAGCAGGGCCGCACCCTGCTTGCCGACCTCTCGCGGGTATCCCTGCATGTCACGCATGGCCGCCTGGATATGGTCGCGGATGCCTCGCTCGACCTCGTCTACTCCTTCGCCGTCTTCCAGCACATCCCGTCCAAACGCGCCATCGCCAGCTACGTGAGCGAGGCTTCCCGCACACTCAAGTCGGGCGGCGTGTTCAAGTTTCAAGTGGACGGACGCCGCCGGCCCTTCTGGCGCGGCACCGACACCTGGCTTGGAGTTTGGTACACCCCGCAGGAAATCCGCCGCGTGCTCGCCGACCGTGGCTTTGCCGTCGCCGATGCCTGGGGCGCGGAAACCCAATATTACTGGATCACCGCCATACGTCAGCCTGCATCCGGCCGGCCGGCAACCGATCTGGTCCGCGTGCGATCCACCGCCTGGAACGATGCCGCCCTCTCCGCCTTGCTCACTCGCCTCGGTCACGATGCGGCCTCCGCCCTCCCGGAGATCATCACGGATGGTCGGCCCCTGCGTGATTTTGTGCGCCATTTTCTGGACGAAAACCGGCGCCATTCACCCGAGGCCTTTGTCACCGCAGCCTTTCAAGCCCTGTTCAATCGCGCACCCGATGCCGACGGTCTGGCGTTCTACACAGCCGAACTGCACCGTGGCGGCTCGCGCGCCTACCTGCTCGATTGCCTGCTGGCCTCCGCCGAATTGCGCCGCGCCCTGCG
>CAZFHG010000142.1:0-8337 GCA_964518665.1 uncultured Opitutaceae bacterium | reverse complement strand
CATGAAGCAAAAGCCCATGACGATCGTCGGTATCAGGGCACCGACAAAGAGCCCGCCGGGGGCGATGCCCTCGGGGAAGAAACGGTTAAGGATCGACTGACCGGCCGGGTTCGGTGCATTGGCGATGACGGTCAACCCACCGCCCGTGACCGCACCCGTCACCACGGCATACTTGAGCTCATCCGTGAATCCCGGGACCAAGGTCGCGAGATACGTGATCGCGGCGTTGTCGTTGAAGGCGGTCAGGATCGTGGCGCCGAGGAAGAGCTGCAACTCGCCCAGGCTCTTGAGCACGGGTTCAATCCACCAGCCCTGCAACCCGCCGTGAATCACGAGGCCGGCGAGAAAGAAGCCGACGAGTAGTGACGGCCGCAGGTCGAGTTTGCTCTGGTGGTGGGCGGTGGCCTGCGCGAAAGCCAGGAAGAACAGGAATCCGCCGATGAAGAGCGCGGGATGATGAGCGAAGTAAACCGCCAGGGCCATGAACAACAGCTGCACCACGGTGATCCACAACGGCACCGCCCGTTCGGGCCGGCTCACGGCATTCTGCTCGGCCTGCACGCGGACCTTTTCCAGCTCCACCAGTTCCTGGCGGAAATAGGCATAGAACAGCAGCGTGGAGATCACAATGCCCACGACGGACTTCCATCCGATGTGCAGGAGCATGAACGAGGTGTTCCAGCCCCAGGGGGCGGCCACCATCAGGACCGGTGGCGCCGCAAAATGGGTGAGCGTACCGCCCACCGAGATGCTCACGAAGAGCAGTCCCAGCGTGGCGTAGGCGAACTTCGGCGAGGGCTTGAGCTCGTAAAACTGCCGCGCGAGCAGCAAAGCCGCGATGGTCATGGCCGCCGGCTCGGTGATGAAAGAGCCCAAAATCGGCGCAAGGATCATGATAGAAAGCCACCAGGCACCGGCGGAACCCTTGCCGAAGGAGGCCACTGCCCGCATGCAACGCTCCGCAAAGCTCAGCACGGGCCGCGTCGAGGCCATCGCCATGATGATGACGACGAACATGGGCTCGGTGAAATTCACCTGCTCGCCAATGTAATTCACCATGGAGTCCCAGCCCTTGAACCAGGTGATCGCTCCGGCCAGCACCAGCACCCACATGCCGAAGACCGCCTCCACTTCGCCGAGGAAATGCAGTACCTGCCCCTTGAAACTGACTTCATCGGGCCAGCCATCCTCGTCCGAGTCGGGCATGTTCTCGCGGCGGAGTTTCAGTTTCTCGTGGTGGGCCGTCTCGACCTCATGCGCCCAATGCCGGAATTTCGCGGTGAGAAAGGTGTGCACGACCGCGAGGAGAAAGATCAGGCTCGCGGCGACGTTGAACGGCTCGGCCGCCATGCGGGCCTTGAGCACCTGGAGCACGCTCGCATCCGCCGCGTCATGGTAGGCATCCAATGGCACGGGCAGAACCGCACCCGGGGCCGGCGTCGCCCCTTGCAGTCCGCCGACCGCCAGCATGGCCAGAGTCAGCCACAGGAAGACATGGGATTTCTTGATCATAGGCGCACGAGGAGTTCGTCGAGTCGTTGCAGGAAAAGGTCGGCTTGGGCCTTGACCAGGGGGCGGGCGACATAACCGCCAAAGCCGGCGAACAGGTCAACCCCGGGCTTCATCTCCAGGTCGCTCACGCCGTCACCCACGGCAATCACCCGCGCCGGCCGCAACTCCGTTCGCAGGCGCGCCACAACCTGGGGTTTTCCGCCCGAGCGGGTCGTTGGAAATCCGGTGTCGTAGCCTTGGTACTCCCCGGCCGCGTCGAAATAAAGGTCCACGGCCTCGATCCGCTCCACGCCCAGAAAATCCGCCAGCGGACGAATCGCCTGGCGAAATCCGCCGCTCACGATCACCGGTGTCCACCCGTCCGCCCTTAGTGCGGCGATCGTGGCGCGGGCGGTCGGCTCCACGGTGGCAATGTACCTCGCCCCGACTGCCGCCACGTCAGCCGCGGTCGGGCGGATGATCTCCAGCCGGCGGGCAAAAACGCTCTCGACCTGGATCCGGCCGTTCATGGCCTCGTTCGTCATGGCCTCGACCTGACGGAACACTTCGGGTCCGCGCACGCGCGCCAGTTCGTCGATGCCCTCGATGGCGCTCAGCGTGCTGTCGCAGTCGAAGATGATGAGTTTGCCGGTCTCCACCGCACCAGCAGTCAGCAGCGCCCCGCTTCGGGCAACAAAAAAGCCCTCCGTTTTCACGGAGGGCTGGAAATCGGACCAGGCGGATTACTTCTTGGAGCTGCGCTTGAACTTCGAGGTGAACTTCTCGACGCGGCCCGCGGTGTCGACGAGGCGCTTCTCGCCGGTGTAGGCGGGATGCGAGTCCATCGTCACATCCCGGAGGATGATGTGGTACTCGACGCCGTCGATGGCCTCCTTGCGGGCGGACTTCAGCGTGGACCTGGTGAGGAAGCGCTTGCCGCTCGAGACATCGAGGAAGCAAACGTTGTTGAGTGTGGGATGACCTTCGGCTTTCACGGCGGTATTAAAGGGTTATATCAACCTTGGCGGGCCTTGTAGCGCGGCTCGACCTTGTTGATCACGTAGATTTTGCCTTTGCGACGCACGACCTGGCAGGCCGGGTGACGCTTCTTGGCGGACTTGATGGAGGAAACAACTTTCATAAAAGCGTGGAAAACAGAGTGCGGCCCAACCTCTGTCAACTGAAATGTCCGCCGGGGGCGGAGTTCAGTTCAGTCCGGGGTCCTCCGGCTCGCCGGCCAGCAGGCGCCATTCGTCCCCTTCCCGACCCAAGATCGAGTTCCAGAGTGAGTTATCCTGCGCATTTTCCAGCAGGTCCACCGGGATATCCGCCACGACCCAGGTGTTGTGCTTGAGCTCCTTTTCCAACTGTCCGCCGGACCAGCCGGAGTAGCCCAGAAAAGCGCGGACCATCGTGCCGGGTTCGGCGAGCAGCAGGCCGGCCTTCGCAGGTTCCAAGCCGAAGTGCAGCCGGAAGCCGTCGTCCTTCGTTTCCCAAGCCGCGAGGATGAGCTGCTCAGGATGGACCGGGCCGCCCTGATAGAGCGGCACGCCCGCGAGGGGCCCGAGGGCGAAGTCGCCGTTAAGCTCGCCCAAGCGCTTGCCCATCGGACGGTTAAGCACCACGCCCATGGCCCCGTCGGCATTGTGTTCCGACATCAAAATGACCGTGCGACGGAAGTTAGGATCCTGCAGCGCCGGATGAGCCAGCAGGAGCGATCCCGCCAGGCTTTCCTTGGTCTTGGTGCTGCGTTCGCGCATGGGGGGATCGGAATGCCTAGGTGAGCTTCAGGATCTTGACGCCGGCATCGGTCAGCATGGGGGCAACCAGCGGATCGTTGTGGTAGTTCCGGCGGTAGCGAATTTCTGCAATGCCGGCCGAGGCGAGGATCTTCGCACAGTTGATGCACGGGTAATGCGTGACGTAAGCGACGCAGCCTTCCACTGAACTGCCTCGGCGGGCCGCGTCGGCGATGGCATTCTGCTCGGCATGCACTGTCGCCTGCTCGTGCCCCTCCCGTACGCGCGACTTGTGCGGCGAACCCGGCAGGTAGCCGTTGTAGCCGGCCGCGACCAGCCGGTTGCGCCGGACACCCCCGGTCACGATCACGCAGCCGACATGCAGGCGTTCGCAGGGCGAACGCGTGGACATAAGGACGGCCGTCGCCATGAAGTACTCGTCCCACGAAGGGCGGTGCGGAAAATTGTCCGTCGCTTGGGCGATCAGGTCCACGGGATGGGCGGAGGCAGATTTCATGATAACGCACTGCGACGTTGGACATCCGGACCGCCGCGGGCAATCTTTCCTCCACATGTCACCGCGCATGCTTCACCCCGAGCTGCTCGACGCGCTTCCACCCGACCATCCTGACGCCATTCACAGCCGCCGGGACCTGCGCGTAATCAACCGTATCATGGGCAATCATCGTTGGTTCGAGAGAACGCTGCCACCCCTGCTCCGGTCCGGGGAGTCCATCCTGGAACTCGGCGCTGGCACCGGTGAACTGACGCAAAGTCTCGCAGCGCGCGGGATGCCCGTCACCGGTCTCGATCTCTGCCCCCGGCCCGTCGGCCGGCCGGAGAGGCAACACTGGCTCCAGTCCGATCTCACTACCTTCCCGAGTTATGCGAACTACCCGGTCATCATCGGCAACCTGATCCTCCATCATTTTTCCGACGAGACCCTCGGACAACTCGGCCGGCAATGGCGCCGGCACGCAAGACTCCTCCTCTTTTCCGAACCGGTCCGCCGTCGCTTCTCGCAGCACCTCATCCGCGGTCTCGGCCCGATCTTCGGCGCCAATCGGGTCACGCTGCACGATGCCGCCGTCAGCATTGCCGCGGGCTTTCGCGGGGATGAACTGATTCGACAACTCGATCTGCCGGACACCGAGTGGACTTGCTCCATCACCTGCACCCTCGGTGGTGCCTATCGCCTGGTCGCCCGGCGCCGCCCATGAACCCGCACCGGCCAATTGAGATCATCGGGGGCGGCCTCGCCGGCCTGTCGCTTGGACTTGCCCTCCGGCGGGCCGGTGTGGCGGTTAGTTTGCATGAGACAGGGGATTACCCGCGCCACCGGGTCTGCGGTGAATTCATCACGGGACTCGATACGCGCACCATCGCCCGCCTCGGGCTCGCGCCTTTTCTCGCTGACGCCCTGCGGCATCGTGAGGTCGGCTGGTTCATCAAACAGAAACTGGTGCGCACCCAGCGACTTCCCCAGCCCGCGCTCGGGATCAGCCGGCATCACCTGGATGCGCGCCTCGCCGAGGCGTTCGTTGCGGCCGGCGGCAAGCTTCACACCCACAGCCGCATTGCCTCGTCCACTGCCCGGGAAGGCAGGGTAATCGCCACGGGGAAACGTGCCACCAAGTCCCGCTGGATCGGCCTGAAGATCCATGCGCTGGACCTGCCGTTGGACCGCGACCTGGAAATCCATCTCGGCACCCATGCCTACGTGGGCTTGGCCCGCGTTGATGCCAATCGCGTCAACGTCTGCGGACTCTTCCAACGGCGCGACGTCCGTGGACAGGGCCGGCACCTCCTCCTCGGTTATCTGCACGCCGCCGGGTTGGACAAACTCGCGGCCCGCCTCGCCGCAACCGCCACCGACCCGGCGTCCTTTTGCGCCATTGCCGGCGTCGGTTTCAACGCCCGGTTGCGCACGGACGACAGCCTGCGGCTCGGCGATGCCGGCGCCTTGATTCCGCCCTTCACCGGGAACGGCATGGCGATGGCCTTCCAGGGCGCCGCCATCGCGCTCGATCCGCTGGTCGGTTATGCGGAAGGACGAATGGCGTGGCCGGAGACCGTGCAAAAAATCCACACCGGCCTGAAGCGGCGTTTCGGCCTGCGCCTGGCGGCGGCGGCGGCGCTGCATCCCTTCCTCCTCGATCCACCCTTCCAACGCTGGCTCGCCGCCTTCACCCGCGCCGAGCTGCTCCCCCTGCGTCCACTCTACGCCGCGCTGCACTGACATGTATCTCCACGCCCTCGCCACCGCCGTCCCGCCCCTCGCCCTGACCCAGCCGCAGTGCTGGGAAAAACTGAACCTGTCCTCCGCCAAGGGACGGCTGCACAAGCGCTCGCGTCTCCTGCTTCACGGCATTTTGCACGGCTCGAACGGTATTCGCACCCGGCACTTCGCCGATCCGGACATTGACCGCATCTTCGATCGCGATGCCGACGCCCTGCACGCGCATTTCCGAGCGCAGGCTCCCCGGCTGGCGGCCCGGGCCGTCGCCACCGCGCTTGAATCCGCCGGCATCGGCCGCGCACAACTCGACGCCCTGCTGGTTTGCACCTGCACCGGCTATCTCTGCCCCGGACTCACCAGCTATGTCGCCGAGGAACTGGGCTTGCGCAGCGACGCCTTCCTGCAGGACCTGGTCGGACTCGGTTGCGGTGCCGCCATTCCGACGCTGCGCGCCGCCAGTCACGTATTAGCGGCCCACCCCGCAGCCACGGTTGCCTGCGTGGCCGTCGAGGTCTGCTCCGCGGCATTTTACCTCGACGACGATCCCGGCGTTTTGATCAGCGCCTGTCTCTTCAGCGACGGCGCCGCGGCCACGGTCTGGCGGACCCAGCCAGGTCCGACTGGATTGCGCGCCTTCGGCTTCGACACGCATCACCAACCGGCGGACCGCGACAAGCTCCGGTTCGAGCAGCGCGACGGCAAACTGCGCAACTTGCTCGACCGCTCCGTGCCAGCCCTTGCCGCCGGCGCGGTCGAACGCCTCTGGAATCGACGCGGCGACCGGCCGGTCGGCCGCGTCATTGCCCATCCCGGTGGCCGGGATGTCCTCGATGCCCTTGCACCCGTGGTAGCGCCCCATTCCCTCTCCGCCAGCGCCGCCGTGCTGGAGCGATTCGGGAACATGAGCAGCCCCACGGTGCTATTCGCCCTTCAACAAGCCATGGCTGAATCGCCACCGGCTGAACCCGTTGATGACTACTGGCTGGTCAGTTTTGGCGCCGGCTTCAGCGCCCACAGTTGCCGGCTGGGCCGGTCCTGAAAATCGTGCTCGTTGCGGATGGAGTTCCGGCTTTCGCTGGCCTCGAAACTCAAAAGCCCCCAACGTCCCGCCGTCATGCCCACGCTCAACGCTCTCGTCACCTACTGTGACCGCCGCACCCGTCGCACCGCCTTCCATGACGCCCCCGGTGCGGTCAACGGCCTCCAACTCGCGAATAATGGGCGCGTCACCCGCATCGGCGCCGCGGTTGATGCCGGCGTGGTGCCGTTTCAACAGGCCGTCGCCGCCGGGATCGATTTCCTGATCGTGCACCACGGCATGTACTGGGACATGCCCCGGCCGCTGACCGGTCCGGCCTATGACCGCGTCGCCACGCTCATCCACGGCAACTGCGCCCTCTACTCCAACCACCTGCCGCTGGATTCGCATCCGGTGATCGGCAACAACGCCCTGCTCGCCCGCCAGCTTGGCCTCCGCCCCGACCGCGGCTTTATCCCGAACGACGGCGGCCCCATCGGCCGCACCGCTCCCTCCCGCCTGACCCGCTCCGAGCTGCGCAGCAAATTGGAGAAGCTCTACCCGCGCGTCATCGCGATCGAATGCGGCTCCGAGCTTCCGCGGCGGATCGCGTTTTGCAGCGGCAGCGGCAACAGCGCGATTCCGCTCCTCGCCGCCGCAGGTGCCGACACGCTGGTCACGGGCGAATTGCGCGAGGAGCATTTCAATGCCGCCCAGGAACAGGGGCTCAACCTCTACCTGTGCGGCCACTACGCCACCGAGGTCCACGCCGTGAAAGCGCTCGCCGCCGAGCTTGCGGCCAAGTTCAAACTGCCGTGGGAATTCATCCCGACCGGCAACCCGCTCTGATCATTCGCATGAAACGCATCGCCATCCTCCACGGCCCCAACCTCGACCGCCTGGGCAAGCGCCAGCCGGAAATCTACGGCCGCGCCACGCTCAAGGACCTGGAAAAACTCATCCGCACCGAGGCGAAGCGCCTCGGTTTCACCACGACCTTTTTCCAGTCGGCGCACGAGGGGGCCCTGGTGGACAAGATCCACGCCCTCACCGACCGCGGCATCGAGGGCTTCATCGTCAACTTCGGCGCCTATTCCCACACCAGCATCGCCCTGCGCGATGCGCTCAGCGCCTCCGACCGCCCGGCCATCGAGGTGCACATCTCTGACATCAAGAAGCGGGAGAAATTCCGCCACACCTCCATGACCGCCGGCGCCTGCCGGGCCATGATCTGCGGCAAGGGCTTCCCGGGTTACCTCGAGGCGCTGCAGCTTTTGTCGAAGCTTTGAACATCCCTGCTGCGTGACCGACCCCGCCGACCTCACCTGGTTCGTCTGCCATACGCGTCCGCGCTGCGAAAAGAAATTCGCCGCGCTCATGGCCGCCGAACGCTTCGAGCATTATCTCGCCCTCGTCACCAGCGTGCGCCGCTACCGGCAGCAGACGAAGCGTTTCACCAAGCCGCTCTTCCCGGGCTACGTCTTTGCCCAGGTGCCCGTGGAAAAAAAGGCCCGCATCTATCAGCAGGACCTGCTGGCCCGGGCCATCCCTGTCACCGACGTGCCCGCCTTTCTGCGCCAGGACATGACGCTGTCGGTCGAGGTCGAGACGGCGCGCCGCCCGAGCGCGCTGGCGGTGCCGGTGGCGGCGCTGGGCGTGGCGCCGGTCGGCAAAGGTGCGGTGCTGCGGGTGGTGGTGGACGGCGAGGTGACTTCGCGGCCGGTGACGACCGGTCTGCGGACCCTGGACGCCGTCGAGATCACCGGCGGTCTCGCCGATGGCGATCTGGTGTCCCCGGACAGCGGCCTCGCCGTGGGGCGCAAGGTCCGACCGGTGGTGGTAGCTGCCGG
>CAZFHG010000141.1:0-9756 GCA_964518665.1 uncultured Opitutaceae bacterium | reverse complement strand
ATGCGTATTGAAGAAATGGAAGGTGAAGATGAAGCCCGCGGCCAGGAGGGCCTCGTCGGAGTGGATGACGTGGGCGATGTTGATGATCCAGCCGGGCAGGAAGAGCGTGAAGAACTTCGGGAACCAGAGGATCAGGCCGGACACGCCGATCATGAAGATGCCCCAGAACACCGCGAAGTAGTCGAAGCGCTCCCAGTAGGTCCAGCGGTCGAACTGCGGCTTGGGTCCCTTGCCGAAGAACCATTTCTGGTGGGCGACAAAGTCGTGCCAGTCCTGCAGCGAGGGCACCATTGAATCCGGCCCGAAGACGGCGCGGAAGAAGCGCATGGGCTCGATGCGGCCGGTCTCGGGATTCCGCACCATGTGGCGGCGGGTCCAGAGCGAGCCGATGAGCTCGACCAGGTGCAGGAAGAAGTAGAGGAACGTGATGATCGCCCCGAAGTGGTGCAGCGTGCGCGCCACGCCGGCGCCGCCGAAGAGGTGGAAGATCACCTTCGCCCAGTCGGTGTAGTAGAACTTGAGCGGCATGCCCGTGATCACCAGGAGCAGGAAGCTCGTGACGACCAGCAGGTGCAGGAAGCGCTCGAAGGGCGTGAAGCGCGTATATTGCACGTCGTCGGCATTCTGCTTCACGATCGCCTCGCGGAAGGTCTTGGAGTCCGTGAGATAGAGATAGATGGACCGGAAGAGCCAGAACACCGTGTGCAGGCCGAAGAAGGAGAACGTGCCGATCAGCAACGCGGTCATGAAGAGGAAGACCTTGTTGAGGATCGGGTAGTTCTTGCTGTCCATCGGATTGGCGTGCGCCTGGAACTGGGTGAACTTCTCGTTCACGCCCGGGTGGCACTGCTGGCAGGTGGCGACGATCTTTTCCTTGGACAGGCGCGAGCGGCTGTCGCTGACCGGGAAGACGTCGTGGTGGCCGTGGCAGTCGTAGCAGGCGGCGACGGTGGAGGCGACGTTGGGCTGGCCGAGTGCCATGGCCTTGCCGTGGTAGGTGTCGCGGTAATGGGCCAGCCGGTCCTCGTGGCACTTGCCGCAGCTTTGGTCGCTGAGCTGCTTGAAATGCGCCGTGGCCGGCTTCTCGATGTCATGGGCGCTGTGGCAATCGATGCATACGGGCCCCTTCGGGTCGCCCTTCACGAGCAGCTGCCCGTGCACGCTGGCGTTGTAGGTCTCCTCGATGCCGAGGTGGCAGGTGCCGCAGGTGGTGGCGATGTTGGCGTGATTGGAGCGCGAATCCTTGTCGATGCTGCGCTTGATGTCGTGGACGCCATGGCAGTTGTTGCAGGACGGTGCGACCACGAGGCCCATCTTGATCAGGGCCTGGCCGTGGATGCTGTCGGCGTAGTGCGCCGCCGCCTCGGATTTGCCCATGCGGTAGTCCGTCGTGAGCTTGGCGTCGTCGTGGCACTTGCCGCAGGTCTTGGAGAGGTTGAGCTTGAAGACCGGCGAATCGAGCTGCTTGACGGGCACCATGTCGTGCGTGCCGTGGCAACTGGCGCAGGAGGCGGCGTCGGATGCGCCCATCTTGTGGCTCATGCCGTGGATGCTGGCGGCGTACTGGCTGACGGCATCGCCATGGCAGGTGGCGCACTGGGCGGGCGGGAGATCGGAAGGATGCTCGGCCTCGGTGATCGTGACGTGGCAGTCGACGCAGTTGAGTTTGCCGTGGACGGACTTGGCAAAGAGCTCGGGCCGGACGCCGACCCATTCGGGCGGCAGGCCCTTCTTCTTCGGGATGAACTCGGCTTCATGGCAATCCATGCATTCGCTGTTCGGCACGGCGGGTGGCGCCTTGGTCACGGGGGCTTCCGGGGTCGCGGCCGAGGCCACGCCAAACCACAGCAGCCAGGCCGCCAGCAAGCGCACCAGCGGAGAACACAAAATCCGGGGAGCTTTCATAGGGTGCCGCAGTATGCAGATATTGCACAAGCGGTGCTACGCAGCCTTTGCGGAGTCTTGGCCGTTTCTTGCGCTGGAAGGGGAGGCCCCAAATCCCGAGCGAATCACGGCGACTCCGCAGGGTGGAAAACCAAGTAGGGCAGGTCTCAGACCTGCCCGACTTCAATCCCCACACGCTTCCCCGCCTAGTGTTTGGGCTGATCGCCGGACGGCTTGGCCGGATGGGCCTTGGCAGCTTCCTCCGCGGCCTTGATCTCCGCGAGCTGCAACGGGTGCTCCTCCAGCATCTCCTTCTCGGACATGCGCCCGGTCAGCCAGGCGAGGTTCATCGGATAAACCTCCGGGTTGAAGATCACGAAGTAGAAGTGCCAGACGATGATGGCGAGCGTGGCCAGGATGGCCTCGTAGAAGTGGACGATGCGGGCGACATCGAAGCCCAGCTTGGTGATGTATCCCATGGAGGTGTTGTCGAACCAGAGGATCGCGCCCGTGAGCGCCATCAGGATCGTGCCCCAGGCCATCGCCCAGTACTCGGCCTTCTCGATGTAGCAGAAGCGGCCGAAGGCCGGCTTGGTGGCGGCCAGCCCGAGGTTGTACTTGAGGACGGCCCACGGATCAGTGACATCGCGCCACTGCGGCAGCAGGTCCTTGAACAGTTTCCGGCCCGGCGCCGTGAAGGCGAGGTACCAGATATGCCACACGCCGCTGAGGACCATGACGACGCCGGCGATGCGGTGCGTGAGGCCGCGCAGCGCGAAGGCCTGGTCGCTGAGCTTGCGGATGCCCACGACCCACCAGGCCTCGGGATAGCGCAGCATGAAGCCCGTCACGACCAGCAGGACGAAGCTGACCACCAGCACCGCGTGCTGCAGGCGCTCGTGCGCCGACATGCGCAGGTACAGCCGGTGCGCCACATGCTCCTCGACGATCTCGCCCTTCTGGATGGCGAGCTTGATGCGGGTCTTCTTGAGGAAATCGAGCAGGTTGTGCACCGCCATGCCGCCGACCACGACCACGATCAGGACCACGTAGATATTGGAGATCCAGTAGAGCCAGGGGGATTGGGCGCGGTCCTTCTCGCTGGCGTGCACCTGGCCCATGGCGAAGCGCGTGTTCGCGCCGGGGTGGCACTCGCCGCAGGTCTTGTAGAGGTTGCTCTTGTGGACGGTGGACGTGGGGTCGTTCTGCGACTTGATGGCGTGGTCGCCATGGCAACTGGCGCAGTTCACCACCTCGACCGCCCCGCCCCGCACAGCCAGGCCGTGGTAGCTGTCGGAGAAGGTGTTGAAGGTCTCGCTGGACAGGCCGTAGCGCTGCGACAGCCGCACGGAGGCGTGGCACTCGGCGCAGACCTGCTGCGCGAGATTGCTCTTGTGCACCGGCGAGGTCGGATCCGTGTGCCGCTTGATGTCATGCTCGCCGTGGCAGCTGGTGCACGCGGCCGAGTCGAGGTTGCCCTTGGCCAGCGCCGTGGCATGCACGCTGGACCGGTAATGATCCGCCTCCTTGGCGTGGCACTTGGCGCAGGTCTCGGTGAGGTGGATGCGGTTAACCTTCGCGTCGGCCACCGCGGCCTTGTTCATGGCGTGCGCCCCGTGGCAGTCCACGCAACTGGCGGCATCGGCTTTGCCTTCCGCCAGCGCCGCGCCGTGAACGGAGTGGTCGAAGCCGGAAACGAATTTCGCGCCGAGGTGCGACAGGCCGGCCACCTCCACGTTGCTGACGTGGCAGGATTCGCAGAGTTTGACCTGCGCCAGCTTCAGGGTTCCGGCCGCCAGCGCGGGATCGGCCTTGGTGACATTCTCACGGTGGCAACTGAGGCAATCGGGCGTCACGCGCGCCCCGGTGCCGGGACGGTAGGCATGCGCCGAGGCCTGGTAGGACTTGGCCGCCTCCTCGTGACACTGGCCGCAGGCCTTGGTCTGCCGGGCCGCCGTGAAAGCAAAGTCCGCGTGCTTCGCCCCCACCGTTTCGTGGGTGCCGTGGCAGGCCTTGCAATCGGTGTCCTTCCCCGCGGGCACGGGATTGAGCGCAAGCCGGGGATGAAACGCGTGCTTGGCCGCCGTGTTCTCGTGGCAACCCACGCACGACACGGCGGGCAGCTTTGAGTCGTGCGGGGCCTCCGTGATGGACGTGTGGCATTCGACGCAGTCCAGCTTGCCGTGCACCGAGGCCGCGTAGTTTTCGGGCTTCACGCCGATCCACACCTTCGGTTCGCCCTTCTTCGGGGCTTTGAACTCCGCCTCATGGCATTCCATGCACTCATCGTTGGGCACGGCGGGCGGAGTCTTGGCCGGGCCGGCCACCAGCAATGGTGACCACGCCCAGGCAACTAGCAGCATCAGCGTCCACCTCGAGTGGAGTCGCGGGAACCGGCGATTGTTGTCCGAATTCATATTTTCCCTCGTATGCCATCATAGTCCACCGGCGGGTCGCCGGGCTACGCACCGCTTGTCAGTGCGTGAGCGTATCTTGCCCCGTGGGGCAACCGCCCGGCACGGCCGCCGGGGGAGGCCACAAAAACAAAAAATGCGCATCGATGGACAATCCCAAGGTAGAGGTCTCCCGCGCTTCCAGTGATACTCGCACCGTCAAGGCCAGTACCCCTCCCACCCCCCGCTGCCTCGTGCAGCCAACCCCATACCCCATGAAGAACCATGCCCTGATTGCGGTCCTGTTGCTCCTTGTCCCGGCCGTCTCTGTGACCGCCGCCGACGCTTCCGCCAACTGGGAAGAACAATGCGCCAAGTGCCACGGGGCCGATGGCAAGGGTCAGACGAAAATGGGCAAGAAGCTTAAGATCCGCGACTACACGGACGCCGCCGTGCAGAGCGCATTCACCGATGAGGAAGCGCTGAAGGCGCTCAAGGAAGGCGTGAAGGACAAGGGCGGCAAGCAGGTCATGAAGGCGGTTGAAGGTCTCTCCGAGGACGACCTGAAGGCGCTTGTGCAGCACGTACGCTCCCTGAAGGCCTGATCCGCCACCCGCATCATGAGTGCCTTCCGGATGCCGCCCCAGATTGTGCGCCTGGTGCTGCTCACCGTGCTCATCATCGCCTCCTACGGCGTGGCCCGGATGTTTTTGAAGCCGGACTCATTCGGCGAATTCGGCCATTACCGCGGCGCGGCACTGGCCGAGCGCGCCGCCCTCGAGCCGGTCTATGCGGGCGCCAAGGCCTGCGCCGAGTGCCACGAGGAAGTCATCGCCCTGCAGGACCAGCATGAACACCGGCGCATCTCCTGCGAGAGCTGCCACGGACCGGCCCTGGCCCACGTCAAGGATCCGGACGTGAAGACCACCGCCATCCCCGAAAATCTCTGCCTGCGCTGTCACAGCGAGGAACCGGCCCGGCCGGTCTCGCAAAAGCAGATTGTCGCGAAGGACCACTACGACGGCGCCTGCGTCGAGTGCCATCTGCCCCACCACCCCAAGGAGTCCCCGCCATGAACCCCTCTTTCACCCGACGCCAACTGCTGGGCGGTCTCGGCGGCATCTGCGGCTGGCTGATGGCGCAGCCCATGGCGCGCGCCGCCAAGCAGGTCGTGCAGAAGGCCCTCGTCTCCACCCTCGCCCCCAAGGGCTACGATCCCTTCAAGCACAAATGGCTCATGTGTTTCGACATCGACCGCTGCATCGGCTGCGGCCAGTGCGTGGACGCCTGCAAGAAGGAGAACCACGTTCCGGAGGCGACCACCTATTTCCGCAACTGGATCGAGCGCTACATCATCAAAAAACCGAAGCCCGGCTCCGGCGAATCCCGTGGCGAGGTCCTGGTTGATTCACCCAACGGCGGCCGCAACGGCTTCCCGCCCTCGCTCGTGCCGCGCGAGGAGATCCTCAAGTCCTTTTTCGTCCCGAAGCTCTGCAACCTCTGCGAACACTCGCCCTGCGTGCAGGTCTGCCCGGTCGGCGCCACGTTCGACACCCCGGACGGAGCCGTGCTCGTCGATCCGAACTACTGCATCGGTTGCGGCTTCTGCATCCAGGCGTGCCCCTACGGCTGCCGCTTCCTCAATCCCGAGACCAAGGTGGCCGAAAAGTGCACGCTCTGCTACCACCGCATCACCCGCGGTCTGCAGCCGGCGTGCGTCGAGGTCTGCCCCACGCAGGCCCGCATTTTTGGCGATCTGAAAAACCCGATCGAAAACGATCCGATCCAGGAATTCTTCCGCAAGAACAAGGTCAACGTCCTGAAGCCCGACCTCGGGACCGGTCCCCGGGTGAGCTACGCCAACATGGACAAGGAGGTCCGCTGACATGAACCTCCTCGTCCTCGCCACCTCCGCCGTCGCCAATCACCCGGTCATGCCGATTGACGGCTATGTGTATCCCAACGAGCAGAACTTCCTCTGGAGCGTTCTGATCGTCGTTTATCCCTACATCACCGGCCTCGTCGCGGGCGCATTCATCATGGCGTCGCTGGTGCGGGTCTTCAAGGTCCAGGCCCTGGAACCGGCCTACCGGCTCGCGTTGCTCACCGCGCTGGCCTTCCTGATCTGCGCGCCGCTGCCGCTGCTGCTGCACCTGGGCCGGCCGGAACGCTGCCTCGAGGTCATGATGACGCCGCACTTTACCTCGCCCATGGCGATGTTCGGCTTCGTCTACGCCTGGTACATCATGGCCGTCCTGCTGCTCGAACTGTGGTTCGACTACCGGCGCGACCTCGTGGTCTGGGGCCGGGAGGTGCCGGGCCTGCGCGGCTGGATCTACCGCGTGATGACCGTCGGCGTGACCGACCTGTCACCCAAGGCGCTGCGGCTGGACGAGAAGATGTGCGACGCCATCACCATCATCGGCGTCCCCTCCGCGTTCCTGCTGCACGGCTACGTCGGCTTCATTTTCGGCTCGGTGAAAGCCAATCCCTGGTGGGGCAATGTGCTCATGCCGGTCATCTTCATCTTCTCCGCGATTGTCTCCGGCATGGCCCTGTGCGTCGCGCTTTACTATTTCATCAACTGGGTCCGCCGGCAGGCCGTGAATGACGCGTGCGTGGACGAGATGGGCAAGTTCCTGTTCTACGCCCTGCTGGTGGATGCCTCCGTCGAAGGGCTCGACTGGCTGCACCGGCTCTATTCCGCGGAGGAATCAATCCACATTCTCAAGCAGCTCGCCGCCGGCAAGCTGTTCTACACGCTGCTGATCGGCCAGGTGCTGCTCGGCACCCTGCTGCCGTTGGTGCTGCTCGGCTCCACCCAGCTCTTCCGCCGGCAGATCGCCATGTGGGTGCGCCGGCGCTTCTACCTCATCAGCTCCCTGCTCATCGTCTTTGGCGTCATGTCCATGCGCTGGAACGTGGTCATCGGTGGCCAGCTCTTCTCCAAGAGCCTGCGCGGGTTCACCACCTACAAGATGGAGCTGCACGGCCAGGAAGGCTGGCCGATCGCCGCCGCCCTGATGATCCTGCCCTTCATCATCCTCTATGTGCTGATCAAGCTTTTCCTCCGCGCCGATCAGCCCACGCACGAACAGTTGCACGGGCACCAGGCGCCACCGGCGGTCGCACCTTGAGGGTTTAGGCGGTTCAACCGGTGGTCCCGCCCTGCCGGCGGCGCACCAGCCGACGGAGAATCCGGGGTAATAAGCCAGGTCATAGGCTGCAGTTTGTGGCTCTCTTTCTTCTTTTTCTTTCTCAAATCGATCCAGTGGATAGCCCCAAAGACGGGAGAGCTGGGTAGCGCCCGGCCTCCGGACGGGCGGCTTGACGTGCGCCACCCAAAGGCGGCCCGTCCGGAGGCCGGGCCCTACCCAAGGAACTGCCTTTCTCCGCGCTCTCCGCACCTCCGCATAAGCAAGTATCCCGTTGCGAGAATGAGAACGTTAAGTCAGCTCCCAGTCTCCTGCCGCCGACGACGTCCGTAGAAGAGCGAGATCACCAGCAGCACCACGCCGAGCACCAGGAAGGAAACGATGCGGTAGGCGGGTGCGAGCCGGGACAGGTCGAAGACGAAGACGTACACGACCGTGGCAAAAACCGTGCCCATGGCCATCCAGCGGTATTTGGCATTCTTCAGCCAGATGCTCACGCCGAAATAGACGCCGGCCGCCAGCAGCCAGGAGGTGCTCACCCAGCCCGGCGGCACGGTGTGATACAGGCCGTAGGGCACGGCCACGGTCGCGGCCCCCAGATAGAAGTTTCGCATGAGCGCGGTGCGGAGCTCGAGGCGCTCGTTCTGCCAGTTCAGCAGCCGCGCGGTCAAAAGGGCGACCACGGCAAAGCTGAGGTTTACCGGCCCGGAGGCGGCGGCAAAGAGCAGATAGACGACGTAGATGCCCGCAAAGATGAAGACGTTCGAAACGACAATGATCTTGGAGCGGAACCACACCGCGGTCGCCGCCACCAGCAGACCCTCCCACGCGAGCCAGCCGAAGGAAGCCGGTGCCGGGAAATAGCGCACGAGGAATGCGCTGAGGGTAACGTAGCCCGCGCAGGCATAGATGGACGTGGCGTAGCGGCTCGCCCGATGCCACCAGCCCGCCGTCGCCAGACCCAGAAAACCGGCGGACATGCCGAGCTCGATCCAGGGAACGCCCGCCTGGTGGAACAGCAGGATGTTCAGGGCGCCCACCACGAGCACCCCGCCACTGATGACCAGCGGACGGCCAATCCGCCAAATGAGCCCCTTGTCCTTGGTGCCGGGCAGGAACCCCGCGAAGGCAAACGTGCCCGCATACAGCGCGAGGAACCACAGGTTGAATGGGGCTGCCTTCACGCCATGGACCGGATGCCCGGCCAGCGGATTTCCCACCAAATACATGAGGTGCAGCAGAAAGGCCAACGTGAGTGCGAGCGCATAGTGGGCCTGCCAGTCACGGCTCCGCACCAGCCACACCGACAAGCCCGCCATCGCCGCCACCAGCCCGAGCGCCACCGGCATTGAGTCGCTGACAATCGCCGTGACGAAACCGAGCAGGGTCACCAGCACGACGGTGGTTTGTTGGCCGCGACGCAATGCGACGGCGTATTCCACGGCCAGTACCGTCACCATCAGGGCCAGGGCCAGCGGGCGGCTGGTCAGCAAAGGTGAAGGGGCAAAGAAATGCAGCCGCAGGGTGGCAAAGAAACCCAGGAAGAGAGCGCCCCAGAACAGCAGGCGGGCCATCTCCGGCAGCGCGGCCTGCCAGCGTTGGGCCACCACCACCAGAAAGCCGCAGGCGCTGAAGCCGATGAGGCTCGGCACCCAGGCCGGAAGGGCAAAGGGATAGGCGACCAGAAAGCCCAGCCCGATCATCAGTGCGACAATGCCGATGCGCGCCAGCCAGTATTCGCCGATTTCCATCTCGAGCCCATCCTTGGCCTCCGCAGGTGGCGGCGCCGGCGCCACCGCGACGGCGCCCCTGGAATCCAGAATATAGGCCGCCTCTGACTCGGTCAGCGGTTTGAATCCGAGGTAATTCTCCAGGCGGGTGAGACGCGCCTCCAGCATTTCCGGGGCTGTTTTCATTTCGGGGCGTGAAGCATCAGCCGGTGAATTCCGGACAGGTGGGGTCTCGGGCGAGCGAGGGGTATCGGCATTCATTGCGCCCTAAGCCCTCATCATGCCCGCAAACGCCCCCGCAGGCTACGCAGCCCTTGCGCAATGATGCGCAATAATTGAATAGGACCTATTCGAATATCTTTTAGGGCGGAAGTGGAACGAAGCATGAAGTAGGGCAGGTCTGTGACCTGCCTTCGGACGCCGCCCACTCGTAGCGCGGTGCTTCAGCCCGCGCTTGCAAGGCCGCCTCGGCAGTCGATTCACACGAACCAGTGCCGGCTAAAGACCGGCACTACGTCACCCCAGTAGGGCAGGTCTGTGACCCGCCTTCGGACGCCGCCCACTCGTAGCGCGGTGCTTCAGCCCGCGCTTGCA
>CAZFHG010000140.1:0-9805 GCA_964518665.1 uncultured Opitutaceae bacterium | reverse complement strand
CATCGACTCGATCGAGCAGCGCCAGCGCACCATTGAGCGAATCACCCGCGAGATCATCAACGCCCAGCAGGAATTCTTCGACACCGGAGTTTCCGCGCTGAAGCCGCTGACGATGACCCAGGTGGCCGACGTGGTGGGCGTGCACGAAACCACGGTCAGCCGCGCCATCGCCAACAAGTACATCCGCACGCCCCACGGCGTCTTCGACTTCAAGTACTTCTTCACGCCCGGATATCAGGCGGACAGCGGCGCCTCGGTTTCGAATACCAGCGTGAAGGAGATGATCTCCGACCTCATCAATCTCGAAGACAAGGGCGCCCCACTGAGCGATCAGGAACTCGTCGCCAAGCTGCGTGATCGCGGCATCACGATCGCCCGCCGCACGGTGGCCAAGTACCGCGAGGAATTGGGCCTACTGCCCAGCAACCTGCGCCGCGATTACAAGTGACCGCCCTGCCCCTGGTAGGGCCGCGGATCGCTTAAGCGATGGGAGCCCCTGGCTCGATCCGCAGGCCCAGACCCGCGGCAGTTTCACAACCTTCCGGGTCCACCCAAGCGGCAAACGCAATCATGCCGGCGTTGTCACCGGTATGGCGCGGCGCGGCTGCGAAGAAAGGCAGACCCGCCCGCTTCGCTTCCGCGTCGAGTTCGGCCCGCAGCCTGAGGTTGTTCGCCACGCCGCCCGAAAGCCCCACACTGCGATAACGCCCCTGCCCTAGACGCAACGCGGCTCGAGTCTTGCGCGCGAGGGCGTCGATGACCGCCTGCTGATAACTGGCGCAGAGATCGCCCATGCCAGCCTCCACCGCCGCAGGCGACATTCTTTCGAGTTGGTAGCGCAAGCTCGTCTTGAGGCCCGAAAAGCTGAAGTCGAGCTCGTCGCGGCGCCCGATGCCGCGCGGAAAATCAAAGGCGTCCACCCTCCCGCTCCGCGCCTGCTTCTCAATCAGCGGACCGCCGGGATACCCCAGCCCCAGCAGCTTGGCCCCCTTGTCCAGCGCCTCCCCGGCCGCATCATCCCGAGTCGTGGCGAGAACCTCGATCCGCCGCGCCTCGTCGATCCAAAATAGAACGGTGTTGCCCCCGGACACGATCAGGCCGAGGTGCGGCAACAGCGTCCGCAGGCGCAGCCCAAAATCCGCCGGACCATCCGCCTGCAGCGCTATGAACGGCGACCAGACGTGGCCCCGGAGGTGATGAACGCCGATCAGTGGCACGCGCAAAGCCAGGGCCAGCGCCTTCGCCGCCGCCATCCCCATCGCCAGGCAAGCCGCCAAGCCCGGGCCATGGGTAACCGCCACCGCCGAAATGCCTTCAAAGCCGAGCTCGGCGCGCACGTGCTCCAGCAGCGGCGCAAAAGACCGCAGGTGTTCGCGGGTAGCCAGATCCGGCACCACCCCGCCGTGTTTTCCATGCAAGGCAATCTGGCTGTGGATCCACTCCCCCACGAGGCCTCGCTCCGGATCAAACACCGCCACCGCGGTCTCGTCACAGGAACTTTCGAGCGCGAGGAGCATCTTATGGCGACGCCCCGCCCCGCCCACCCAGCAGCCTCACCCCGTGCAGCATCGAAATCGCGACCTCCAACTGGCGGTCGGCGATCGGTTCAAACCCGAAGCGCGCCTTGAATTCGGCGGGATCCGTGAGATCGGGCCGCGCTCGCTGGCGGGCAAGCTTCGTGTCCTCCTCGGGCGTCATCACCACTTCGACATGGGGCGAGATGCCCTTCTCGTGAATCGATAACCCGCTCGGAGTGTAATACCGCGCCGTGGTCAGGCGCAGTCCCTCCCCGTTCTCCAGCTTGAAGACCGATTGCACCGATCCTTTGCCAAATGACCGTTCCCCGACCAGAATCGCCCGTCCGGCGTCCTTCAGGGCGCCTGCGACGATCTCCGCGGCGCTGGCGCTCCCGGCATTGATCAGCACCACCATCGGTACTGATACAGGTTTCCCTTCCGCCTCGGCCCGGAACTCCTCCCGGTCGGCAGGCTTTCTTCCCTGGGTGTAGACGATCAGTTCGTTCTGCGAAAAAAACGGCTCCGCCACCTCCACCGCCGCCTCAAGGAGTCCGCCCGGGTTGTTGCGCAAATCAAGCACCAGGCTGCGAGCGCCTTCAACCAGCAGCCGCTCCAGTGCCCGGCGAAACTGCCGCGCGGTCGGCTCGGCGAACTCGGTCAGCTGCACGTACCCAATGCCATCCTCGAGCACCTTCACGCCGCGGACGCTCTCGACCTTGATCACTTCACGCACGAGGGTGAGCGAAAGCCTCGCCTGCGTCGCGGGGCGGTAAAGGCCCAGGGTCACCGCGGTCTTCGGCTTGCCTCTCAATCGCGCCACGACGCCGTCGAGGTTGCCGCCCGGCTCCATGCCCTTGCCGTCGATGCTGACAATCTCATCGCCGCGCTGGATGCCGGCGCGCTCCCCCGGCGTGCCGGCCAGCGGGGCAATCACCACCACTCGGCTCTGTCGCGTCTCAACCTGGATGCCAATCCCGCCAAACTCACCCGTGATGTCCTCCTCGAACTCCTCGTGGGTCTTTTTCTCCAGGAACTCGGAGTGCGGATCAAGCGACTCCACCATCCCATGCAGCGCTTCGCGCGCCAGCCGATCGTAGGCCACGGCCTTTTCATCGACATAATTCTCGTTCACCAGGCGCATGACTTCTTTGACGTATCCCGAGGTTCGCGACAGCTCGCGATTCGGCCACAGGCTCCAAGCCGCCGCCACCCTCACCCCGGTGAAGGCCAGCACGGCACCCAGCAGGACGCCGGCAGCCAGGGTGAGAATCCGTTTGAACATCCCGGTGAATGTGGGCATCCGCATCGGTTTGTAAATGGGTTCGTCGCCTGCCTCCGCCCAGCCGGTATCGCCGGAGTTTCTCGCCATTTTCCAGCAGGAAGCGGGGCCGGATGGGTTCCTCACCTTCGCCCGGTTCATGGAGCTCGCGCTCTATCACCCCACCGCTGGCTATTACCGACGCCGGCACGCGAGGGTCGGGACCGGGCCAGGCACGGACTTTTTCACCGCCCGCAACCAGGATCCACTTTTCGGGGAGTTGGTGAGTGCAGCCTGCACGACGTTGCTGGCAGACCGGCCCGCCGCCGAATATGCGTTTGTTGAAATCGGGGCTGAGCCGGATCAGGGCGTGTTGTCCGGGGCCGCCCACTCCTTCCGCGAGGTTCGGTCGATCCGGCTGGGGGATCCGCTGCATCTCACCGGGGCTTGCGTCGTGTTTTCCAACGAGCTCTTTGACGCTCAGCCCTGCACGCGAACCGTGTTTCGGCGCGGACGCTGGTTCGAGGTAGGGGTCCGGATCGAAGGAGAGGGGCTGGTCGAGGTCGAAATTGAGCGGGCGGATTGCGACGAGCCAGCCACGAGCGAAGGCTACCGCTTTGACCGGCCCATCGCCGCCGCCAAGCTCGCGGCGGACATCGCCGCCCAGCCGTGGCATGGCCTCTTCGTGGCGTTTGACTACGGCAAGACGCTCTTGGAACTGCGGGATCATGTTCCGGGCGGAACCGCCCGTGCCTACTATCGGCACACCCAGTCAAACGACCTGCTGGCCCGCCCCGGCGAACAAGACCTCACCTGCCACGTCTGCTGGGACTGGATCAGCACCGCGCTCCGGGCAGGTGGTTTTGCCGAACCTCACCTGGAATTTCAGGAAAGCTTTTTTCTGCGCCACGCCCAGGCGGTCATCGCCGCCACTAGCGAAGCTGAGGCGAGACGATTGAGTCGTCGCAAACAGGCCCTCGTCCAGTTGCTGCACCCGGCCCATTTCGGACAGAGATTTCAGGTGATGCACACCCACCGTTGCAAGGGGTTTTAGCCGCAGCTTGCCGCCGGCGGTTTCCGCCGTTCGAGGTGGCCAAGATTCCCCTTGCTTCAACCCGGTGCGAGCCTTTACTCGCGACCCTTTAACCAACTCGAAACCACCATGGCCAGAATCTGTGCAGTCACCGGTCGCCGTCCCGTCAAGGGCTCGATCATCAATCGCAAGGGTCAGTCCAAGAAGAGCGGCGGCATTGGTACGCACGTAACGAGCATCACCAAGCGCAAGTTCCGTCCGAACTTACAGCGCATCCGCATCAAGACCGCCAACGGCGGCACGAAGCGGGTTTGGGTCTCCGTCAAGGCCATCAAGGCCGGTTTGGTGGAAAAAGTCTGATCCTTCGGGACGAATCCCGCCCCTTTTGCCCGCGGAGGTCACTCCGCGGGCTTTTTATTGCCCGCATCCGCACGGCCGCAGATCCCGTTGAGTTTTGACTTCAGCTCACGCCGGCGGTCGACCACGGTTGGGCATGGACGCCCCTGCCTCGCTCGCCCGGTCGGCGCTCGCCTCTCCCGCGACCGAGCAGCAGATCGAGGCGGAACTGACCCGGCTGCTCTATCGTTCCGCCGGGTTCGGGTTGTTCTCCAATTTCGTGCTGGCCCTGATTCTGGTCGGCGGGACGTTTAGTATTTATCCGCGCACGCTGCACCTGGGCTGGCTCGGCGCCATCACCGCCGTCACGCTGGCGCGCTGGAGCCTCGCCCGCGCGTTCCTTCGGGCAGAGCCAGCCGCCGACCAATTGCCCCGCTGGCGCGCCCTCTTCGTGGTCGGAACAGTCGCCGCCGGTTGCACCTGGGGCTGCGCCGGGTGGCTTTACTTCGACACCGCGGCGCTGATCCCCCGGCTGCTGCTGGTGCTGATTCTCGCCGGCAGGAACGCCGGCGCCGCCCGCTCCCTGGCTTCGGCGCCCCTGTGCTACCGCCTCTACCGCGTCGCCACGCTCGTCCCGCTGCTCGGGCGACTGGCGTTGCTGGATGACGCCGGAAACTGGACGCTGGTGATGATCGTCATCACCTACGCCCTCTTCCTGCACAACACCGCCCGGCTCCACCACGGCGACCTGCGCCAGCAGTGGCGCCTGATCTTCCAGAACGAGACCCTGGTCCGAACCTTGAGCGAGGCGAAGGAGGCGGCGGAGGGTGCGAGTCACGCCAAGAGCGAGTTCCTGGCTACCATGAGCCACGAGATCCGCACCCCCATGAATGGCATCATCGGCATGCTTCAGGTCCTGGAGCACTCGCCGCTGAGCGCCGACCAGCGGTCGCAACTGAATATCGCCGTTGGCTCCGCCGACACCCTCATGCGGCTGCTCAACGACATCCTCGATTTTTCGAAGATCGAGAGCGGTCGCCTTGAGTTTGAATCGGTTCCGTTTTCGCTCGCCGACGCCATCACCGAGGTTGCCGCGCTGCAGCGCACCCGCGCCGCGGAAAAGGACCTTGAACTCAACCTGGCCCTGCCCCCCTCGCTCCCGCTGTACGTGGCGGGCGACGCAGTCCGGATCAAGCAGATCCTGCTCAACCTCAGCGGCAACGCGATCAAGTTCACCCACAAGGGTTGGGTCGAAATCGCCGCTCGTATCATCACCCAGGACCCAAAACAAATCACCCTCCGCTTGGCGGTGCGCGACAGTGGCATCGGCATGGATGAAGCGACCCAGAAGAAACTGTTTCAGGTTTTCTCCCAGGGCGACAGTTCGACCACCCGGCGTTTCGGCGGCACCGGCCTCGGCCTGGCCATCTCACAGCGCCTCGCGCAACGCATGGGCGGGCTGATTACCGTCTCCAGCCAGCCCGGCCACGGCTCGGAATTCAGCTTCGAGCTCTCGCTGCCGCTGGCCGAACCACCGCAACACGTCTCGCGCGGTCCATTCAGCGAACGGCACCAGAGCCTCAAGGGACGGGTGCTGGTGGTCGAGGACGACCGCGTAAATCAACGAGTCATCGAACTCCTGCTGACCAAGTTGGGATTGGAATTTGTGACCGTCGCGGACGGCACCAATGCGGTCAGCATCACCACCCAACAGCGATTCGATGCGATCCTCATGGACTGCCAGATGCCCGGCATGGACGGCTTTGAGGCAACCCGGCAGATTCGCGCGCGGCTGGCCGGTCGTCCCCTGCCGATCATCGCCCTCACGGCCAACGCGATGAGCGGTGATCGCGCCGCATGCCTCGCCGCTGGCATGGATGACTTCTTGGCCAAACCCGTGCGCCAGGAGGAACTGCGGGCGGCGCTGGCCCGCTGGCTCAACTGACGGGCCCGACCTCCAGTCGATCCTCGGGCGGAACCAGGGGAAGTCACACCGCGCGGAAAACCACCGCGGCATTCTGCCCGCCGAAGCCAAGATTATTGCTCAGCACGGTCCGAACCCTCGCCCGTCGCGCTTCGTTCGGGATGTAATCCAGATCGCACTCAGGATCTGGTTCCTCCAGATTGATGGTGGGCGCCAGCGATTGGGTTTGGATCGATTTCACACAGACCACCGACTCGATCCCGCCCGCGGCTCCCAGTAGATGGCCGGTCATCGACTTGGTCGAACTGACCGGGATCCGGCGGGCGTGATCGCCGAAGACCTTCTTGATGGCCAGAGTCTCGAACTTGTCGTTGTAGGGCGTCGATGTCCCATGGGCATTGATGTAGTCAACGTCTTCCGGGGTCGCCCCGGCACTCGCCAAGGCCCGTTTCATGGCCATCGACAACCCTTTGCCCTCCGGGTCCGGCTGCGTGATGTGAAAGGCATCGCAGGTCGCCGCGTATCCGGCGAGCTCGCAGTAAATCCGGGCACCCCGAGCCTGGGCGTGTTCCAACGACTCCAGCACCAGAATGCCGGAGCCCTCGCCCATGACAAAACCGTCGCGCTGGCTGTCGAACGGCCGGCTCGCCCGCTGCGGCTCATCGTTACGCGTGCTCATCGCCTTCATCGCGCAGAAACTCGCGTAGGCAAAAGGGGTGATGGCTGCTTCACTGCCCCCGGCGATGATGACGTCAGCATCACCCCGCCGAATCGCATGGGCCGCCTCGCCCAAGGCATGGGTGCCGGTGGCGCACGCGGAAACCAGGCCGAAATTGGGGCCCCGGGCCCCAATTTCGATGGCAAACAATCCCGAGCACATGTTGCCGATCAGCGAGGGGATCGTGAACGGCGACACCTTGCGGGGCCCGCGCTCCGCCAGGACCTTGAGCTGCGACTCGTAAGTATACATTCCGCCGATACCAGAGCCGATGATCACGCCCACCCGATCCGGATCCTCGCGGTCCATGTCGATGCCCGCGTCGGCAAAGGCCTGCTTGGCGGCCACAAAACCAAAGTGAGTGTACCGGTCATTGCGCCGCGCCTCCTTTGGATCCATCAGCAGACTCGCATCCCAGTCCCGCACCTCGGCACCAATCTGGCAGGCGAAATTCGCCGGATCAAAAAGCGTCACCCGCCGAACTCCGGACTGGCCGGCCAGCAAGCCAGCCCAAAACGCCTCGACGTTGTGGCCGACCGCCGTGACGACGCCGAGGCCGGTGACTACCACGCGGCGCGAATGAGATGAGGACTGCATAGGCGAGGGAGCCAGCTACGGAATCGAACAACAAAAAGGCGTCCTGCCAGAAATCTCCGCGAGGGAAATCGGCAGAACGCCAAAAGTGAGCCAAATACTGAGGTTAGGACTGGCCGGCCTTCGCCTTGATGTAGTCGATCACCTGGCCAACCGTCTGCAGTTTCTCCGCGTCAGACTCGGGGATCTCCCCCTTGATTTCGTCCTTAAACTCCTCCTCAAAAGCCATGATCAACTCGACCGTATCGAGCGAATCCGCGCCAAGATCGTCGAGGAATGAAGCCGTCGGCGTGATTTGCTCCTCATTGACGTTGAGCTGATTCACGATGATTTCCTTGACGCGCTGTTCGATGGTTTTTTGGTCAGCCATTTTACGAAATTTTATAGAGGGAAGCAGTGCTGCGGAGGGTTCACATCGCCATGCCACCGTCAACGTTAAAAACCTGTCCGGTGATGTAGCTCGCCTCTTCCGAACAGAGGTAGGCCGTGAGATTCGCCACATCGGCCGATTCCCCAAAGCGCTTGAGCGGCACTGCCTCCAGAATCTTGGCGGAGGCCTCGGCATTATTGACGAACTCGCTCGTCATGTCGGTCTTGATGAAACCCGGAGCCACCGCGTTGACGGTCACGCTGCGTGAGGCAAATTCGCGCGCCAGCGTCTTGGTGAGGCCGATCATCCCGGCCTTGGCGGCAGAGTAGTTGGCCTGCCCGGCATTGCCCATGACTCCGCTGACGGAAGCGATGTTCACAATCCGGCCCCAGCGGGCGCGCGTCATCGGCCGGGCGATGAGTTTGGTCCAGTGGAAGCAACTGGTGAGGTTGGTGGTCAACACGTCGTTCCAGTCGTTCTCGCTCATCCGAAACAACAGGCCATCCCGGGTGATCCCGGCGTTGTTCACGAGAATGTCGATGATGGGGAACTCCTTCAACAGCTCATCGGCCGCCCGGGCAATGGCCGCCCCATCCGCCACATCGACCGCCAGCGCCTTGGCCCGCCCACCGGCGGCGGTGATGGCCGCGGCCGTGGCGCCGCAGGAGTCGGCGGATTTCGAAACGCAGATGACCGTGACCCCGTGCTTCGCCAGGGTCTCCGCAATGGCTTTGCCGATGCCGCGTCCGGCGCCGGTTACGAGGGCAGTTCGATTGGTGAAGGTGAGCATGGAGATGAAACGCCTAGTCAACACTGGTTCCCGCGACAAGGGCAAGGGCGCGGTGGAGATTCGCTCATGCGCTTCACCTTGTCCGAGGCGGGCGCTCCGCCCGGCAAAACCGGAGGATCACGCGCAGGCTTGCAGCGCCGAGGGAATTGGCGCCCAGTAGGGCCATGGCATCCGCCGAACCCATCCGCCTGCAGAAATTCATCGCCGACAGCGGCGTCTGCTCGCGGCGGGCAGCCGAAGCCCTCATCGCTCTGGGCGAGGTTTGGGTGAACGGCAAAGTCGCCGTCGCTGGCCAGAAGATTGCCCCCGGCATCGACAAGGTGACCGTCAGCGGCAAGACGGTTCGCACGTCCGCCCAACCCAGGATTACGGTCGCGGTGCACAAGCCACGCGGCCTGGTCTGCTCGAATGACGACCCGCACCATGCCGCCACGGTGTTTGAACTGCTGCCCCGCGAGTTCTCCAAACTACGGTTCTTCTGCGCAGGAAGGCTGGATCTCGACAGCGAGGGGTTGGTGATTCTCACCACCGATGGCAGCCTCGCCCATCGTCTGATGCACCCTTCCAACGTGGTGGTGAAACGATATCACGTGGTCCTGAAGACCCCCTTCCCGGCCACTCGCCTGACCCAGTTGGTGCGGGGTGTCGTGATCGAGGGCGAACGCCTAAAGGTCGAACGAGCGGCGCTGATCAACGCGGATGCCGGCGGGATCGCCACCGACCTCGACGTGCACATGCACCACGGCAAGAAGCGCGAGATTCGGCTGCTCTTCACCCGCCTGGGCTTCGACGTCAAACGACTGCGCCGCTACCAAATCGGTAGCCTGCAGTTGAAGGGAATCCCGTTGCGGGCGGGAAAAGTACTTTCTACCAAGGAGATTGATTCCCTCTTCAACAACCCTCGTACCCCTCATGCGGCGTACGAGGCCTATGCCACCCGCGCTGTTCCGGCTCCCCCGACCCGCCTTTCTGTCAATGAAGATTAACCGCCTCACCTCCATCGTGAGCCTCCTCGCGGCCGCGTCGTCGCTTCTGGCCGCGCCCCTGACCGTCACCACGGCGGTTCACACCAAACCGGATGCCACGTCTCCCGCGATTTCCTACCTAAAGGCCGGGACGGATCCGGTGGCTGCACCGGGCTCACTGGCCTCGATTCCGGCCGGTTGGATGGCCATCGAATTGCCGGGTCCTTTCGAAGGCTATGTCGAAAACAAGGACCTCGCCAAGAGCCTCGATGTGAAACCGGGCGCGGCGATCCGCCTGGC
>CAZFHG010000139.1:2684-9808 GCA_964518665.1 uncultured Opitutaceae bacterium | reverse complement strand
GGCCACGGTAGCTGAAGGTCATGGCCTCGAAGTTGGCGATCGAGACGTTGGTCAGCACGGGGCCGGAGGAGACCACGCCGTAGATGCCCTGCAGCGGGTTGGCGCCGAACGGATCCCAGTGCTGGTAGGCCGAGGAACCTGTGAGGGCGTAGCCACCGGCGCTGACGCCGGGCTTCGCCTTGGACAGGTCAACGGTGACGTTGTCGATCGTGGCGCGGGAGTGCTGCTTCTCATAGCCGAGGGAGAAGAAGTTCTTCATGCCGAGGAATTCCTTCTCGTACGAGATATCAACCTGCTGCGCATCGGAGGAAGCCCAGCGGTGCGGGGTCCAGGAGATGGCGGCGGCGGCATTCAGCGCATTCACGCGACCGTCCGGACGCAGACCGGCGACGGGTTGCAGCAACTGGCGGGTGAAGGCCGTGTTGTTGACCATGTGCAGCCAGTGATAGCGCGCCGAGAGACCCTCGAAGGGGGTGAAGTCCAGCGAAACGTCGGTGAGGTGCGAGTTGCCGTCGTAGTTCGAATCCGGGCCCTTGGAGAAGAACTTGTCGCCGCGATTCGAGAAACGCCACCAGTCGATGGTGTTGGTGGTGAAGTAACGCGGCGCCAAACCCGTCATGCCGTAGATGTCGTTCGACCAGTTGGTCATGTACGTGTTCTGGACGGTGCCCTGGAGTGAGCCGTTCGGATTGCCCGTGGGATAACCCCAGCGCTCGTTGATCTTGGCGAGGGCGGCGGCGTCATCGGCCAGGTTGTAGGCCGTCTTCATGTAGCTGATGATCTGCGCATTCGGGCTCATGACATTCTGCCAGTACTGCGGATTCATCGCGTAATTCCACTCGAAGGTGGCGTAGGGCAGGTTCTGCTTGGTCGAGGAGAACTCGGCCGTCATCTGGAACTTGTCATTCGGACGCCACGTGACGGACGGATCAACGAAGACCAGCTGGGCATGCTCCTGGCCGTCCACGCGGCCGTTCCAGTTCTGGTAGGAACTGATCAGGCGCATCGCGATGCCGTGCTCCTTGCTGATGACGTGCTGGGTATCCAGCATCGCCTTGTAGAAGTCATAGCTGCCGGCGGTGAGCTTGAACTCCGTGGCATTGATGAACTGGGGCTTCTTGGTGACGTAGTTGGCGACACCGTTGGGCGTGGAGTTCGTGAAGTACAGGGCGACGGGGCCCTTTGCGATTTCAACGCGGTCCAAGTTGTCCACCGGAAGGGTCGGGGTGAGCGAGAAGGAACTCGCGAGACCGAGACCGTTGTAGAAGATCGGGAGCTGGAAGCTGCGGAGGGTGTAGATACCGGCCTGGCCGACCTCGGACTCACCCACCATGACGGTGCTGGAGTAACGGAAGACCTGGCTGGGCAGCGAGACGCTCATGTCGCGCAGCAGTTCACCGGAAATGATTTCCACGGACTGCGGATTCTCGACAACCGGAATCGCAATACGGGACGTGGTTACGGTACTGCTCTTGCGGTAACCGTAGTCCTTCTCGGCCTGAACTTCGAAGGGCGACAGCTTGACGACTTCCGCGGTCTCCTTGTCGGTTTCAACCGGGATGGTTTCCTTGACCGCCTGGCCAACCGCGAGGGAGGCCCCGGCAATCACTAACAGATAGACACGGCCCGTGCCGTGCATCGCTGACAGTATGGTTTTGATGCTCATTGTATGGGTAACACTTCTTAGGTGTGCTAGTTCTTAGGGATGCAGACTTGCCTGACAAAGGGGTTGGCAAACACCGGGCTGCAGCACTGGGGGTGACCGCAGAACGGCAAGGGATGCTTTTATGGGGGTAGACTACTGCGAATTTGGGAATACGGCTCAGCAGTTGAAACTGGGGGATGGGGAAGTGGCACAGGGTTTGAATAAGATTATTCCCCCCTACAACGCGCACGATATACTACCCGTAGAATCAGAAGGATGCAGGATGGACGCCGGGGTCAGGGCGTGGAAGTCGCGGCCCGGCGGAGCTGCCCGGCCTGAATGACGGCGCGCTGCGCCTGCTGCCACTCAAAGATCGAACGCACGGCGGGCCGCGGCCGCTCGCTCTGGCCGGAGCCGCGAATCCGATTGCCGCGCTCGACGGCGGGCGCAATCGCCCCGCCCGCCAGTTGCCTGACCGGCCCGTAGAACCGGTTGTCGATCAACTCGACCCCAATGCAATCGGGTGTGCCGAGGTAGATCGCGGCGGGCTCCGGCTCCAGGAGCACGAACACGTTGCCCTGGATGAGATGATCGAAACTGGCGGTCCGGGCGACGACCCCCGGTCCGCGGCCGACGACAAACAGGTTGTGGAGGATGAGCCACGACTCGTTCATGCCGCCCATCCAGAGCCCGGCCTTCGGGGAGGAGACGCTGCAGTTGTACACCACGTTGCGCGGCCCGTTGGGCCCGTGGCCGCGGTCCTCGGGCGGCGAGGCCCACATGCCGTTGCCGTAGGCGCCATCGAGCTGGGAGGATTCCACGATCAGTTCCTCATAGAGATTCTCATTCGTCCAGCCGGCGTGCCACTGGGCATCGCTGCCGTGAAACACGCTCCGGCGGATCACATTGCCCGAGGAGCCCCATTGCACGACCGGCGCATGCCGCATGGCGTAGGTGGTCACGTTTTCCATCAGGCTGTCGAAGGAATGCTCCCAGCCGATGTAGCCGGACCCGCCGATGTTGTACCACACGCGGTCGAAGACCGAGTCGCGCACCTCGCAGCGCTTCGAGTGGGGCATATAGAGGGACTTGTCGCCGGCCCGGGTCAGCTCGACCCCGCGCATCCAGCATTCCCAGCCGTATTCGAACATGACGCCGTGAATCATGGCCTGCACCTCCTGCTCGAAGCCGAGATCCTCGATTCCGCAATGCATTTGCGGTATCAGCCGCTGCACCGAGGCGCCGTCAATGAGCGGAAACTCCAGGCGCAAAGCCTCGCCCAGCCACACCCGGTTACCCTCCACCCGCGTGAGCTGGTAATGGTTGGTGCGGATCTGGGCGCCCGGCCGCGCCGAGGTGGTGAGCCGGTCCCACCGCGCGGTGGCCGGCGCGTTGACCTGAATGCGATCACCGGCCGCGAAGCCATGCCCCGGCGCCAGATCCAGATGCATGTCGCCCCGCCGGCCATCCGCCGTGAGCGCAAAGCGCTCGCCGACCAATCCCCGCCCGGCAAAGCCGATCATCGCGAGCGAGCCGTAGCCGCGCTCCACCGGCACGGGGGCCGGATCCAATTGCACCCGGCGCGTCACTTTGCGCACCGCACCATTGAGGTAGGTGACGGTAACCGTGAGGTCGGTTTCGCCCGGACCAGCCGCGGCCACCAGTTCCTGACCGGCAAACCGGAAAAAGATCTGCGTCTCCCAACGCCCCGCCCGGGTGATCCGCTGCACGGTCTTGCCCGCGGCGGTGATTTCGACGCCGGTCAGCCCCTCGGGATCGAGCCACACATAATAGTAGCTCTGCGGATGGATTTTCCCGTCCGCCGGGATGCCATGCAATTCCGGCGCTTCGCCCCGCTTCGAGAAACGGGAGATGAGCCGGGTCTTTTTCGCGCCGGCGCCGCGCAGGACGATGTTGTCGCCCTTGATGAGGACCGGCCGGTCCAGGTGATAGACTCCGGCCGGAATAAAGAGCACCCCGCCCTCGCCGCGCGACTCCAGGGCAGCCACGGCCCGCTGCAGTGCCGCGGCATCATCCAGTCCGTCGTCCGGCACGGCTCCGTAGTCGGCCGCGTTATGCGTGTTCGCGCGCACGGGGATGCCGCCGGGGATGCCGATGCGCGTCCAATTCGGGTAAACCACGCCATCGGGCCCGACCACGTCGGCCGGCGTTACCTTGTCCATTTCATGCGCCCGGATCCGGTACGTGCCCGCCCAGGGCGGCGCGGTGCGGCCGGTCTCCAGGTTCTGGCCCTCGTGGACGCGCGTAAAATCCAACAGGGTGTTGCGGTCCCAGTCAGGCGGACGCATCGCATACGCGGACTGCTCCGCCACGAGTCGGCCGGACTGATCAAAAACCTGCAGCAGACAAAACAGCGGATAATCCGCCTCGGGCACGCTCCGGCGCTGCTCGTAGGTGATGACGCCGTCCTGTGGTGCGACGGTGAAGTCGAACGCCAGCACCCGGCGCATACCCACCCGGTGGTACGTACACACTTCCTTCGCCACGGTCCGGCCGTTGAGCAAAATGTCGAACACCCGGCGCGCCGGCTCGCCCATCGTCATCTCGGTGTAGGCCAGGTGCACCCGGTGGGGTTCGTCCTTCAACCCGGACACGCGCAGGCCGATTTCGCCCGTGCACCCCGTCTGGTAGATCTTCTGCCGCTCCTCCGGCGCGTTCTCCACTTCCGACTCATAATGCCGGTGCATGTAGCGCGGCTCACCCAGCACCGTCACAACCACCGGACGGTCGGCGGGCACCTCTGGCGGCGGTCCCGCGTGCACCAGACTCATCAAACACAACTGTGCAGCCAGGGCCAGCAACCGGGGTTTCATCAGGACCAGACCATCACGACGGTGCGGCCTTTGCGAACCGTCAGCGGTTCTACTTGTAGGACAGGCGCCGACATCCCGGTCGTAGCGCGGTGCTTTAGCCCGCGTTCGCCCTGCTAAGGCGGCGGAGGGTCCTCTCGATCCAGTGCCGGCTGAAGTCCGGCACTACGTGGTTGACGCTCAGAGACGCCTGTTATTTAATCACAACGCTTTCTTGATTTTTTATCATATCGCCGCCCCTGCCATATGAATACGACGCTGCCGCGTATTTTCGCCAAAGGTCATGAGCTGGACACTTCGCCCAACTCCTTCGGCGAGTTGCGTCGGTCCGATGACGTAGTGAACGACGTCGCCGCCCTGCGGGAGCGCTTCGCCGCCGACGGCTATCTGTTCATCCCGAATTTTCTGGATCCCGCACTCGTCCGCGCCGCGCGCGCCCGGATCACCGCAGTCCTGTCGGAAAGAAACCTGCTCGATCCCGCGTATCCCGCGATGGATGCCTTAAAGCGCGCGGATGCCGACCTGAAGTTCCTCGCCGATCCGCGGCTCGCCGTGGAATTCATGAATTCCATCTCGAAGGGCAACCGGAGCATGCAGCAGCTCCTCTACGCCGGCCGGATCCTCGATCTGTTCGGTGCCTTCTTCGCCGACGCCGTCCGGCATTTCGATTTCACCTGGGTCCGCACCATGGGCAAGGGCTTCGGGACCGACCCGCATTGCGACACGGTCTACATGGGCCGCGGCAGTCCACGCCTCTGCACCGCCTGGGTGCCCTACGGCGACATCTCCCATGAGATCGGCGGCCTGATGGTGCTGGAAGGTTCCCACCTGCAGGCGGCGCGCCTGAAAAACTACCTGAACCGCGACGTGGACACCTACTGCACCAACCGGCCCGAAGCGGAGAAAATCGAATCGGGCAAAATTCCGTGGAAATGGGGCGGCGTGCTTTCCAACAACCCCTACAGCCTGCGCGAACACCTCGGCGGCCGGTGGCTGACCACCGAGTACCGCATGGGCGACCTCCTGATTTTTGGCATGACCACCGTGCACGCCAGCTTGGACAACCAGACTGACTTTTTCCGTTTTTCCACCGACACCCGCTATCAGCCGGCTTCTGAACCCGTGGACGAACGCTGGATCGGGGAAAATCCCATCGGCCACGGCCGGGCGGCCAAACGCGGAATGATTTGCTGATGCCGGGCTCCCGCCCTTGGCTGGCCCCGGCCAAGTGCACCGCTCCGTCAGTCAGCGTTTCCATCCACTGAATTCCTATGCAAGCCCTCGTCCTTGAAAGAAAACACGAGTTGCGGCTCCGCGACATCGCGATTGAAGAATCCCTGGGGCCCGATGATGTGCGCATCGCCATCCACACCGTCGGCATCTGCGGCAGCGATGTGCATTATTATCAGCACGGCGCGATCGGGCCCTTCGTCGTGCGGGCGCCGATGGTGCTCGGACACGAGGCCGCCGGCGTGGTGCTGGAAACCGGCGCGGCCGTCACCACGCTCAAAAAGGGCGACCGCGTCTGCATGGAGCCGGGCGTGCCCGATCCCCGCAGCCGCGCCACCCGCCTCGGCCTTTACAATCTGGATCCGGCGGTGCGCTTCTGGGCCACGCCGCCGGTGCACGGTTGCCTGCGCCCGACCGTGGTCCATCCCGCCGCCTTCACCTTCAAGCTGCCCGAGCGCGTCAGCTACGCCGAGGCGGCGATGGTCGAGCCCCTCGCTGTCGGCCTGCACGCCGCCACCAAGGCGCGCATCACCCCGGGTGACGTCGCCGTGGTCATCGGCGCCGGGCCCATCGGCGTCCTCACCGCCCTCGCCGCCCTCGCCGGCGGCTGCAGCCGCATCATCCTCGCCGATGTCCAGCAGCCGAAACTCGACCTCGCCGCCAGCCTCGGCCCGATCACTCCCGTCAATGTCCGTCACACCAAACTGGAGGACGTCGTGGCCGCGCAGACCGATGGCTGGGGCGCCGATCTCGTGTTCGAAGCCTCCGGCAATGTGAACGCCGCCGCCAGTGTCTTCGGCCCGCTCCGCCCGGGCGGACGGGTCGTCTTCATCGGCATGCCCGGCGCCCCGGTGCCGCTCGACCTGGTCGCCGCGCAGATCAAGGAGGCGAGCATCGAGTCGATTTTCCGTTACGCCCATGTCTTCCCCCGCGCCCTGGCGCTCATGGATGCGGGCAAGATCAACGTGCGGCCGCTCATCACCGCCACCTACCCCTTCGCGGACTCCATCGCCGCCTTTGACCTGGCCAGCGCCCCGCCGCCGGCCAGCGTGAAAATCCAGATTGCCATGCCATGAACATCCGCTTCGACCGGCAGCGCATCCTCGTCACCGGCGCCGGCAAAGGCATCGGCCGGGCCATCGCCCAGATGCTCGCCCGCGACGGCGCCACGGTGGTGGCACTGAGCCGCACCGCCGCCGATCTCACCTCCCTCCAGCGCGAGATCGGCGGGGAGTCCATTGTCTGCGACCTCGCCGATGCCGCGGCCACGCGTGCGGCAATCGAGCGCGCCGGACCCGTGGATCTGCTGGTGAACAACGCCGGCATTTCCGTCCCCCAGCCGTTTCTCGAAACGACTCCCGAAGCCTTTGACCGCACCATGGCCATCAACGTCCGGGCCGCGCTGGTGGTCGCCCAGA
>CAZFHG010000139.1:0-2584 GCA_964518665.1 uncultured Opitutaceae bacterium | reverse complement strand
GCCTTTGACCGCACCATGGCCATCAACGTCCGGGCCGCGCTGGTGGTCGCCCAGACCGTGGCCCGCGGCTGGGTCGCCCGCCGTCACGCCGGTGTCATCGTCAATCTCTCGAGCCAGGCCTCTCTCGCCGCGCTCACCGACCACGCCGCCTATTGCGCTTCGAAGGGCGCCCTTGATGCCCTCACCCGCGTCATGGCCCTCGAACTCGGCGCGCACGGCATCCGCGTCAACGCCCTCAATCCGACCGTCACCCTCACCCCCATGGGCGAAATGGCCTGGGGCGATCCCGCCAAGAGCGGCCCCATGCTCGCCAAGATTCCGCTCGGCCACTTCGCCCGCCCCGACGACGTCGCGTCCGCCGTGGCTTTCCTGCTGAGCCCGCACGCCGCGATGATCAATGGCGCCTGTCTGCCGGTGGACGGCGGCTTCCTCGCTACTTGAACGTCCGTTCAATCCGCCTCACGTTCATCGCGTGACTCCGCGCCAACAGAAAATACTGGACGTGCTGCAGGCCAAGGGCGCCTGCACCTACCAGGAGCTCGAGCAATTGCTGGACGTGTCGTCGATGACCGTGCGGCGCGACGTCGAGGTCCTCGCGCAGCGCAGCGCGCTCATCAAGACCCTCGGCGGTGCGCAGCGCTCGAACGCCCCCCGTTTCCTCTATGAGACGTCGCTGCTCTCGCGCATCGACACCAACCGCGCCGAAAAGGAGGCCATCACGGCCCGCGCCCTGGAGTTCATCCGGCCCGAGCAGACGCTTTTCCTCGACGGCAGCAGCACGTGCATCGAGCTCGCCCGCCTCATCGCCAAATCCGAGCTCGCCCTCAACGTCATCACGAACTCCGCGCTCATCGCCATCGAGGTCGGCCGCACGCCCCACGCCAAGGTGATCTGCCTCGGCGGCGAGTATGATCCGCAAAGCGCTTCCTTCGTCGGCACCCTCACCGAGGAGGCCTGCGCCAAGTTCTTCGTCGATGCCGCGTTCATGTCCACCAAGGCCTTCGTGGCCGCCGAGGGCACCTACGAATCCTCGATCGCCACCCTGCGCATCAAGCAACTGATGGCCGGCCGCTGCGCGAAACTCTACCTGCTCGTGGACAGCTCGAAATTCGAACAGCGGGCCCTGTGCAAGGTGCTCGATGTGAATGCGATTCACGTGGTCATCACCGACAGCAAGTGCCCGAAGGGCCCGCTGGAGCAGTTGAAGAGCTCCGGCCGTCAGGTCGTGATCGCCAGCACGCCGAGGGTCCGACTGTAGGCGCGGCTTCATGCCGCGGATGCGGCGCTCCCATTCGCACAGTTGAACCGCGCAGACTCGCGAAGGCACCCCAGGTTCATCGGTAGGCAGCCCGCTTGCGGGCGCTCGAATCGCGCCCGCAAGCGGGCTGCCTACACAATCCCTGATCATCCCTTCGCGTCCTCGTGATTCAATTGCATGCTTCTGGCCAAGAACATGCGCGCGTGGAATCACAGCACCCAAATGATCCACCCGCCCAATCCCGCAGCGACTGGCGTGGCTCATATTGCCTTACGCGCCCTTTTAGCTCTTGCCACTCTTGGTAATTATTACCGTCATTGTGTAATATTTTATCACAATGGCGCTTTACCCCATAGCCCGGCTGATTGAACGCGCCCGCGCGGAGAAATATGCCCTGGGCTATTTCGAGAGTTGGGATTTCGCTTCGCTGCAGGGTGTGATCGACGCCGCGGAAGCCTCCCGCTCGCCCATCATCATCGGGTTCAACGGCGATTTCCTGAGCCGCCCGGAACGCCGGTTTCAGGAACGCCTGGAAATGTATGCCGCGCTGGGCAAGGCCGCCGCGGCGTCCGCGACCGTGCCGTGCGGCCTCATCTTCAACGAATGCCCGCGCGATGACTGGGTCCGCCGCGCGTGCGACACCGGCTTCAATCTCGTCATGCCGGCCGACCCCGCGGCTTCGGCGCCGGACTATGTGGAGCGGGTCAAAAAAATCGTGGCCTATGCGCATCCGCGCGGCGTGGCCGTGGAAGCGGAACTCGGGGAGTTGCCTTGCGGCGCCAGCGGCCACGTGCAGGCTGGCGCAGCCATGACCGATCCTGAGGAGGCCCGGGCGTTTGTGCAGCAAACCGGCGTCGATTTGCTGGCCGTCAGTGTCGGCAACATCCACATTTTGGTCAAAGGCGAGCGCCCCCTCGATCTCGACCGCCTGGAAGCCATCGCCACCCGCGTGAACACACCGCTCGTCCTGCACGGCGGCACCGGCATCTCCGCCGCCTCGCTGCAGGGCGCCATCGCCCTGGGCGTGGCCAAGGTGAACTACGGCACGTACCTGAAACAAAGGTACCTCGCCGCCCTGCAAAAATCGCTCCAGCAAACCGCCGCGGATCCCCACGCACTGCTCGGCATCGGCGGTGACCGGAATCTCATGGCCGCGGGTCGCGCGGCCGTGCGGGATGCCGTCAACGAACGCATCGGATTGCTGGGTTGCTGCGGCAAGGCCCCATGAAAACCACCGGGACCATCGGCTGCGCCGGCATCCTCGTGGAGGACATCTTCTGCGGACCGCTGGCCGCGTTGCCCGCCGCCGGGCAGGGCGCACTGGGC
>CAZFHG010000138.1:0-10047 GCA_964518665.1 uncultured Opitutaceae bacterium | reverse complement strand
GCGGCCCGCTTGATTGTGTCAGAGTCCAGATGCCCGAGATGCACCCAGGGCAGGCGCAAGCCCTGCACCATCTTCTGGTCGGGCTCGCGTCCGAAGCTCAGCAAGGTGATGGGCGGGGCATCCAGCCGGTTCTCAACGAGCAGTCGCAAGGCGGCGATGAGATCGCTCAGGCCTTTCCGCGTGTTGGTCAGGCTGGCGGAGGCAAAACCGACCACGAGGCCATCGGGGGTCAATCCGAGGGCCGTGCGCGAGGCGGGTTTGGCGATCGGAGAGAACACCTCGCAATCGAGCGGGTAGTAGATGGTCTCGAAGCGCGTGCCGGCCGGAAACACTGCGGACTTGCTGGCGGCCACAGTGGTCCACGCACTGTTGCCGACGACGACAAGCCTATGGCCGGCGAGCGCCTGGCGTTTGACGGCGGCACAGTCCCACTCGAGTGTTGAAAGACGCGGGTTGGCCCCGAGGTCGCTGGCGTAGTGAAAACCTCCCAGCCCCGGATTCTGGTCGTGCAGGGTCCACACCAATGGGCGCCGCTGGGCGGCAAAGAAACGGGGATAATCGATAAAACCGGAGACCCAGTGGAGATGCACCACATCGGCGGTCCGGACCCACTCATGGCGTTCCGGCCGGCAGCGGGAGAAAGGCGGAGAGAACAATTCCCAGCTGCCATGCCGTGCCGCCTCGGCGAGTTCACGCCGGATGCGATATTCCATGCGCTGGGCAAAGTTGCCGAGCCATGGCAGGTGGCGGCTCAGGCGCTCGCGCCGGCTGGGCATGGGTGTACCGGTAAAGGCGGTGGCGACGGAACTCGCCTGGTTGTCCCGCGCGAGCATGCGGGTGTCGCAACCAGCCCGGTTGAGAGCCTCATGAATGCGGCGGGCGGCGATCCCCGCGCCATCGGCCATCGTGGTGGCGAGATGAGTGATGCGTGTGGCTTGATTGGTGTTCAAGGGCGCAGGGCTTCCATAAATAGACTGTCCGGCCTTCTCAATCCGGCGGGACCCAGGTCCAGAAAAAGGCCGTTGTCGGACCAGTCAGGGATGCGGCTGACGTCCGCCTTGACGACCGTGACGTTCGAAAATCCCATGCGGGTCAGCAAGGCGGTGAGCGAAACCCGGTCATACATCCAGCGGTGCAATTCACCCGTCTGCCGGAATCTGGCTTCGTCGACGTCGCTGCGATCCAACCCCAGGCGGCGCCGCGCCCGGCCAGCCAGCCAGTCCTGCATTTTCCGACGCAGGCTGGGTGCCGGCGGCTGCGGCCGGACTTCGGGATTGGCCGCGGCCTTGTCAAATTCGTCGCCGATCCGGGCGCGAACCCATTCGCCACATTGTCGGCTGCGCATGAAGGGCGCCATCTCCCCCCCGGCTTTCCGCCGCGCCAGTTGATCCAGCATTTCCAGGGTCATCCACTGGTGCTGGCCGGCCAGGGTTGAATCATCGGGTTGCCCGGCTGCTGCCGCCAGGCGGTCAAGGTAGAGGCGCGCCTTTTGCTCAAGATCGGGCACGACCACGCGGAGCACGCCGCCGGGAGCCAGCACGCGGTGGCACTCGGCCAGGAATCGGACCGCCTCCGCCGGGTCGAAGTGTTCCAGTACATGCGAATGATATACGACCTCGCAGATGCCCGCAGGCAGGGGCAGGGTCTCGCGCAAATCGTGCCTGACCACGTGGGGTGGACGGGCGACGAAATCCAGGTTGCGCCAACCGGGCAAAAAAACGTCGCCGCAACCCAGGTTCAGGCGCTGGAGCTCAGATGCCATTGGAGTGATTCCTTGCCGTTGCGTTCCAGTTTGCGAATGACCCGGGCCGGGACGCCGACGGCGATGGATTCCGAGGGGATGGGGGAGCGAACCAGCGCGCCTGCGCCGATGACGACATCGTCGCCGATATTGGCCCCGGCGATGATGGACACATTGGCTCCGCACCACACCCGGTGCCCGATCTGAATCGGTACGGCCTGCGGCAACATCGTCGAGGGATCGTGGGTACCGCTGTTGATCTGCAGACCCGTGGCGGCGATGAAATCATCCCCCACGGTGATTGATCCATGGTCCATGATACGCGCGAACTCGCCAAAGGAGCAACGCTGGCCGAAGTGGAAATTCCTGCCGTCGTGCAACCAGAACCCGCGGCCGATGTAGAACGGCAGTCCGAAGGTCACCGCATGGGCCGACAACTGCCGCCGGCGCCAGGGAGCGGGCTTGCCAGCCCGCAGCGTTAGCGCCTCATGTTCCGCCAGGTAATGCAAAAACATCAGCCGCCAGCGATGCAGGTATTGCCGGCAGGTGTGCCACCAATGACGCAGTGGATCCAAATTCATTTTCCGCTCTCCCAGACGGCGCAATCAGGGGCGAGAAGTCCTTTCCAATCGGCGGCGGAGGTGCCGGCCACCGCGAAGTCCGGATCCTCAATCGTGAAGTTGAGCACATTGTCATGCTGGTCGAGGAAGGTGACATTGCGGATGGCCAGCGAGAGACTGATGGCATAGCGGCCGACGTTCAGCGCCCGGGTATCAAGCGTCACCTGCCGGTGGGGACCGGTGACCGGAATCCGGGCAAATTCATCGGAAGTATGCAGCACGACCTGCTGGCCCTCGTCTCGAATGTGCAGGGAAATGACGGCGTGCGGCGGGATTTCTCCGCCCAGCGCGATACCGATCCGCAGGGATTCGCCGCGCTTCAGGCGGTTGGTCCGTCCGATCCCGATCCGGGCAAAACGGGGCTTTGTGCCCTCGACGGCTGGATTGCTCCACTCCGTGCGGTTTTCCGCTGCGGCCTGAAATTCCTCCAGGTAGGCGCGCACGACCGATTCGACCGGGCCGCTGGCGGCAATACTTCCCTGCCGCAGGAGCAGGCCCTGGGTGCACAGGCTGCGCACCGCGGGCAGGCTATGGCTCACGAACAACACAGTGCGGCCGGTGCGCGCGACCTCGTGCATCTTGCCGAGGCATTTCTCCTGGAACTGGATGTCACCGACGGCCAGGACCTCGTCGACGATGAGAATTTCCGGCTCAAGATGGGCGGCGACGGCAAAGGCCAGGCGTACGTACATGCCGCTGCTGTAGCGCTTGACCGGCGTGTCGAGGAAACGCTCGACCTCGGCGAACGCCACGATCTCGTCGAATTTGCGACGGATCTCGGCGCGCGACATGCCGAGAATGGCGCCGTTGAGGAAGATGTTCTCGCGTCCGCTGAGCTCGGGATGGAAGCCGGTGCCCACTTCCAGCAGGGAGGACACGCGACCGCGGAGGACGATGCGGCCCGTGGTGGGCTCGGTGATGCGCGAGAGGATTTTCAGCAGGGTGGACTTGCCGGCGCCGTTGCGGCCGATGATGCCGACCACCTCGCCGGTCTTCACGGCGAAGTCCAGATCGCGGAGCGCCCAGAAGGATTCCTCCTCCAGCTTGCCCTGACGCAGGCGCCGCCAGAGGCCGCGGGCCCCATGCGAGAGTGCATCCCGCAGCGTGTCGGACCGGGCCTGACGCTGCAGCTGGTAGCACTTGGAGAGTTTTTCGACGACAATGGCGCTCATATGATGTCGGCAAATCCCCGTTCGGTGCGCCGGAAGAACCAGACCCCGGTGACGCAGGTAATCGTGATCAGGAGAATCGAAGTGCCGAGACCCTGGGCGGAGAAGTCGTGCGTGCCACCGAGCAGGCACCAGCGGAACCCGTCAATGACCCCGGTCAGGGGATTCAGGGCCAGCAGGTCGCGCCAGTTCGGGAAATAATCGGTGCGGTAGCCGACCGGCGACACGAACACGCCGACTTGCAGCAGGAAGGGCACAATGAAGCGAAAGTCGCGATAGCGCACCGTGAGGGCCGTCAGCCAGAGACCGGCGCCAAGAGCGGCGGCGAGGGCAAGCAGAATGAAGAACGGGAGCACCAGCCAGTGCCAGGTCGGCCAATGGCCGTACCAGGCCGACAGGCCCGTGAAGAGGACCAGCACCACGGCAAAATCAACCAGGGCCACGCCGACGGAGGAAAGGGGGACCAGCAACCGCGGGAAGTACACCTTCGAGATGAGGCTGGCGTTACCCACGAGGCTGCCGCTTGAGCCCGACAGGGCGGCCGCGAACAACTGCCAAGGCAGGAGTCCGGCGAGGACCAGCAGCGGGTAGGGCACGCCGCCGGAGGGCATTTTGGCCAGATTGCCGAACAGGAAGACAAAGATGGCCGTGGTGATGGCCGGTTGAACGACTGCCCAAGCCACGCCAAGCACGGCCTGCTTGTAGCGCACCTTGATGTCGCGCCAGGCGAGGAAACCGAGCAGCTCACGGTAGCGCCAGAGGTCGCGCCAGTAGTGGCGTTCGGCCCGGCCCGCTTCGATTACCAGCTCAGGCAATTCCTGGGGGTGACTCATGGGGCGGAGAGGACGGCGGCCAGATGCCGTTTGAAGGCCGGAAAAGCAAACGAATCGGCCCGGGCGCGGATGGTGGACGGATCGCGGGGGTGCTGCACAAGGTCGGTCACGGCAGCGGCAATTTCAGGGATGTTGCCGTAGTCGGCAAGCGCGCCGACAGGCTCATTGATAATCTCCGGCACGGCGCCGGCGCGGGCGCCGAGGCATGGTTTGCCGTGAATCATGGCCTCGAGGAAGACGAGGCCGAAACCCTCCTTGCGACTGGGCAGGGCGAATAGATCGCAGGCCGCGTATTCGGCGCGCAGGGCCGGGTCGTCGATCCGGCCGGTGAAGGTAACGGCACCGGTCACGCCCTGCTGTCCCGCCAACAAACGCAGGCGCGCCTCGTCGTCGCCCCCGCCGACAATGCGCAGGGTGGCGCCGGGATGGACTTTGAGCACCAGCGGCATCGCCTCGATCAGCGTATCGTAACCCTTGTAATTGTCGGAAAACGCCAGGCGTCCGACCGTAAGAATCCGGGGACCAACCCCTTCACGAATGGCGGCGACAGGGGCCGTGTTGGCGGGGAACAGATGGGGATCCAGGGTGTTGGGCACCACGACGAGGGCGCCGGGGTTGAGACCCGGGCAGAAACGCAGGATCTGCCGGCGCGTGTATTCGCTGACACAAAGGATGCGGTGCGCCCCGCGCAGGGCCCAGCGCTCGGCCAGACTGTAGGGCCGCCATACGTCGATGCCGTGCGCAACGAGGTAGTATTCCAGCCGCGGGTTGAGGAGCCGGGCCAGCCGGGCAATCGGCAATTGGTGCAGATGGCCGCAGATCAACTTGTCACTGCGCCGGCCGAGCCGGATGGCCTGCAGGAGGAAGCGCAGTTTGCCGCGCTGGCAACCGATCTGTTCGCGCAGAATGTCCGTCGAGTAAAGATGCAGGCGCGGGTCCCGGCCGGGCCGGTCATTGAGCACCAGTGAGTTCACCTGTCCATTCGGTCCGGCGAGTTCGCAGAGGGCCTTGAGGTAAAGCCGCATGATCCGGGCAATGCCGCCATCGGCCAGGAACAGTTCGGGGGAAAGCAACAGGAGTCTCATCGGGCCGGGCGGTTCGCGAAATTGATCAGGACGGCGAGGGCCCAGACGCGCGACCACGCACGGAGCTCGCCGCGCTGGGTGAATTCCGCCCAGAGTTGCTGCACCGCCGCCTGGCGGAGCCAGGGGCAGGCGGCGAGGGAGGACGGGGCAAAGGTGGCGTCGAGAAAGGGGCGCAGCTCGCGGCGCATCCAGAGCGGGAAGGGCAGGGCGAACCCCTGCTTGCGGCGCTGGCGGATGGCGGCCGGCACCACGTCGGCCACGGCGTCGGCGAGCGCGCGCTTGGTCTGCCCCCGGTCATACTTGAACCGCGCGGGTTGCGGCCAGAGCCATTCGAGCAGCCGGACATCCACGAAGGGCACGCGCAGTTCCAGGGAATGGGCCATGCTGAAGACGTCGCTGTCGCGCAGGAGCACATCGGCCATGTAGGTGCGCAATTCCCACGCACTGATGATCTGGAAGGAATCCGCCCTGGCGAGTTCCTGCACGAAATCATCGAGCATCGGATGGTTGGGTCCCAGGCGTCCGGCCAGGCGGCTCGACTCCGGTTCCAACAGGCCGAGGCGCGTGGTCTCGGGCAGCACGCGCCGGCGCAGCGAGGCGAGCTCGTGCAGGTCGCGCGCATGGGCGAGAAAGTCGGCCAGCTTGCGCGCCTGCACTCCAGGTCGCGCGTTCAGTCCGTCCACGATTTTCCGGCGCAGGGCCCCGGGCAGCATCCGCCAGAATGGCAGCAATGAATCCAGCCGGGGCAGATCACGGAAGGAGGGATAGCCGCCGAACAGCTCATCCCCGCCGAGGCCGGACAGGGCGACGGTCACGCCGCCGGCCCGCGCGGTCTGGCTGGCGTAGAAAGTGTTGATGCCGTCACCGCTGGGCTGGTCGAAACTGGAAAGAATCCGGGGCAAATCGGCCGCGATGCGATCCCCCGTGATCAGCTCCTCGTGATGCTCGGTGCCGAAGGCCTCCGCCGCGAGGCGGGCGCTGTTCTGTTCCGAGTACCCGGCTTCACCGAAGACCAGGGAAAACGTCTTGAGCCGGGTGGCGCTGCCCCGGGACATCAGGCCGACGACCGCGGTGGAATCCAGCCCGCCGGAGAGAAAGGCGCCAACCGGAACATCGGCCAGACGGTGGGCTTGGATGGAATCCTCCAACTGCCGGCGCAGTCCGGCGACGAAGTCCTGATAGGTGCCGCTGGCGGCCGCGGACTGCGTGTGGGCCGGGAAATGCCACCAACGCGATGTTTGCAGCCGCCCCTGGGCATTCAATTGCAGGCAATGACCGGGAGGCAGATTGGAGATGTCACGGTAGATCGTCCGGGGTGCGGGCACGCTGAACCAGGCGAGATATTCGCCGGTGGAGACGGGATCAATTTCCCGCGCAAGCTGCCGGCTGGCGAGGAGCGCGTTCAGTTCGGACGCAAACAACAGGCCCGACTCCGGCATCCGGGCGTAGTACAGCGGCTTGATGCCAAGGGGGTCGCGTGCGGCGAACAACGTGCGCTCCCGGTCATCCCACACGGCAAAGGCAAACATGCCGCGCAAACGGGGCAGGCAGGCTGAGCCCCATTGGACAAAGGCCGCGAGCAGGACCTCCGTGTCGCAATTCGTGCGGAACTCACGGCCGTGCGACTCCAGTTCGGACCTGAGCTCCTTGAAGTTATAAATCGCGCCGTTGAAAACCAGGGTATGGCGCCCGTCCTTCGACTGCATCGGCTGGTGACCATTGGCGGGATCAAAGATCGCCAGCCGGCGCATGCCGAGGGTGGCTTCATGCAGGGTCACGAGTCCGCCGTCGTCTGGTCCGCGGTGCAGCATGGCGTCGCACATCCGCTGCACGGCGGCTCCGCGCACTTCGGGAGCCTCACGCGTACTAATGAAACCGGCTATGCCGCACATTGCAGGAATTGCTTCGCCCGGTCACTTCCGGGCGGAAAGTAAGGATTCAGGGAATAACGGTCAGATTGACCCACGCATTTGCTAGGGTTTATCACCCAGCAAATGCTGTCTAAATGAAACCGGAAACTTAGCAATCCTGTTGATAATGCGTAGTTTCACGCATGAATCGTCGCGGCAATTTCCCCGGCTTTTTGTCGCGAAATCAACAGATCGATGAGGAGCAGCCCCAGATCCAATGCCGTGCCCGCACCGCGCGAGGTCACGATGCGACCATCCGTGACACAGCGCTCGCCGGCCAGTATGTGGGGCAGTTCTGTCGCCACCGAAAAATGGGCGGTGTAACGCCGGCCGGACAGCAGACCGGCATCATGCAGGACAGTGGGTGCGGCGCAGATGGCGGCGAGCCAGCCGCCGGCACCGTGTTGCCGCAGGACGAGTTCACGCACGCGCGGATCGGCGCGCAGCAACTTGACGCCGGGGCCGCCGGGCAGGAACAGGCAGTCGAACGACTGGCTGCGGACGGATTCGAGGCTGGTGTCCGCGTGCATCGTCATTCCGCAGCGTCCGGTGACGTGAATGCCTTCGCCGAGGGCGGCGAGCGTGACCTCGACGGCGGCGCGTCGCAGGAGATCCACCGGTGTGACGGTCTCAATTTCTTCAAATCCGTCCGCCAAGATTGCGAGTACAGTGGCCATGCCTATGTCTATAGGCAATGAGCCCGAATTCACACGGTAATTTTAGCCCCCGGCTGGTCGTTTTTGGCGCCGGTTATGTCGGCGGTGCCGTGGCCATGGCGGCGGTCGCCCGGGGCTGGCGCGTCACGGCGCTGACCCGCAACGCCGCGCGCGCCGCGGCCCTGCGCGACGCCGGGGCGGAGACCGTGGAGGCGGATCTGGCCGGACGGGAGTGGCTGGAACAGGTGCCGGCGGAAGCGGAGTTTGTCCTCAACAGTGTGAGTTCCGGCGGCGGCGGATTGGAAAGCTACCGGCACAGTTATGTGCACGGCATGGAGCGGGTCGTGGAATGGGCGCAGCGCGGCAACGTGGGCACGATGGTCTACACCAGCAGCACTTCGGTTTATCCGCAGGGCGGGGGAGCGGAGGTGGATGAAGGCGCACCCACCGAGCCCGCCAGTGAGCGGGCGGCGCTTTTGCTGGAGGCCGAGCGGCTCGCGGCCGGCGCGAGTCCGGCGATGGCGCGCACGTTCATCCTGCGACTCGCGGGCATCTATGGTCCGGACCGGAATTACCTTTTGGAGCAGTTGCGCAGCGGTGAAGCGCTGCCCGGCACCGGGGCGCAGCGGTTGAACCTCGCGCATCGCGACGACATCGTGGCGGCCATCTTTGCGTGCTTCGACGCGCCGGCGGCGGTGCCCGGAGGTGTTTTCAATGTGGCCGACGATGCCCCGGAGCCCAAGTCGGCGGTGGTCGCGTGGCTGGCCGCGCGCCTGGGCTTGCCGCCGCCGGTCTTCGATCCCGGTGCGACCGGTCGCCGCCGGCCGGAGACGCCCGACCGCGTGATTCTCAACCGCAAGCTGAAGCAGACGCTGGGCTGGCGGCCGGTCCACCCGGATTTTCGCTCCGACTATGGAAGTTTGTTATCGCGTTAGCGGGGAGCGTTTCATTCAACTCGCAGTTCAACCTCAACCCATTTCACCCATGGCCGGCGTCGGCAAATTACTCAAACAAGCCCAGAAAATGCAGCGCGGCATCGAGGCACTCCAAGTGCAGCTCGAAGCCAAGGAAATCGATGTCACCAGCGGCGGCGGCGCCGTGAAGATCAAGATCAGCGGTGCGGGCAAGTTCCTCGCCCTGACCCTTGATCCGGAATTCCTCAAGGAGGATGCCAAGCTGATCGCGGACACGCTGCTCGTGGCGATGCAGGATGCCGCCAAGCAGGCCAAGGAGTACAATGATGCGGAGATGCAGAAGGTGACCTCGGCCTTCCAGATGCCCGGCATGATGTAAGGGCGCCGCACGGCGCCACCGGCGATGACTCCCGCGTTTGAAAAGCTCCAGCAGCACCTGAAGCAACTGCCGGGTCTGGGCTACCGCTCGTCCGAGCGCATCGCGCTTCACCTGTTGGTGGAGAAACCGGCCCGGCTGCCCGCGCTGGTCGCGGCCTTGGAAGAGGCGGCCAAGTCTGTGCGCCGGTGTTCGCGCTGCGGCAACCTCGCTGAGGGCGAACTCTGCGGTGTCTGCGCCGATGAGCGGCGCGATCACGGTCTCGTGTGCGTCGTCGAGCAGGTGCCTGACCTCGTCGCCATCGAGCGGAGCGGGGCCTATCGCGGAGTTTACCATGTGCTGCACGGCAAGCTCTCGCCGATCCGCGGCATTGCACCCGCCGATCTCAATCTGCCGTCCCTGCTGGAACGCATTTCCGCCGGCGGCGTGCGTGAGCTGATTCTGGCCCTGTCCAACGACGTCGAGGGCGAGGCCACGTGTCATTATCTGACGGAACACCTGCCCAAGGACCCGCCGGTGACCGCCACGCGCATCGGTTTCGGCCTCCCCAGCGGCGGCGGTGTGCTCTATGCGGACTCGGTCACGCTCAAGAGCGCCCTGGAAGGCCGCCGGAGCTATTCTTGATTGCACGCCGGCCGATTTCCCATTCATTCCCACTCCAGTTAATTGCGGGCGTAGTATATCGGTATTATGTGTGCTTCCCAAGCATGAGAGGCGGGTTCGACTCCCGCCGCCCGCACCAA
>CAZFHG010000137.1:0-10122 GCA_964518665.1 uncultured Opitutaceae bacterium | reverse complement strand
CGCGGGAAAGACCACATTCGGAAACAGGGTGCATCATAAGTTATTCCTGCCTTCCTGAGTTTCCCATTGGTTTTCCAGGCGCTGATTTACGCATGGAAGTGGTTTGCCTTCCGCGGGTCACCGGCATAAATTGGTTCACCAAAGAAAGGAGGATCATACGATGAAACCTTCACTCGTGGTTCCTGCGAAGTTGGGTATGGCCGGTGCCGCAGCGCTCTTCGTGCTGCTGGTGGGGTGCAGTGATCCGAAATCGGGCACCGGATTCCGTCTGCCCGACGGCGAAGTCAATGCCGGTCGCGAAGCCTTCGTGCGCTTGAACTGTCAGTTGTGCCATACGGTGTCCGGTGAGAAATTTGCCACCGCCCCCTTGGCCGGAGTGATTGTGGTGCCGCTCGGCGGCGAAGTGGTCCGCGTCAAGACCTACGGCCAGTTGGTGACCTCAATCATCAACCCGCAGCACATCATCAGCCCCAACTACCGGGGAAAATACACCGACGCCGCGGGCAAGTCGCTCATGCCCGATTACAACCAGAACATGACGGTGGACGAACTGATCAACCTCGTCGCGTACCTGCAGTCACGCTACAAGCTGAAGATGCCCGATCCCGCCTACCCGATGGGCATGTAGGGGGTGCGCCGACCGACCGTCGTCACCGCGGAAGTAGCCACGAGCGTGAGCGAGTGGTGTTGGTGCAGGGCCGGACCTTGGTCCGCGCCTGACTGTGCATCGCGGCCGTCCACGCCTTCAAGGCGCCGAGCAAGCTCCGGCCGTTCGCCTCACACTCGCCCGGGACCCCCGGTCGCAATATCGCGGAACACCGGACGCCCTCCCCTTTCTCAGGTATGAATAAAGCCGTCCCCAACGGCGTCCCATCAGGCAGCCTCCTTCCAGCCATGAAAACCCCGATCCTTCCCTTCCTGAGCCTTGTCTGCGTGGCCATGGGAAACCCGGCGGAAACAGCGGAGTCCGAACTCCCCAACCGGTTGCCCCGCGACCAGATCGAAATCCTCGTCGGCCCCATCGCCCTTTATCCCGACACCTTGGTCGCGCTGATCCTGCCCGCCTCAACCCGGCCCTCCGAGATCGTGCTGGCGGCGCGGTTGCTCGAACGCGGAGAAAATCCCGACGCCATTGCGGCGCAACCCTGGGAGGAAAGCGTGAAGTCCCTCTGCCGCTACCCCGAGGTCATCGCCTACCTTAACATGAACCTGGCCTGGACCCAGAGCCTGGGCGACTGCTTCCTTATCCAGCCGGTTGAGGTCATGGACGCGATCCAGGCCGTGCGCGCCCGGGCCCGCGCCAAGGGCCTGCTCACCGACACCAACGAACAAAGCGTGGTCGTGGAGGACGGCGAAATCCGCATAATCCCGGCGCGCGAAACCGTGATCTTCGTGCCGCATTATGATTCCGACTACCTCTATGTCACTGACTCGTGGTACCCAGGACCCTTCCTGTCCTTCGGCATCGGCTACAGCATCGGCGCCTGGCTGAGCTACGATTGCGACTGGCGTTACCACCGGGTGCGCATCGTGCAACGCGGCCCCGACTGGTATCGCAGTCCCAACTGGCGGACCCGCCCGGCCTACCACCAAGGCGGCAATCATGTGAGGGACTGGTCCGCTTCCCGCCCGCCCTCCCGCCACCATCGCACGAATGGCGCACCCTCCAGCCCCGTGCTGCGTCCGGATCACGGCTGGACCGACCCCAATCACACCCGAGTGGATTCACCCGGACACCGCCGGTCCAATGACCGCCCGACGAGAACCGACCCCCGGCCCCATGTCTCACCGAATCAACCCGACTTCGTGCAGAGCAATACGTCCACACCGCCGCAGCCCCGGCCGCGCATTACCAACCGCGAGAATCGCGATTCCGGTCCACGGCCGGACCATAACCGGACGGACAATAACCGCCCCGGAAACCGGTCACCCGGCCACAACCGGCCGAATGTGGCCAACGGCACGCCGACCTACACCGCCCCCGCCCTGTCCACTCCGGTCACACCGCAGCCGACGACAGTTTATCGTCAGCCCTCCGGCGATCATCGCACCCCGCGCTCGGAGCGGCGGAATGATGGCGTGGGCCCCGCGCCGCGCGAACGCGCCGCCGCCGATGCTCCCCGCGTCCACGCACCGAGCCCGCCGCCGGCCCCGCGCCACTCCGAAGGGGTGGACCGGTCCGGTTCGCACCAAGAGCACCGCCCCGCCGGCAAGCCGGCCGGCCGCGACCCGAATCCGGAAATTGAATAGGCAGGATTTTTGACTGCAGGAGCGGCTTTACGCCGCGATGGAAGCTCCAAGCCTCGGGTTTTGAACGCTAATGGGGATGCCGCAATGGCGGCATCCTTCAAGGTGTGCGCCGACTAATCGTCGTCGCCGCGTGGTACTGAGTACCGGCTAATCGCCGGTTTTTACTCTGGTCTGCGATCAGCAGACCCCGAAAACTAATCCGGAGACGATCAGTCGGAGGGGCGATTCAAAGTTTCGCCCCATTGGCGAAACCCATTAGCGGTTCAACCAAGGTTTGATTTCCTTCCAAACCTCGTAACTGAGCTTCATTGCAAGCGCATCCGCCCTCACAGCCCGAAAACCTGGATCGCGCCACCGGTCAGGGCGATCGTGCCGCCGGCGAGGACGTGACTGTAGCGGGCGATGCGATCGGTCGGCAGCCATTTCAACCCGAATTGGGCGCCAAGCACGATGGTCATCATGGTCGCCACGGTGACGACCGAGAACACCGCGGCCACCAGCCAGGCCCCCACCCAGCCGCTGGTCGCCGCCGGATAGATGAAGAGCGGGATCAACGGCTCGCAGGGTCCGAAGACAAAAATCGCGAATAGAATCCAAGGCGTGAGGCTGACCTCCGCCCCGGTCTTGGGATCGTGGACGTGGTCCGACGAATGCAGGCGGATCAAATGCTCGTGGGTATGCCCATCCGGTCCCTTCCGACCCAGCCGCCACAAGCCCCACGCCGCGTACAGGAGCCCGAAGCAGATGAGCGCCCAGGCCGCCACTTCGCCGCGAAATGACTCGATCCACTCCAGGTGACGCAGCCCCGCGCCGAGGGCGTAGCCGGCGAAGCCGAGGATGACGGAACTGCCCACATGCCCGAGGCCGCAGGCGAACGTAATCACGGCCGTTTTCGTGAACGACCAGCCCCGCGCCTTCGCCATGACGATGAACGGCACATAATGGTCCGGCCCGATCGCCGTGTGGATGAACGCAATCGCGACGGCGTTCAGCGCCAGCAGCGTAAGGTCGGGAGCCATGGGGATCGAATCTTTCTCTTTCCTCTTTCTCTTAATCTTTCCCGGGTTTGGAGCGCGCCAAGTTTCCTGACGAAAGAGAAAGATAAAGAATAAAGAGAAAGAGTCAGACCAGCCGGTGGGTCAATGCCAGCACTGAGTGCACGACCTCTGGAATCGCCGCGGCGACGGGCTCCGACAACTCCAAACACATCGGGTTGATCGTCTCGACCGAGATGGTGAACAGGTGAATCTCCGGAAACTGTCCCAGCAGGGCCGCGGCCGCGAAAAGATCGCGCAGACCGAAATCATGCGCGGAAAGCCCGACGGGGATATTGGCCACGCAGGCCGGGCGCACGAGGGCGACGGTGCCGGCAGGCTGGCCGTCCCGCGTCGCGTCGATCATGATGACCGCCGGCGCGCGCGAGATGGATTCAAGGAGATTGATGCCGCCGGTGCCGCCATCCAGCAACTGGACGCCAGCACCGAGGGCCTCGTTTTCGAGGGCGCGGAGGATGTGGATGCCCACGCCCTCGTCACCCATCAGCAGATTGCCCACGCCGATCACGAGCACGCGGCACCGATCCGTCTCGGCGATGGAACCGGTGCCGCCAACGAGATCGAGGTCGGCCGCCTGGATCATATCACGGGTCCCGTGGAATCGTCCTTCGCCTTGGCGCCGCCGAACCACGACTTGCCGTCGGCGTGCTTGAGGGCACTGGCCGGAAGGAACTTCCATCCGCCCGCCATCGACGACAGGACGCCGTGGCCCTCCACGTAGTCATGGTAGAATACGAGGTAGACGTGGATCAGCGTGAACAGGATGAAGAACCACGTCGCGAGGTGGTGCCAGAAGTGCAGCCCGGCGTCGCCGCCAAAGAGCGGTGTCATCCAGGTGAACAGGTGCGGGAACCACGCGTCGCTCATGTTGGCGTACATCGCGAAGCCGCTCGCCACCTGGAACAGGAAGACAAGGAACATCACGAAGTACGTGAGGTAGGCCAGGGCGTTGTGGCCGACCGCGAGGAGCGGCCGGTTGGACGACTGGAGGATGTCCACCTTGAGGACGGACACGACCTCGCGGAACTGTGCGAGCCGCAACGGCAGGAAGTTCTTCCAGTCGGCGTACTGGTTGCCGACGAAGCCCCAGTAGATGCGGAACGCGAAGTTGAAGACGAAGACGTAGGCCGTCACGAAGTGGATGAACCGGGTCGTGCCGAACCAGTAGCTGAATGACGCCTCACTCGCCGTGTTGATCGCGGGCGGGTTGGCGATGATGAAGCCCGTTACCGTGAGAACGAGGATGCAGAGGGCGTTCAGCCAGTGGTAGAAGCGGACCGGGAGTTCCCAGACGTAGACGCGCTGGAAGCCGTGGGCTTCGGCAGGGGATGCGGTGGAGTGCATGGTCGCCTCCTTCAGACGGTGGGGGACGTCTCGACTTCCTGCAGCTTCACACCCTTGTCGTCGTAGAGATGGACGGCGCAGGCGAGGCAGGGGTCGAAGGAGTGGATCGTGCGGATGATCTCGAGCGGGATCTTCGGATCATGCACAGGCGTCCCGATGAGGGAGGCCTCATAGGGCGAGCGCTCGCCCTTGGCATCGCGGGGCGAGGCGTTCCACGTGCTCGGGACGACGAGCTGGTAGTTCGCGATCTTTTTGTCCTCGATCACGATCCAGTGCGCGAGAGCACCGCGGGGCGCCTCAGTCGGGCCGACGCCCCGGGCCTTGGCGGGCCAGGTGGACGGCTCCCACTTCTCCTTCGTGAACGTGCGCGAGTCGCCGTTCTTGATGTTGGTGAGGAGCTGACCGAAGAACTCCAGCGCCCAGCGGGCGATCAGCTTCGTCTCGATGCCGCGGGCGGCAGTGCGCCCGAGGGTCGAGAAGAGGACGGCCGGCGGGGCCTTGAGGGCCGCGAGCGTCTCGGTGACGACGTCCTTGATCTCGGCGTTGCCGGCGGCGTAGCCGACGAGCATGCGCGAGAGCGGGCCCACCTCCATGGCGTGGCCCTTCCAGCGGGGCGTCTTGAGCCAGGAGTACTTGGCGTCCACGTCGAGGTGCTCGTACGGGGGCTTGGGGCCCGAGTACTTGAGGTTCGTCTGGCCGTCCCACGGATGCAGGCCGGCCTGGCCGCCCTGGTAGTCGTACCAGGAGTGATCGATGAACTCCTGGATGCCGGCGGGATCCTTCGGGTCCACCTCGTGCACGCGGGACAGGTCGCGGTCGAGGATGATCCCGCGGGGGAACTTGAAGCGGCCGACATCGGCGAAGCCGTTGGTCGGCAGATCGCCGTAGCTGAGGTAGTTCTTCACACCACCGCCGATCGCGGCCCAGTCGAGGTACGACGGGGCGATCGCGAGGAGATCGGGAATGTAAACCTGTTCGACGAACTGTTTTGCCTGCTCAAGCAGGCGGCCGACCATCGCAAGACGCTCGGCGTTGAGGGCGTTGGCCTCCTCGATGTTGATGGCGCACGGGACGCCGCCCACGAGGTAATTCGGGTGCGGGTTCTTGCCGCCAAAGATCGTGTGGACCTTGACGATCTCCTTCTGCCACTCGAGAGCCTCGAGGTAGTGGGCGACGCCGATCAGGTTCACGGCAGGCGGCAGCTTGTAGGCCGGGTGGCCCCAGTAGCCGTTGGCGAAGATGCCGAGTTGTCCGCTCTCGACGAACTTCGTGAGGCGCTTCTGCAGGTCGCTGAAGTAGCCGGGCGAACTCTTCGGCCAGTGCGAGATGCTCTGCGCGATGCGCGAGGCCTCGGCGGGGTCGGCCTTGAGGGCGCTCACGACGTCCACCCAGTCCAAGGCGTGCAGGTGGTAGAAGTGGACCACATGGTCCTGCATGTACTGCGTGCAGAACATGAGGTTGCGGATCAGTTCGGCGTTGGGCGGGACGGCGATGCCGAGGGCATCCTCGACCGAGCGGACGGAGGCGAGCGCGTGCACGGTGGTGCAGACGCCGCAGACGCGCTCGCAGAAGGCCCAGGCGTCGCGGGGATCGCGGCCCTTCAGGATGATCTCGAGGCCGCGGACCATCGTGCCGGCGCTCCAGGCGTCGGTGATGAAGCCGTCCTTGACCTCGGCCTCGATGCGGAGGTGGCCTTCAATGCGGGTGATGGGATCGACAACGATGCGGGAGTTCATGGCTTATTTCCCTCCTTTCGCGTGGGAGTCGGTGGCGGGTGTCGGTGGGGCCTCCGCGGCGGATTCGCCGGGGTGCTCGCCGATCTCATGCTGCTTGCGGATGTTGGTGAGGACGGCGTGCGCGGCCGCGCCGGCGATCGTCGCGGCGCCGAGGCCGAGCCCAATCTTGTCGGCTGTGGTCTCGATGCCGAAGCCCGGGAAGTCCGAGAGGCGCTGGTAGAACGGGCCGGCGTCCCAGAAGTTCGACTCCGAGCAGCCGATGCAGCCGTGACCGGACTGGATTGGGAAGCTGACGCCGCCGTTCCAGCGGATGGTCCCGCAGGAGTTGTAGGTGGTCGGGCCCTTGCAGCCGACCTTGTAGAGGCAGTAGCCCTTGCGCGCATTCTCGTCGTCGAAGGACTCGACGAAGAGGCCGGCATCGTAGTTCGGCCGGCGGTAGCAGGTGTCGTGCACCCGGCGCGAGTAGAAGGCCATCGGGCGGCCGAGGGCGTCGAGCTGCGGGATGCGGTCGAAGGTGAGGAGGTGGACAAGGACGCCGGCCATGACCTCGGCGATCGGCGGGCAGCCCAGGACGTTCACGATGGGCTTGCCGGCGATGATCTTGGCGATCGGTTGGGCGGAGGTGGGATTGGGTTTCGCCGCCTGGACGCAGCCCGAGCAGGCGCAGTTGCCCCACGCGATCACGGCCTTCGCGCCGGCCGCGGCCTCATGCACGATGTCGTACGCCGTCTTGCCGCCGATGCAGCAGTAGATGCCGTCCTCGGCCGTCGGCACGGAACCTTCGCAGCAGAGGAGGTACTCGCCGCGGTATTTCTCCATCGTCTCCTTGAGGCTTGCCTCGGCCTGGTGGCCGGAGGGCGCCATCAGCGTCTCGGTGTAGTCGAGCGAGATCTTGTCGAGCAGGATGTCGGCCACGATCGGGTGCGACGAACGGATGAACGACTCGCTGCAGCAGGTGCATTCCTGGAAGTGGAGCCAGATCACCGGAATCCGCTTCTTTGTTTCGAGTGCCTCCGCGATCTGGGCCATGCCATCGGCCCCAAGACCCATGCAGGCGCTCATCCAACCGCAGAATTTCAGAAAATCGCGGCGGGATACGCCGCGGGCCGTCAACTGTTCATAGATGGTCGTCTGATCACGATCAACGCTGGGGGCACGTTCGATGGAAGTTTCCATATACGTTGTGAGCCGCGGGGGTAGCGGCCGGTTTTTTTGGGGGTTGGGGGTGAAACTCTGACTGCGGATCATTTTAGAAGAAGCCGCGCTGAATCCTCCGCACATCTTGGCTAATGATACGCAATGATTGCAGATTCGACGGCTTGCGCTCGACGTGCCCCCGCCGCCATGCTTGCAGTCCGCCCATGCATGAGGTCGGCATCATGGAATCCGCGCTGGCTTTGATGCAGCGCCAGGCCACGGCGCATCAGGCGCGCCGGATCGACCGCGTCGTTTTGCGCATCGGGACCCTGGCCGGCGTCGACCCGGAGGCCCTGCGCTTCGCCTTCGACGTGGTCACCCGCGCCACGGTGGCCGAGGGCGCCACCCTCGAGATCGAGTCCGTGCCGGCCATGGCCTGGTGCCCGGCCTGCGCGCGGGAGTTCGGCGTTGAGACGGGATTCATCTTCACCTGCCCCGGCTGCCAGGATCTCTGCGGCGAGATCCGGCGCGGCCGCGAACTTGAACTCAGCCGCCTGGAAATGAGCTGATCACCATGTGCGTCGAATGCGGCTGTGGAAAATCCATCCCCTTCGGAGTCAGGGTGCTGAGCGTCCTCGCCCCCGGTCTCCTCAAACCGAAACCGACGGCGGCCGCGGAGGTGACCACCGTCACCCCGGCGCCGCTCTCGCCACTCACGGTGGAGGTTCACGCCTCGCTGCTGGCCAAGAATGACGATGCTGCGGCGCGGAACCGGGCCCTGTTCGCCCAAAGAAAACTCCTGGCGTTGAACTTGGTTTCCTCCCCGGGCGCCGGCAAAACGACGCTCCTCTCGCGCACCCTCGACGAATTCGCCCCGGCCACCGGGTGCGCCGTCGTGGTCGGCGACCTCGAAACCGACAACGACGCGCGCCGCATGCACCGGCCGCACGTGCCCGTGGCCCAGATCACGACCGGCACCGCGTGCCACCTCGACGCCGAGATGGTGGCGCGGGGCGTCGCGGCCCTCGACCTGCAGGGCGCGCGGGTCCTGTTCATCGAGAATGTCGGCAACCTCGTCTGCCCGGCCTCGTTTGACTTGGGCGAAGCCGTGCGGGTGGTGCTGCTCTCCGCGACCGAGGGCGAGGACAAGCCGTTGAAATATCCGCCCATCTTCAAGTCCGCGCACCTCGTGCTGCTCACCAAGATCGATGTCGCCGCGATGCTCGGCTTCGACTGCCAGGCCGCCGTGGAAAACATCCGCCGCGTGGCCCCGCAGGCGCAGCTCATCCAGCTTTCCGCCCGGAGCGGCGAGGGCATGCCGGCCTGGTATGATTTCCTGCGCACGCACCTGCCGCCGCCCTGAACCGGCACTGCAGCCCGCTTACCCCACCCCATGAACCCCACCACCCCGCAATGCGACCGCCTGCTGCGCGTGCGCGGCACCGTGCAGGGGGTGGGCTTCCGGCCGTTCGTGCTCCGGCTGGCCCGCGAACTCGGCGTCCGCGGCTGGGTTTGCAACGACGCCGAGGGTGTCCTCGTGCGAGCGGTCGGTGACGCCACCCAGTTGGGGCAATTCGCCGACGGCATCGTGCAACGCGCGCCCGCCGCCGCCCGCGTGGCCGGGGTGGAATGGCTCGACACGCTCCCCGGGTCGCCGCCGCCGGTGAACGGCTTTGCCATCAGCGAGAGCGACCTGACGGCGTCCGCGGTGGGCACCGGCGTGCCGGTGGATCTGGCCCCGTGCGCCGAGTGCCGGCGCGAACTGGCGGATTCGGCCGACCGGCGCCACGGCTATCCGTTCATCAACTGCACGCAATGCGGTCCGCGCTATTCCCTCATCGAGGCACTCCCCTACGACCGGCCGCGCACGACCATGGCGTGCTTCCGCCTGTGCCCGGCCTGTGAGCGCGAGTACCTCGATCCCGCCGACCGCCGCTTCCACGCCGAACCGAACGCCTGCCCGGTCTGCGGACCGCGCCTGCAATTGACCGATCCGGCCGGGCAGCCGCTGGCCGACGGCGAGTCCGCGCTCGTCCAAACCGCGGCCGCGCTTCAGGCCGGCAAAATCGTCGCGGTGAAAGGCGTGGGCGGATTTCACCTCATGGCGGATGCGACGGACGAGGCCGTGGTCGCGGAGTTGCGCCGGCGCAAGCACCGGGAGGAAAAACCGCTGGCCGTCATGTTCCGCGACCTCGCCATGCTGCGGCGCGCCGCGGAGGTTTCGCCGGCCGCGGAGACCCTGCTGCTTTCACCGCAGGCTCCGATCGTGCTGGTGCCGAAACGCGCCGCCGCGGGTCTCGCAGACAGCGTGGCGCCGGGCAACCCGTGGGTCGGCGCCCTGTTGCCATCGACCCCGTTGCATCTGCGTCTGCTCGCGGCCGTGGATCGGCCGCTGATCGCGACCAGTGCCAATCTGTCGGATGAACCGTTGTGCACCGATGACACCGAGGCCCGCACGCGGCTGGCGGGGATCGCCGATCTGTTTCTTGGACACAACCGCGCGATTGCCCGGCCAGTGGACGACTCGGTCGTGCGTTTCACGCGAGACGACTCCGCGATCCTCCTGCGGCGGGCCCGCGGCTACGCCCCCACGCCGTGCA
>CAZFHG010000136.1:4512-10185 GCA_964518665.1 uncultured Opitutaceae bacterium | reverse complement strand
ACCATGGCGGCGACGCGCTCGAAGGACTTGCGGCCGCGCTCGAGGTCGGAGCCGCCTTCGCCGAGCACGGTGAAGAAGAGGCCGTCGAGGAACACGGAATAGGGATTCACGTAGTCGCCATAGGGCTTCATCGGCGCGATGGATTCATTGAGGGCGGCCTGCAGGGCGGGGCCGGTGCGGCCGTCGTTCATCGCCTTGTCGGAGTCGTAGGAGGCGGACTTGCCCTTCTCGTCCTTCAGCTCGCCCTTGCGGGCCAGCTCGGCCTCGGTCTGGGCGGAGGCGATCCGCTTTTCGTTGGCCTCGACGGCATCGCGCTGGCGCTGGAGCGAGCGGTTGAGCTCGACGCGGGCCTTGTCCTTGTCGCCAAGGGCGAGGTAGTTGAGCGCCTTGTAGGTGTTCATCATCACCTTGTCGTAGGCGCGGCCGCGGTAGGGCAGGTTGGCCTGGTTGGTGACCAGAGCGCCGATCTCGGCGCCGACCTTGACCTTGGCCTGTTCTTCGTAGGCGTTCACCCTGGTCTCCGCCTGGTCAAAGGCATCGACCGAGCGGGTCAGGTAGTGGCTGCGAATTTCGTTCGGCGTGGGCTCGGGCAGCGGCTCGGGGGCGGGTTCGCCCTTCTTCGGCGCAGGCTGCGGCGGGCGGATGTCGGGCAGCGCGGCGAGGTCGGACAGCGCCGCGGTGCGCAGCGTGGTGCCCTGCTCCAGCCGGAAGATGATCTCGTCCTTGGAACCGGCGGCTGATTTGGCCTGCTGGTCGGCCTGGACGATAGCGGAGCCGAGACTGCCGGCCTTGGTGGCCTGGACCCGGCCCTGGGTTTGCGATTCGTAGGTCGCGCAGCCGTTGAGGAGGAGGAGGAGAACGCTGGCGCCTGCGATCAGGCGGAAGCGGCGGGATCGATGGGTGTGGTGTTGCATGCTGGAGTTGGAGTGGAAATCAAAAAGGGGCCTCGGAGCAGATAACGCCGAAGGTAGGGCCCGACCTCCGGGCGGGCCGGGCGGCAGACGCACGCCAAACGCCCGTTCGGAGGTCGGGCGCTACCCACGCTCTGTCATTCTGAGGTGAAGCCGAAGTATCCAGGTTGATGTGCGCGCGGGCGTTGGGAGCGTATATCTCACTGGATGGGATTTCTGTCGCCTGTGGCTCGGTAACTTCGCTGCGCTCAGAATGACAAACCGGGGCAAAGGGCTTATTCGGTCTCGTCCTCGACATCCTCGGCGAGGCGGATGATCGCCCCGCGCTCGATGCCGGTGTCCTCGACCGTCTCGCCCTGCGAGTTCTGCGGCGTGACGCGGGTGATTTTCACCTTGCCGACGAGGACTTCCTCGCGGGTCTTCTCGCCGGTGTCGGGATCCACGAGATCGTCACCCAGGGCGAAGACTTCCCAGACCTGGCCGACCTTGATGCCGGACTGGTCGTTGCGGTTGATCGTGATGACCTTGTCGCGCTTGCCGATGACACGGGCAGGCGAAACGGTATCGGCCGCCCGGGCCGCAATCTTGCCGGCCATCTCGGACACGGCCTGGATCATGAGGTCGTCCGAACCCTCGCCGACGCGCGCGGTGGTGTTTTCAGACCGGTTCTCGGAATCACGCTTGGACACCTTGAAGTTCGTGCTGGCAACGGCGCGCTGCGTGGCGACCTCGGTGATCTTCGCGACGGCCGAGAGCTCGATGGTGCGGGCGCGGATGGTCTTGCCGAGGGAGGCGAGCCTGCGCTCCTCCATGCGGTCGTTGAAGGAATCGACCCGGATGGTGAGGATGTAGTCGGCCTTGTTGAAGGCGAACGCCTCGCCGGCGGCGGCGCTCTCCTTGGCGAGGGCGTCGGCGTCGGATCGCTCGAGAATCTCGAAGCGACGGGTGTTGAGCACGCGGTCTTGGACCTGCGAGTCGAGCGCCTGCAGCACGGAGTCGAGCGAGAGCTCGACGCCCTGCTTGGCCATGCGCTGGGTGAGCGCCTCGGTGGCGGCGATCTTGGTGATCGCGAGCTTCTTCTTGCCGGCGCCCTCCTGGGCCTGGATGGCGGGCGTGCAGAACAGGGCGGCGGCGGAGAGGAGGAGGAAAATGCGTCCGAATTTCATGATGGGAATGGGTTGCGGGTTGGACGGGTGCGGCAGGTTCAGAAGATGGACTTGTTGGTGATCTGGATGCCTTCCTTCGTGTCCACCTTGAAGCCGCTTTGCTCAAACATCTTGGCCTGACCTTCGAGCACCTTGACCTGGGCATCGGTCAGCTTGGCGCCGTTTTTCAGCTCATTGATGAACTTGGTGGCATCCTGCCAGCGGGCGTAGCCGGCATCGGTCATCTCGAGCGCGACGTTCAGCTTCTGGCCGTTGCTGAGATTCACGGTGCGTTCCCAAGGCTTGAAGCCCTCGCGGACGACGCGGAGCTTGTGCAGGCCAGCCTTTGCCTGGATCTGGCCGGGGGCCGTGCCGACAGCGATGCCGTCGATTTCCACGGTGGCGGCGAGGGCGGAGACCTTGTACTTGCTGTCCGAAATGCTGATCGTGTTTTCCGCCCCGATGCGGACGTCGGGGATGTAAACGTCGGCGAGTTCGGTCGTGAGGGTGAAGGTGACCGTGCCTTGGGCGGCGGAGGTCGAGGCCAGCCGGCCGCGGTCAATCTGGCGCTTGAGGCTGACGGCCACCTTTTGGGCGGCCTCCTCGAGGAGACCGTTGAGCACGCCGGAAAGCTCCTGTGAGGATTCGCCGGTCTGCTGGACGGTTTTGGACACGCGCACGGTGTCGGACGCGAGGCTGGCGCCCGTGACGCCGTCGAGGATCTTGTAGGTCACGCGAGCGGTGCGTTCCTCATTGGTCGCCTTGACGCCATAGGCGTCGATGTTGCGCTTGTTGGACTCGAAGCCGGTGAGAGTGACCTGCAGGAGGTGCGTTGCGCCGAGGGTCTGGGCGAGGCGGACCGCGGACGTGCTCTGGGCCATCTGGGCGTCGAGTTCGTTGGCCTTGGCGCCGGGTTCCATGCCGGCGACGGCGTTGAGGGCCGTCTCGCCGCTGATAACCTGCACATTGAGATCGGTGACCCGGCCGGTGATATAGTCTTCCAGGGCGCCCAGTTCGTTGTCGCCCACGGTCCCGGCCCGATTGGCCACAAAGATCGCGACCGTGGTGGTCTCGGGCTTGGGTGCGGTTTCCTTGACCACCGTGGTCAGGGTACGCTCGGTCACTTTACGGCCATCCTGGTCGTAGGTCTTGGTCTGGACCGTGGTCTGGGGAGCTTCCGCAGGCTGGGCCAGCAGGCTGCCCGCACCAACGGCGAGCGCGCAGAGGGAGTGCTTGAATTGTGCAAACGTCATGGAGGAGTCGGGTTGAAGGTTCGTCCGGCGAATTCAATAACCGGCCGGGAGTCTGTCCGTGCCGTGTTAAGGGTGCGCCGAATGGTCAGATAATGACGGATTGAAGGCGAACATGTTCCGCGGGTGTGGATGAAGCCCGCTGATTAACGGCGTGCAAGACATTTGCGACAGACGGGTTCCCGCACCGTCTTCGGGCCGGTTACTTGGTCCCCTGGGTCTGTTGGGCGCGCTGGTAGGCGCCGCGGATGGCGCTGTCGTAGCTGGTTTCAAGCGCCGGGTAAATGGCCATGGCGGCCGCGAGCGCCTGGGCGTAATCACCGCTGCTGCCGTGCTTCACGTGCATGTACACGGCGAGGTCGTCGAGATTGTTGAAGGAGAGCGCGGAGGTTTTCCTGATGTATTCCGTCCCGCCAATGGCCGCGACCGCGCCCATTTCCTTGCCCTTCTTTTTCATCAGGCCCGAGGCGAGGCCGCCGAACGGCACCCGGGAGGCCACTTGTTTCCCCGCTTCTTCGCCGGCCTTGGCTCCGATGGCCGCACCCAATTGGGTGTTGAGGGTCTTCGTCGCCCATTCCGTGATCTGTCCCTCGGCGTTGTAGGGGACGAAATATTTGCCCTTGTTGCTGGTCAGCGGCAGGGGCGCCTCGATGGTGCCGGTTTGGACCTGGTACTTTGCAGCGTACTCAAGGACCTTGCTCAATATCACCTGGGCCTTGACCACATCCGCCATGTCGGTGGCGAAGGCAGGCGTCACGATGGCAAGCAGAACAGTCAAAAACACGGGCAGGCGGAGGATTGATTTCATGGATGTGGAATAGGGTGCTTCCCCGATGCCGCAGCGCCGGAACCGCATCAAGGCTGTTGCCGTTTCAATGCCTACGCATTCTTGCGTAGGAGAAATCTTCATCGGTAGGCCGGCGCGCGTGCGCTCGCTCAACCCGCGCCCGGCGGTGGGCTGACCTGCGGTTGCACCCATGCGCAGTTCTCCTGATTGCGAATTTGAATGACGCACCCCGGAAAATCCACCCGCCGGCTGGTGGCATCACGGGATTGACTCCCCCGCCCCGAATACCTTGCCTGTCCCTGTTCGCCTCCGCCGAGGCCCAATCGCAACCTTCAACCACCCGCACCCATGCACACCCTTGTCATTGTGTCCCATTGCCTGCCCGTGGCGGTTGCCCTGTCCGCCAGCGCCTGATTCGCGCTGGCTTATCATGACCGAGGCCGCCCCACGGGGCGGCCTTTTTCGTTTTCGCGCGACGCCTCACCGCGCCGGCGCCTTCCCGGTCAGATCCCTTTCATTTTGCGACAGTGTTTTTCTCCCATGACTTTGTCCGCCCTCGGTTGGAACGACTGCTTCGCGCAACACTTCCAGCCTTATTCCCACAGTGATTTTCTGCCCGCGCGGGTTGCCCGCGCGCACAAGCACGCCTGCGAGGTCCTGCTCGGAGCCGAACTCGTGCCCGCGGCCTGCACCGGCCGGATGCTCCACGACACCGCCACCCGCGCCGCCCTGCCTGCGGTCGGTGATTGGGTCGTCGTCCGCCTCCGGACCGGCGAACGCCGCGCGGACATCCATGCCGTGCTGCCCCGGCGCACGCAGTTTTCCCGGCGTGCCGCCGGACCGCTGGCCGAAGAGCAGGTCATCGCCGCCAACCTCGACACCGTGCTCCTGCTCACTGCCCTGGATGGCAATTACAACCTGCGCCGCATCGAACGCTACCTGACCCTGGCCCGGAATAGCGGAGCCCAGCCGGTTGTCGTGCTCAACAAGACCGATCTGCATCCCGACCCCGCCGCCGCCGAAGCCGAGACCGTCGCGATCGCCGCCGGCGCTCCGGTCGTCGCGCTCAGCGCTTCGCACGGCGATGGCCTCGACCGGCTGGCCCCATGGCTCACGCCGGGGTCCACCCTTGCCCTGCTCGGTTCGTCGGGCGTCGGCAAATCCACCCTCATCAACCGGCTGCTCGGGACCGCCCAACAATCCACCACCGCCCTCAGTAATGCCGTGAACAAGGGCCGGCACACCACGACCCGCCGGGAACTCTTTGTGACCCCGGGCGGCGCCCTCGTCATCGACACGCCAGGGATGCGCGAGTTGCAGTTCTGGGATCCGCCGGCGGAGGCCGTCGGCGACACGTTTGCCGACATCACCGCCCTGGCCGCGCAATGCCGCTTCCACGATTGCCGCCATGCCACCGAACCCGGTTGCGCGGTGCTCGCGGCGCTTGCCGAGGGCTCTCTCGGCGAGGACCGCTGGCAGAGTTTCCAGAAACTCCAGCGGGAACAGGCCTATGCCGCGCGCCAGGCCGACCCCCACCTCGCCCGGGCCAACCGCGATGCCTGGAAGAAAATCCACCGCGG
>CAZFHG010000136.1:0-4412 GCA_964518665.1 uncultured Opitutaceae bacterium | reverse complement strand
CCCCATCCAACCACCGCCCGCCCCATGAAGATTGACCCTCGACGTGCTTCCGTACTGAATACTCCCACTATGTTCACCATCATCGGCGGCGACGGCAAAGAGTACGGCCCTGTGACGACGGAACAGGTGCAGGCATGGATAACGAGCGGACGGGCGAATGTCGAAACCAAGGCCAAGAAGGCCGGCGACGAGCAATGGCGCCGGCTCGGTGATTTTCCGGAATTCAGCGGTGGCGGCGCGACCGTGCCACCACCTGCAGCCACCCCGCCTCCGACGTCCACGGAACCGGCCGGCTCGATCAAGGTGGACCCCAAGGCCTATGCGGATGACCTCATCGCGCGCGCGGGCAAACTCGACATCGGCGGTTGCCTTGAGCGCAGTTGGAATCTCCTGAAGGCCAATTTCTGGCCCATCGTCGGCACGACCTTTGTACTGTTCGTGGTCATGCTCATCGCGCAGTCCATCCCGCTGCTCGGCATGCTCGTAGGTCTGCTGCTGTCCGGCGTGTTCTATGGCGGCCTCTATGTCTTTTACCTCAAGAAAATCCGCGGCGAGCCGGCGGAATTGGGCGACGCCTTCTGCGGATTCAGCCTCGCCTTCCTGCCGCTGATGCTGGCCTCGCTCGTCTCAACGCTGCTCACGACCCTGGGCCTGCTGCTGCTGATTTTGCCCGGCATCTACCTGGCGGTGAGTTATTCGTTCATCTATCTCCTGATCGTCGATCAAAAGCTCGAGTTCTGGTCCGCCATGGAAGTCAGCCGCCGGGTCGTCACCGCCCAGTGGTGGCGCATGTTCGGACTCATCCTGCTCGGCCTCATCATCGCGCTGCTGGGCCTGATCGGCCTCTTCATCGGCTTCTTCGTCACGCTGCCCATCTTCATCGGCGCCGTGGTGTACGCCTACGAGGATCTCTGCCGTCCGCCGGCGAAGCAGCCATAGGCACGGTCGGCGAAGTCTTTCCCGCGGATTACGCGGATCGACGCGGATGACGGAGGTATTATCCGCGGCTATTCGCGTAATCAGCGGGCAAACAGAATTAAGGGTGGCGGTCGAGGAACGTGGCGGAACAATGCTAGGATTTTCGGCTGCCCTGGTTTGGATTAGCGCGGATCAGCGCAGATTAGCGTTCCACCGGATTGGTGCCTCGGGGGTAAAATGCACCGGAAATTTCACAGGAGGTCGCAGAGATAGCAGAGGTCAAATCGGCAGTCTAAATTACTCTGCCCCTCTGCTTCCTCCTGTAAATCGGCTTTGACCCTTATGAGCTTTTTGAGCCTTATGTGGCCATCGATTGGCTTAGAGTTTCAATCCGTGCGATCCGTGGTCTAAAAAAAACTCACACCACGCGATCCACCATCTCCCCGCCGCGGGTGAAAGCCTCGAGGTTGTGCAGGAAGTGTTTCACGAGGGCCTCGTCCTGATCGTGCCGGCCGCCGGCGGTGTGGCAGGTCACAAAGCAGTTTGGCGTCGTCCAGAACGGATGCGCCGGATCCAGCGGTTCGGGCTCGAACACATCGAGGTAGGCCGCATCGAGACGGCCGGACCGCAGCGCCTCCAGCAACGCGTGATCGTCCACGGTTGTGCCGCGCCCGATGTTGTAGAAACGCGCCCCGGGTTTGCAGCAGGCCAGCCGGCGCGCATTGACGTAGCCGCGCGTCGAGTCGTTGTCGGGGAGGATGTTCACCACGTGGTCCGCGAGACCCAGCACGCTGCTGATCTTCTCCTCGGGAATGATGCGCACGCCGGCCTCGCTGCGGGTCTGCCGCCGCACGGCGTAAATCGTCACCCCAAAGGGCGCGAGCAGCGCAGCCAGGCGGCGGCCGATGGCGCCGTAGCCGAGCAGCAGCACGGTCTGGCCGGTGAGCAGCCGGCAGCCGTAGCGGCGCTCCGCGTAATGCCACGCATGATCGGTCAGTTGGTCGCGATGCGAGGGCAGCAGGTTGCGGCCGAGCGCCAGCATCATCGCCAGGGCATGCTGTGCGCAGGAATCGGCAAAGACCGCCGACGCGTTGGTGAAAATAGATCCACGGGCGCGGAACGTTTCCTTGAACTCCGGCGTGTCAAACCGGGTGTACCCCGCCGAATGCACCTCGACCCAGCGCAGGCGCGGAGACCGCAGGCAGTCAGCAGCCACCGGCTGGCCGAACGCCACGTCCGCCTCCGCCAGTGCGGGATCGGGCTTGCCGGCCTGCAGCACATTGGTCGAGGCCGTCGCGGCCGTGACCAGTCGGTGGCTGCGCGTGCCCTCGACAAGCAGCTGGGTGGCCGCCGGATTGAAGATCGCATTGCACCAGATCGTCAGGCTCATCGGGGCGCTAATCACGCCGGTGAGACGGGAGGTTTCAACCCTCATCTTGGGGAGAATCCAGACAGGCGGGCTGCTCCGAGGCACAACGCTCAACATTCAACGCTTAACGCTGAACGCTCAAGTAAGGCGGGCTGCCGCTACGAGCGTGAGCGTGATGTTGTCAGGCATTCGCAGTGGGAAACTACTCGCTCAAGCTCATAGCTACCCGGAAGCGCGACCTCCCCCGGAGGTCGGCCCACTTGAGCGTTCAGCGTTGAACGTTGGGTGGAGTCCGCGCCGCGCTACGGCGCGGGCTCCACCCAGATCTCCTGCGGCTGCATCACCGTCTCGGTGGTGACGACATGCGCCGTGGCGGAATAAAAGCGCGTCCGGCCCGCGACCTCGATGCGGGCCTCCACCACGGTCCGGCGATCAGGCCGGACGGCCTCGGGCGGATATGGCAACTCGAAGGCGAGCGGCGGCTGGCCGGGGCCGGAGACACTCCGCTCGGTCAGCACCACGGCCGGCGCATCCCGGCGGGTGACGTCCAGCAACCGCATCGTGAGCACGGCGTCCGGTGGCAAAGCGATCCGCGCCTTGTATGAGACCGTGCCGAAAATGACCGGGCCGCGGTAGCCGGGGACGGTGGACTTGGAACGACAGCCGGCGGTGCCGAGCACAACGGCAGCGGCCAACACAAGGGTGTATATCGCTTTCATGGGCTGACCTCGGCCCTGACAATGGCGAGGTGACGCAGTTCCTCCACCCGAAGGTTGATCTCTGTCAACAATTCCGTGTGCTCGCGCGCCTCCGCCCCATTCGCATGCACAAGCCCGCCGGCAAACGGCGGCTGCTCCCCCACCCGGTCGGACCAGTGGCTCCAGCAGTAGCCCGTGACCGCCGGATGCGCGACCGCGCGGCCCAGCGCCAGCCGGCCGCGCCGGAGCATGCGCTCGACCGTCGTGAGTCCGGACGTCCGGCGGCCGGACGGTGCACCGATTGATTCCGGTCGCACCCAGGAAAAATCCGCCAGCAACACGGGCTCAGCCCCGCAGCCGGCCAGGTCGGCAGCGTCCAGCACGACCACGTCCGCCAGCGGCGGCGCCAGGGCCGCGCGCAGCGACGGGGCGACCGGCCCGCCCCAGCGGCAGCCGAGCACCAGGTGGTTCGGCGCGTGGGCTCGGATCGCCGCCGTCGCGACGGTGAAATAGCGGCGGGCAAACTCCTCCGTCCAGCGGATCTCGTCGCGCAGATAGCCGCGGGTGGCGAGGCCGTGCTCGTTGCGCGTGAGTTCGCGTAGGGCCTCCTTGTTGGGCAGCTCCGCGGCCCAGGTCCGAGCCACCGATTCCAGCCGTCCTCCGTGCAAGGCGAGGACGAATTCCCACGCCGCGTGATAAGCTGCGAAGGCCGGTTCTAGGCTAAGGCACACTTGCAGCAGCCCCGGTCGTTGCGTGGACGGCTGGTGCGGCCAGCCCGGCCGGTCGTCGGTGAACCAGCCGAGCAGGCTGCGCTCCTCCGCGAGGGGCGTGCAGACCTCGGCGGCCCGCGCATGGGCGCGCTGCGGCCAGGCCGGGTCGTACACGTCCGGGAGCCGCACCCCGGCGAGTTGGAAAAGTCCGTCGCCCGCGCTGAAATTCACCGCCGGGGTGAACGCAAGACCTTCCTCAAGGTAAAGCCGGTCGCTGCCGCACCCGAGCGTGTTGCAGCCCCAGTTTCGCAGCCGGGCCGCAGGATCGTGGGGCGCATCCGCGTCCGCGTGCACTCCGTGTACGCCGCGCAGAAAAAACGGCCGGTCCGCGAAATCAATGAACCACCACTGGTCCGAACCGATGGTGCGGCCCACCCGGAAAAATCCCGGCGCACCCCGCAGGGTGTCCGGCCTGAATCCGGGAGGACTCTCGCTCGATGGCGCCATGGCCGGCGAGCGTGGCTCCCTCGCACAAAAATGCAAAGCGCGATTGCCGCCCGTGCCGCGATGCCCTTGGATTGCGAGTGATGACACCCGACCGCCTTGACGCGCTCATCACCCGCTTCCGCACCCTGCGCCTCGGCGTCATCGGCGACTTTTCACTCGACCGCTACTTCGACATCGATCCCGCCCGCGCCGAAATCTCCATCGAGACCG
>CAZFHG010000135.1:0-10402 GCA_964518665.1 uncultured Opitutaceae bacterium | reverse complement strand
ACAAGGACCTCGCCAAGAGCCTCGATGTGAAACCGGGCGCGGCGATCCGCCTGGCGCCCAAGGCCGACGCCGGAGTGCTCGCGATTGCGGAAAAGTCCGACAAGACGACCATCACAGGCATTCGGGGCAAGTGGACCCAAGTCAGCCTCGAGAGAAAAATCGTCGGCTACGTGCACCTCGGTGGCACCTCGGGTTATCTTCCCCCCATCGCCACTGCTCCCGCGCCGGCAACCCCGAAGCCACCGAGCCCTGCACCGGCGGCGCCCCCACCGGTCAGCCCCGGGATCTACGGCGCAGCGAACTCCGGGCAGCCAGTCACCATGGTGAACCTCGGGGACGGAGGGAGCAGCACCCTGCCCCGCCAGTTTGCCGGCCGGTTCGTATCCACCCGGCGGCCCTTCACACCACGCCGCCCGTACGACTACGCCCTCAACGACGAGGCGGGACGTCGCTACGCCTATGTGGACGTCTCCAAGCTGCTCCAAACCGACCAGATCGAGAAGTTCCTGGATCTCAATGTCGTGGTCTTTGGCACCGCGGCGAACACACCCGACGGCAGGGACATCGTGATTAGGATCGAAACCCTGCAGCTGAAATAACGACCTCCGCCCCCTTCTCGCCCCGCCCGCGCGCCATGGAACTGATCGACGGAAACCAAATCGCTGCGACCATCATCGCCGAACTCAAAGCTCAGGTTTCCAACCTGGCCGGCCGCAGACCCTGCCTGGCACTTGTCCGAGTCGGCGAAGATCCCGCGTCGGTGTCCTATGTGCGCAAAAAGGAAAAGACGGCCGCCGAGATCGGGGTCACGAGCCGGATTATCCTGCCTCCAATCGATATTTCGCCCGCGGCGCTGTTCGCCCTGATCGACGAACTCAACGCCGATCCCACGGTGGACGGCATTTTGGTCCAGTCCCCGCTGCCCAAGCACATTGATGAAGTCGCCGTCTTTCGCCGCGTGGCGCCGGAGAAGGACGTCGACGGCTTCAACACCTTGAATCTCGGCAAAGTGGCGCAGGAGGATCCCACCGGATTCGTGGCATGCACGCCGGCTGGGATCATGGAACTCCTGGCGCGCAGCGGAGTGGATCTCCAGGGCCGGCACGTCGTGGTGCTGGGCCGATCCCTCATTGTCGGCAAGCCCGTCGCGCTCCTGGCGCTGCAAAAGCGGGCGGGCGCCAATGGCACCGTCACCATCTGCCATTCGGCCACCCGCGATCTCCCGGCGCTCACCCGCCAGGCCGACGTGCTGATCGCCGCCATCGGCCGGCCCGAATTCGTGACCGCCGACATGGTCAGGCCTGGGGCGGTCGTCATCGATGTCGGGATCAACCGAGTCCCCGATTCGACCAAGAAGTCTGGATACAGACTGACGGGCGACGTGCATTTCGATTCCGTGGCCCCGCGGTGCGCGAAAATTACCCCCGTTCCCGGCGGCGTCGGCCCCATGACCGTCGCGATGCTCATGAAAAACACCGTGCAGGCCCGCCTCCGAGCCTCAGCACCGTAGCTTGCGCCACACCCCTTCTCTCTCCCCACACGTATGGCCGCCTTCTCGATCCTGGTCGTCGATGACCAACCCATCAACGTCCAGTTGCTCAAGCGAAAGCTCGAGCGCGAGAACCTCCGGGTGATTGCGGCCTACAACGGCCTCGAGGCCCTCGATCAGGTCAGCCGGGAAATGCCGGATCTCATTCTGCTCGACGTCATGATGCCGGACATGGACGGCATCGAGGTTTGCCAGCGGCTCCAGGCCAACGAGTCCACGCGGGGCATACCGGTGATCTTCATCACGGCCCGCACCAACAAGGAGAGCAAGCTGGAGGGGCTGGGAGTCGGGGCCGTCGACTACATTACCAAACCGATCGACCTGGACGAAACCATGGCCCGGGTGCAGACCCAGCTGCGCGTGGTGGCAATCAACCGCCAAGTGGTTGATTTGACCCGCCGGCTCGAGGAATCGCGGAAAGCCGCCACGATTGGAGCCGTCACCCAGGGCATCGCCCACAATCTCAACAACCTGCTCGGGGTCGTCATCGGCTACCTCGACCTCGTCAAAGCCTACTACGACAAGCCCGAACAGGTGCGCAAGAACGCCCAGCACGTCGAGGATGCCGTGCAGCGAATCGTGACCATCATCAAACAGCTCAGCACGCTGGTCGTGAAATCCCGTCCGCCGTCGGTTAAGGCGGGAATACAGACACTCATCGAAGGGGGCATTGGCCGCTTTCACCTGGACTATGCCCTTGCCTGCCCAGTGACGATCGACAATCCCCTCGGCGAGACCCTGATCGATACCAACTACGAAATCTTCGAGGAGGTTCTGTCCAAGGTACTGATCAACGCGTGGGAGGCCTACGACAACAAGCCATCTGAACCGCGCCCCATCTCGATCCACACACGGGTGTTTGAAAAGGCGGAAGAAGGTCGCTTGGTGGAAATCCGAGTGGTTGATCACGGCCACGGCATCGACCCCGAGATTCGCGACAAGATGTTCGAGCCTTTCGTCAGCACCAAGAACACGGTTGGCGTGGGCATGGGCTTGACGGTCGCGCGGCATGCGCTGCGCAATCTCGGCGGCGAGGTCTCCTTGGTGGACACCGCCGGTGGCGGCGCTACGGCCGTGCTGGTCCATCCGGTGGAGCGGCGAAACCGGCGCTCCCCCGAGTCCTGATCCGCCAGAATCCCCTTCTATTGTCATGCCCACCATCGCATTTCTCGGGGCCGGCCGGATGGCCTCCGCCATCGTCGACGGCCTTCTGGCCAGGAAAGTCAGCCCCGCGAGCGAACTCGTGTGTTCGGATGGAGGAGACGATACCGCCCGCCAACTCGCCGCCCGCACCGGAATTCGCGCCGCCGCAGACCCGGCAGCTCTCTTTGCCGGCGCCGACACCGTTGTCCTGGCGTGCAAGCCGCAGCAACTCGCGGGGCTGGATCCAAGGATCGCCGACCTCGCACAAGGGAAGCTCGTCCTGTCGATCCTCGCCGGCAAGAGACTGCAACGGCTGACGGAGTGTTTTCCGCGAGCGCGCAACATCGTGCGGGCGATGCCCAACACGCCCGGGCAGATCGGCGCGGGAGTCACCGGCTGGTCCGCGGTGCAGCCGCTGACCCCGACGGATCGCGCCAAGGTTGAGGCCATTCTGGGCGCGCTCGGGCTGGCGGTGGAAATGGCCGAGCCCGCACTGGACGCCGTAACCGGGCTCAGCGGAAGTGGCCCCGCCTACGTCTTCGAATTTGCGGCCGCATTGCGTGACGCCGGGGAGGCGGCCGGCTTGCCCCGCGACATCGCCTGGCAGTTCGCCCGTGAGACGCTGCTGGGATCCGCGCAGCTTCTGGTCAAGACCGGCATCGAGCCCGAGAAACTTCGCGATCAAGTCACATCGCCGAATGGCACCACCTATGCCGGCCTGCAGCGCATGGCCGCCCGGGGTTTCCGCGAGATGATCAAGGAGACGGTCATCGCGGCAACGGAACGCTCGAAAGAGCTTTCGCGGGACGGCTGATCGTCTTGGCGCGGGCGAGATTTGCCTTCAGTCGGGCGGAATCACGGTCATTACAGTTTCCGCCATGAGCTTTCTGGACGGACGTATTCTCGTGACCGGCGGCGCCGGATTCATCGGCAGTGCCTTGATTTGGGCCCTCAACCAACGGGGGCACGATAATATTGTCGTCACCGATCTGCTGGGCTCCGACGAGAAGTGGCGGAACCTGACTCCGTTGCGGTTTGCCGACTACCTCGAGGCTGATGTGTTTCGCAGCGGCCTCGGGCGGAACCCCGCCGCGTTTGGGCAGTTCAGCGCGGTGTTTCACCTCGGCGCATGCACGGCGACGACGGAGAAGAACGCGTCCTACCTCATCGACAACAACTACGGCTTTACGAAGGAACTCGCCGCGTGGTCGCTCGCCAGTGGCGCGCGCTTCGTCTACGCCTCTTCCGCCGCGACCTATGGCGACGGCGCCCAGGGCATGGATGACACGCGGGACGACCTGCAGTGCCTGCGGCCGCTGAACATGTACGGATACTCCAAGCACCTGTTCGATCTCCATGCGCAGCGGGCAGGCTGGCTGAGCCGGATTGTCGGCGTGAAGTACTTCAATGTTTTCGGCCCCAACGAGGACCATAAGGCGGACATGCGTTCCCTGGTGAACAAGGCCTATCAGCAGATCCAGGCGACCGGCACGGTGCAGCTGTTCAAGAGCCACCGCCCCGACTTCCGCGACGGCGAACAGCAGCGCGACTTCCTCTACGTGAAAGATGCCGTGGAGATGACCCTGCATTTTGCCCACCACCCCAAAGGCAGAACCGCCAGCGGGCTCTACAACCTGGGCAGCGGCGAAGCCAACACCTGGCTGGCGCTCACCCGCGCCATTTTTGCGGCCTTGGGTCGACCTCCGCGGATCGAGTTCATCGATATGCCGGAAGTCCTGCGCGGAAAATACCAGTATTTCACCCAGGCAAACGTCGGGAAACTGCGGGCTACAGGCTACGCCCGGCCCATGACCTCGCTGGAAGAGGCCGTGCGGGACTACGTCCAGGGTTTCCTGGTCCCGGGCAAGAAGCTCGGGGACTGAGGGCGCATCGCGCCCCGACCCAGCCCGAGTATCCGCGGCGCCGTGACGGATTATTACGGAATCTTGTCCAACTCCGCCACGGTGATCGGGGCGCGGGCACCGTCTTTGCTGCGAATCTCGGTGACCTTGGCCGCCGAGACCGGAGTGTTGAGCCCGCCGAACTCCTTGCGCACGTAGGTGAGTACCGCCGCGACTTTCTCGGCATTCCGATTGAAGCCGGATCCCGGGCCCGCCGCCGGCATGGCGCTTATGTAATCGACACCTTTCACCTTGATCGGCCCTTGCAAGCCATGCAGCAGGATGCGAATCAGCCGTTCGTCCGACATGGCCAGCCACTCCGAACCCACCAGCGGCGGAAACGCCGGCGGCAGCCCCAAGCCCGTGGGCTGGTGGCAGGCGGCGCACACCTGGGCATAGACATTCTTGCCCAAGACGAGGGGATCGATCGCCACTCCCACCGCCGCTCCCGCCTTGGGCGGCGTGCCGTATTCGTTGAAAACCTTCGGGTGAAAATGTCCGGAGAACCGGCCGAGGTACGTCCCGCCAAAGAGGATAAGGCCGCTGAGTAGGAACAGCAGGTTCAACGGCAGCAGCTGGTAGTGGCCTTTTTCGTCTGGCTGTTTGCCGAGCAGCTTCTCGTGCGTCGCCAGCACGCTCTCATCCGAAAGCGCTGCCTGATCAACCCGCGGATCGGAACCATTCTGCGCGCTCATTTCTTCGCCTCCTCTTTCGTCGCCGGCGGGGTGGCTTTCGGCAGCGGACGGGCCTCGGGATAGTCGTAGCCAGTATTCAAGTTTTGCAGGTAGGCCACCAAAGTCCGGGCCCGCTCCGTCGGCACAACTTCGCTGCCCGCGGCCGGAGCCAAACGGCCCGTGAGGTTGAGCGCTTGAGCAGAGGGCTCACCCGCGATCATTCGCGTTTGGAACAAGAACCGGTAAGGCGGATGAGACTCGGAACCCGTGTACAGCAGATTGAGTAGCGCCTCCGCGGTCGGGGCCTGGGGCTTGCGTCCACCAAGGTTGGTCAGGTCCGGTCCCAGGCGGGAGGCGCCCAACTGCGGTCGACCCTGAAAAATGTAGTCCCGCGCCACGCTCTGCCTTTCTCCCCAACCGCGAGCCTGATCGTTGCCGAATTCCGGCCGGCGCACCTGCTGCGTATGACAGCTGGCGCAACCCAGATCCGCATAGACCAACTGTCCCCGAGCGGCGAGTCCCGTGGGTCGCGCCGGAAAAGCGAGGCTTTCGCCTTCGTCAAAAAAGGTACTCAGTGAGCCGAGTTGGGCATGGGAGCCCAAGACAATCCCGGACCATCCGATCAACACTGACAGAAAGAGGCCGAGGAGGAAAAGCGGTCCGTTTTTCATGACACTGTGCCCTCCATCCCTGCAGGCCGGCGGAAGAGGTTTTCGGAAGCCACGGCGGGCTGCTCGCCACACGCACACGCCGTGCGGCAGAAATTCACCAGCAGGAGTAAACTCGCGGCGAGCAACAGCAACTGCGAGGCCGAGTGAAGCAGGAGCGGCGTTCGCATCTGGAGCAGGATCTCCGGGAGCGGAGTCTTCGCTTCCGCCAGCATCGAACTCTGCACCGCGCCCGCCAGGGCAAGCGCGGCAACCGAACCCAGCACGCCCAGCATCACCGCGACCAGGTGGCCCGAAACCAGGGCTCCCGAGGCCCAGGCGCGACCGGTCAGTCGCGGTACCATGAAATAGATTGCGCCGAAGAACATCATCGAGACGGCGCCGTACAGTGAGAGCTGCTCGTGCGCTGCGGTCACAAAGGTGAACTGCACCTGCATCGCGACACTCCGGAAAGCCATCGCAAACGCCCACAGCCCGCCGAGAAGATACGCCACCAGTCCAAATTGCACGAATTTGACCGCCGTTCCGGCTGCGCCAAAAGCCACCCGCAGGTTCAGCGCGACCACGACATAATGGTAAAGCAACATGGAGTACCCCACCACCGCCATGGTGGGCACCCAAGCCGGCACTGGTCCGCCGACCAAGTGGCGACCGCCCGTCCACGTCCCCACGATGATCAGCAGCCAAAATGCGAGTGGAGCCGCCTCATAGCTCGGGAGGGTCCGGCCCGATGCCTTCGGCACGATGTAGTAGGCTCCCGCCAACGCCAGCGGAACCAGCCAGAGCGAGTAGGCACCATCCGCGAACCAAGCTGCACCGATGGACTGGACCACACCGCGCACCGGACTCCAAAGGAGCACGACCTGCGCCGCGGTCAGCAACCACGGGAAGAGAAACAACGCCGCCACCGCGTACCACTGCGCGGCAAAGGTCCCATCGCGTTTGCGGCCCGACCAGGCCAGCACCCCCGCGATCGCAATCGCGGCATAGGCGAGCACGAGCAGCGGCTGCACGTAGCGCGGGAGTTGGAGGAGCGAAAAGGAAGTCATATCTCCGGTGGCAATCCCCACCACCCCGGCAGCCACGCCGAGATTCCAGAAAGCGGTGCCTACCACCGCCCAATTCAAAGCCCGCAACGGATGCCCTCCCAAACGGCCAAGGATCCAAAGCGCGGTGGCTAAGCCGGCATTGGCAGCCCAGCCATAGACAAAACTGGTCTCGCTCATCGCGCGCATCCGCCCGTGCGTGAACCAGGCGCAATCCGAGAAGAAAGCCGGCGAATGCAGTTGGATCGCCGCAATCAGCGCCAGCACACCACTGCCGACAAGCCAGACCAAGGCGGCGCAGATAAGCAGCAGCACCGGCCACCGGGCATGGTTGTCGATCACGGTGACTTCGGCCGAGGAGGCTTTGGTCTGAGGAATGGTCATCTCAATCAAGGGGTCGGGCGCCGGCATTATTTCCGGTCGCGGTAGTTCGTCACCGTCAACTCCATCGCGCGGTCGATCGGCAGTTGGACCGTGCCCGCGGCCCGATCAACCCACGCATAGGAGGCGGCTTGCTGCGCTTCCTTTGCCCGCAGTTCCTGCAGGGCTTTGCGCCGGGACTCCGCCGTCGCCCGCCACTCCCAATCCTTGGCGAGATTCTCCGGCGCGGCATTCTGCGCCGCCACCGGCGCTGGCTCGTAGTAGTAGCGCACCACCAGCAGGAAGGCGGAAAAAACCCCCAGCAAGAGCACGATGGTGAACAGTGAGACCGGTCGGGCCGGGCTGACGGAAGAATCACTCATGGTGAGTCAGGCTTTCCCCAATGCGCGGGTCGCGGATTGGAATGAGTTTGGCGGTTGGGAAACTGCGCAGATAGGCCCACACACAGATTCCACCCACTCCGACCACCGAGGTCAGGATCCAAACCAAGTTGAGGGAAAACAGCGGCAGCGAGTCGCCGTGGGAGTCCTTCAGCGCCGGCATGATGTTGTAGCAGAGATCCAGCAGGATGACGGCGAGAAACCAGTACGCGATCCGCCGGATGATGTGCTTGGTCACCTTGTACCGATAGGAAAGCAGGAAAAAGAACGGGATGAAAAAGTGGCCAAACAGGATGCCGAAGATGCCAATCCACTTCCATTGGTTGGTCGCACCGTCGTGATTCACCTCGCGCAGGTTGTACCAGAAGGTCTCCTCCGGCACGTTGGCATTCCAGATCAGGAAATACTGCGAGAACGTCACGTAGGCCCAGAAGACCGTGAACGCCAGCATCAGCATGCCGATGCTATGAAAGTGATTCGTGTTGAGGATGCCCTTGTAGTCGCCCCGATTCCAGAGCCAGACCATGATGATCACTCCAATCGCGAGCGCACCGCGCACGCAGTTGGCGAAGAACCAGACGCCGAACATCGTGGAAAACCAGTGGTACTCCAGCGACTTCACCCAGTAAATCGCGGCAAAGGTCAGCGTCAGCGCGCCCAACGGCAAACCCATGGCCGCCGTGGTGCGGTTCTTGTAGGTCCACTTCAGATCTCCGTCCGCGTCCTGGGCGAAGGAAGCGCTGCGCAGCCGGGCCGAGAGCCACATCCAAATCAGGAAGAACGCCAGCGTCATGCCAAGGAACATGCCCGGGCTCAGGAAGGCCGCCTTCTTCAGGTACAGCGGATCATGGCCCACGGTGTGCCCGCCGTGCATTTCATGCTCGAGGTTCAGCCACGGCCAAACCAGGTCGCGCTGATAAAGGAACGAGGCCAGCACCAAGGGCAGGAACAGCAGCGCCAGCCACTTGAAGGCCGCCAGGCCGTGTTCGAACTGGCGCCGAATCACGGTCGACCAGGCGGCATCGAAGATGTGGTGGATGAGCACCAGCATCAGCATGCCGATTGCGATCGCCGTCCAGTAGGTGACTCCGACCAGGTACGACATCGCGACCGCACGGGCGTTGTGCGGGATCAGCAATCCCGCCCCGGTGACAACGAGGCCGGCGATTCCGACCAGCAAAGCCCGGCCTGCCACCTCGGTGGTGGAAGACGAGCCGGCAGGTATAGCCGAGGCAGCAGTGGCAGCAGGGGAACTCATGGGAGACCGAGAGCTTTCTTGCCGGCAGGATCGGCGACGTCAGCCACCGTGCCCTGCTGGGCGCGTTGCAAGGCGCGCACGTATGCGACCACCGCCCACCGGTCTTCCGGGGAAATCTTGTCGGCATAGGGCATCATCGTGTTCTTGCCGACCGTGATGGTGTTGAAGATCTCGCCGTCCGGCATCGTGCGCAGCCGGGCATCGTGGTAGGACGGCGTGGCCCCCATCCCGTAACGCTTCGTCATGCCGTTGCCGTCGCCGAGGGCGCCATGGCAAGGCGCACAGTAGACTTGGTAACGATCCCGGCCCCGCTCCAAAAACGCGCGGTCCACCATCAGGCTCACGGGCACCGAGGGCGCAAAGGCGCCGGAAGCGATCTTCCCCAGGTGGAGATGATCGTCGTCGCGCAACATGCCCCGCGCAATCGTGCGCGGCGGCGGAGTGCGATCCGCCCGGCCATCGGCGAAAAACGCGCTGGTGGACTGCGGCCGCAGCTTGGGCTGCACTTCCATGCCCGGAAACGCCCAATCGGGGAAGAGATCGATCGGCGGCGCCGTGAACGTCGAACCCCGGAAGCCGAGAATCGACACCACCAACACGCAGACAAAGAGGGTGACGAGGTAGAGGTTCCGCATGGCTCAGGCCTCCAGCTCCGTGACCGCCTTGCCGCCCGCCTTTTCCAAGAGCGCCTTGGTGTTGGCGAGGTTGAATCGCGGGTCGCGCGCCTCGATGACGATGAAGAACGTGTCGTCCATGCCGCGCCGGATGTGGTCGTACTTCAAGACCGGATGATAGTGCATCGGCAGCCCGTTCAACACGAACATCCCGATGATCGTGGCGAACGCCGTGAACAGGATCGTCAATTCGTAGCTCACCGGAAACGCGAACATCGGGCTGAACAGCGGCTTGCCGCCCACGATGATCTTATAGTCCACCGCGCCGGTCCACCAGATCATGGACATGCCGGTGATGAACCCCGTGATGCCGCCGGCGAGGGATATGCGCGGCACGATGGAACGACGCAGCCCCATGGCCTTGTCGAGCCCGTGCACCGGGAAAGGAGTGATGCAGTCCCAATACCGGTAGCCGGCATCGCGGACATTTTCCGCCGCGTGGTACAGCGCCGGGGCGGTCTCGAAGGTGGCAATCAGGCCGTAAGGTTGTGCGGGCATCGGCGTGAGGAATCAGTGTTTCTCGTGGCCGCCGTGGACGTCAGCCTGCGGAGTGACCGCCTTCAGTTCCGCCATGGGCATGATCGGCAGGAAGCGGATGAAGAGGAGGAAGAGCACGGAGAAGACGCCAAAAGTGCCGAAGAACGTAAAGATTTCGACGATGCTCGGCGAGTAATAGCCCCAGCTGGACGGGAGGAAATCGCGGGCCAGCGACGTCACGATGATCACGA
>CAZFHG010000134.1:0-10461 GCA_964518665.1 uncultured Opitutaceae bacterium | reverse complement strand
CGTTGAAGAAGGCATCGTCGCCGGCGGCGGCGTCGCCCTCCTGCGGTGCGGCAAGGCCATCGACTCCCTCAAGCTCGAGGGCGACGAAGCCATCGGTGCCACCATCGTCCGTCGCGCCATCGAATCGCCGATCCGCATGCTCTGCGCCAACGCGGGCGTCGAGGGTGCCGTGGTCGTCGGTCAAGTGGCCGCCGGCAAGGGCAACTACGGCTACAACGTCGCCACCGGCAACTACGAGGACCTGGTGAAAGCCGGCGTCGTCGACCCGACCAAGGTCACCCGCACCGCGCTGCAGAACGCCGCGTCGGTCGCCGGCCTCCTGCTCACCACCGAGTGCATGATCACCGAAATCCCGGAGAAGAAGGAAGCTCCGTCGGGCGGTCACGGCCACGGTCCGGGCGGCGGCATGGACTACTAAGATCAGCCCGGCTCGATCCGGCTGGTTTCAACAGGCGCGCCACTTAGGTGGCGCGCTTTTTCTTTGATCTCTGGCGCCAGGCATGGAATGCGCGCTTGGCAACGACTCGCATCGTGCTCAGAGAAGGGGTTCGAAATTCGAGATGAACCTCATCGATCAAGTCCGTCAGGCAGGAGTCGTGGGCGCTGGCGGCGGCGGCTTTCCGACGCACGTCAAACTCGCCTCCAACGCCGATACGGTGATTGCCAACGGCGCAGAGTGTGAGCCACTGCTGCACAAGGACGCAGCGGTAATGGAACATGAAGCGACGGCTGTCGTTCGCGGCATGCTGCTCGCGATGGAGGCCGTCAAAGCGCGCGAGGGCATCGTCGGTATCAAGGCCAAGAACAAGGAGGCGGTGGAAGCCATCAGCGCGGCTTCAGCCGGCACCGCCGTCCGCGTGCACCTCCTGGGCGACTACTACCCCGCCGGGGACGAGTACGATCTCGTTTACGAGAGCACTGGCCGCCTGATCCCGCCCGGGGGCATTCCGCTCAACGTCGGCGCCGTCGTCTGCAACGTCGAGACGTTCGTCAACCTCGCAGCTGCCAGCGAGGGTCGCAGTGTGACCCGCAAGACCCTGACCGTCGCCGGCGCGGTCGCGGAGCCCGTCACGCTGACGGTACCGCTGGGGGTGAGCCTCCGCGACTGCATCGCGGCCGCGGGCGGCGCCACCGTCGCCGACCCGGTCCTTTGCGTCGGCGGCATGATGATGGGGGAGACCACCGAGAATCTCGACCTGCCGGTCACCAAGACCACGGGCGGCGTCATCGTGCTGCCGCGGGATCACCACGTGGTGGAGCGCAAACTCAAGCCCTCGCCGGTGCAGAATGCGATTGGCAAGTCTGCCTGCGACCAGTGCCGGTATTGCACCGAGTTCTGCCCGCGTTTCCTCCTGGGCTATGCCGTTGAACCCCACCAGGTGATGCGCTCGCTGGCCTTCACCGCTACCGGTGTCGAGCATTGGAACCAATGGGCGGCAATGTGCTGTTCCTGCGGACTCTGCACCTTGTTCGCGTGTCCCGAAGAACTCTACCCGAAGGAAGCCTGCGATCAGTCCAAGGCGGAGATGCGGCGTGCCCAGGTAAAATGGACGGGCCCGATGACCGTGACGCCCCATCCCATGCGGGACGGGCGCCGGGTGCCGATCAACTCGCTCATGAACCGATTGAGCATCGAGCAATACGCCCACCCGGCCCACTGGAAGCCGACTCAGGTGTCAGCCGCGCGGCTTCATCTTCCGTTCAAGCAGAGCGCTGGCTCCGGCGGAAAACCGCTCGTGGCAGCCGGGAGCCGAGTGCGAGCTGGGGACGCCTTAACCGAAGTGCCACCCAAGACCCTCGGTGCCGTCATCCATGCGCCGGTAGCCGGCACCATCGAATCCGTGACCGACCGCGCCTTCACTCTCATCCCCGCCTAATCCTCGTTCCATGAGCGAAAAATCCGTTGGTTTAATTGAACTCTCCAGCATCGCCGCCGGCTTTGCCGTCTCGGACGCCATGCTGAAGGCCGGAAACGTGCGGTTGTACCTTTCGCGGACAATTTGCTCGGGCAAGTACATGGTGGTGGTCGCCGGCGACGCCTCGGCCGTTGAAAGTGCCGTCTCGGCCGGAGCGGCTGCGGCCAACGGTTGCATGATCGACCGATTCGTCATCTCCAGCATCCATCCCGACGTACTCATTGCCCTGGGCCGCACCTCGGTGTCCAAGCCCGAAGGGGCCTTGGGCGTGCTCGAGTCGTTCAACGTTGCTACCCTCCTGAAGGCGGCGGACGCGGCAGCCAAGAGCGCCGCGGTGCAACTGCTCGAGGTGCGCCTGGCCATGGCGCTAGGCGGCAAGGCTTTCTTCACGATGACGGGCGACGTGGCCTCGGTGCAGACCGCTGTCGCCGCCGGCCGGGCCGTCATTGCCAATGCCGGGATGCTGGTCAATGCCGTCGTGATCGCACGGCCGCATCCCGACGTCTACCGGGAGCTGATCTGATCCGAGCGGCGCCACGGGTCCGGCGCGACTCCCACCGCCCCGGGATGGGCGCGCGAGCGGACGCATTTCACCTTCCTCATGGAGGTCATCTTCCTCGGTACCGGCACCTCGCAGGGTGTGCCCATGATTGCCTGTGACTGTCCGGTCTGCACTTCACCTGACCCACGCAACCGCCGGACCCGGACTTCGCTGCACGTGGTCATGGACGGGCTGCACATCCAGGTGGACGCCTCGCCGGAATTTCGCCTCCAGTGCCTGCGGGAAAAAATTAGGCAACTGGATCTCTTCATCCTGACCCACGGCCACGCGGACCACATCGCGGGCATGGATGACTTGCGGCGTTTCTGCGACCTCATTGGCGGCAATGCCCTCACGGTCTACTCCACCGAGGAAGGCATGGGCCGGGTCCTGGCGATGTATCCCTATGCGATGGCGGAGCGCCCGATCTCGAAAGGCTACGCGGCGTTCCGGCTCATCGCCCTGCCCCCTCTACTCGAATTACCCCAAGGGACAATCCACTCTACTCTTCTTCCCCACGGCGGTCTCAACACTCTCGGCCTCATCTTCACCGAGCGCAGCAGCGGGAAGAGGTTGGTCTACTACACCGATTGCAAGCGGGTGCCGCGAGAAGCCGAGGCGTTGGCCCGCGGAGCCGATGTCCTGGTGCTCGACGGGCTGCGCCCCCTGCCCCACCCCTCGCACCTCTCCATCGCCGAGGCGGTGACCGTGGCCCAGGAGATCGCAGCGCCGCAAACCCTCCTCACTCACCTGACGCACCTGAGCGATCATGCGGCGCTGGCGGCGAGCCTGCCGGCCGGGATCGCGCCGGCCTACGACGGATTGCGCCTCGTGCTTTGATGCGCGGATCCCACCTGCGTGCGCCGCGCGGGCCGATCCAGGAGATCAAAACGGCCACACCCGCGGGATGACCACCATCGCGACCACGAAGCAGATGAGGTTGAGCGGAATGCCGATGCGCAGGAAGTCGGAGAACCGGTATCCGCCGATTCCGTACACATAAGTGTTGGTCTGGTATCCGATGGGAGTCGCAAACGCTGCGGAGGCGGCGATCGTCACCGCGATCACGAAGGGGCGGGCGGCCAGGCCCGCCTCGGCCGCAATGCCCAGGGCGATCGGAATCATGAGTGCCGCCACGGCATTGTTCGAAAGCAGTTCCGTCAGGACCATCGTCACCAGGTACAGGCACCCCAGCATGACGAGCGGTTTGTGCGGCCCGGCGATGACGTGGTCGACTCCGACGACGACGTTTTGCGCCAGCCAGGCCGCCGCCCCGGTCTGCTGCATCGCGGTGCCCAGAGTCAGCATGCCGAAAATGACAAAGAGCAGATTCCACTCGATGGACTCGTACGCCTCCTTGGGTTTGATGCAGCTAGTCAGGCATAGGAAGACCGCGCCGGTGATGGAGCCCATTTCGATCGGCACCCATCCCATGGTCTCACCCACCACCACGGCCGCGATCGTGGCGAGCACCAGGGGAATCCGGCCGTGCAACGAGAGCGAAGGCAGCGGCGGCCGATCGAACAAGATGATGTCGTCCCCGCGCCGGAGTCCATCCACCGCCTGCGGCGTGCCCATCATCAGCAGAATGTCCCCCATCTGCAGGGGCAGCGTCTCCAGCTTGTCGCGCACGTTCTGACCGCCCCGGTGAATCGCGAGCACGATCACCCGAAAGCGTTGGCGGAAATTGAGCTCGCTCACGCTCTGGCCGATGACTTCCGAGTTGGGCGCAACTGCGCCCTCGAACACCACGCCTTCGTGCGCCGCGATCTGCTCCAGGCCGGCCTCGGCCGTGAAATCGAATCCCGGCATGGAACGTGCCCGCGCAATGCCCGACGGCCGGCAGGCCAGCACCAGACGATCGCCTTCCTCGAGCAGCGTCACCGCCGGATCCATGTGAATCGCCACGCCATCCCGCACGACCTCGATCACCCGAAAGCCCCGGGCGGAAACCAGACCGGCGGCACGCAGGCTCTTGCCGATCAGCGGTGACGCCCCCGGCACGAAGGCTTCCGTGAAGTACTCCCGGCGCTCCTCCTCGCTGAGGATCGAGGTGAGCATCTCGCGCGTCGGCAACAAACGCCGCCCCACCACCGCGAGATACAACGCGCCCGCGAGGGCGATGGGCACGCCCACGTCGCTCAGCTCGAACATGCTGAGCTCCGGCTCACCTCGCTCCACAAGGATGCCATTGACCAGCAGATTGGTGCTGGTGCCGATCAGCGTACAGATTCCACCCAACACCGAGGCATACGAAAGTGGGATGAGAAACTTCGATCCCGGCAGGTTCATCTTTCGGGCCAGACTCAACACCACCGGCACGAAGACCACGACCACGGGCGTGTTGTTGATCCAGCCCGAGACGAAGGCGATGAGCAGCACTAGAAGAAACAGCACAACCGGATACGGCAGCACTGCCGCCCGGCCGAAAGCCGAGGAAAGGTAATCCAACGCCCCGCAGCGCACCAGAGCGGCGCTAAGTACGAACATCGCCGCGACGGTGATCGGCGCTGGATTCGAGAAGGCCGCAAACGCATCCTTCACCGAAACCAGCCCGGTCAGGGCCAGGACCACAAACAGCGTCAACGCGATGACATCGGGCGGAAACTTCTCCCGCGCAAAGCTGATCATCGCGCCGATCAGCAGGGCAAATACGAGGGCAATCTGCCAGGTCATCTGGGAATAACATGTCCCACTTCCCTTCCGCCGCCGAGCGGAAATCGCAGCGCCGCGTGTCTTACGGTCACCCCAGCCCGGGTTATGTCACGATTTTGGCCCGCAATTCTCCCCAAATCGTGCACTTTCTCCCTGGTACTTTCCACCATGGCCAAAATCTACAACGACATCACCGAGACCATCGGCAACACTCCCTTGGTTCGCCTCAACCGTACCGCCGCCCTCCATCGCGCGCAAGCGGAGGTGCTGCTGAAACTCGAGTTCTTCAATCCGCTTTCGAGCATCAAGGACCGCATCGGCTTGGCCATGATTGATGACGCGCTCCAGAGTGGAAAAATCAACCCCGGGTCGGTCCTCATCGAGCCAACTTCGGGCAACACCGGCATCGCCCTCGCGTTCGTTGCCGCCGCAAAAGGACTCAAACTGATTCTCACGATGCCGGAAACGATGAGCCTGGAACGGCGGAAGCTGCTCAAGATCCTGGGCGCACGCCTCGTGCTGACCGAAGGCGCCAAGGGCATGAAGGGTGCCATAGCCAAGGCCGAGGAACTCGCCGCCAAGATTCCGAACAGCGTAATCCTGCAGCAATTCACCAATCCCGCCAACCCGGCGATTCACCGGCGCACCACCGCGGAGGAGATCTGGCGCGACACGGACGGGAAGGTGGACATCGTCGTGGCGGGCGTCGGCACCGGCGGCACGATCACCGGAATCGGAGAGGTGCTCAAGGCGCGCAAGCCGGCGGTAAAAATGGTGGCCGTCGAACCCGACGCCTCACCCGTGCTCTCCGGTGGAGCCCCGGGCCCGCACAAGTTGCAGGGCATCGGCGCTGGCTTTGTACCCGCCGTGTTGAATTCGAAGATCTACGACGAGGTCATTCGCGTGAAGGAGTCCGACTCCGGCCCGGTCTCGAAGCAGATCAATCAACTCGACGGCATCGCCGTGGGCATCTCTTCCGGGGCGATCGCCTGGGCCGCGTTGCAGCTGGCCCAGCGCCCCGAGAACAAGGGCAAACAAATCGTCGCGATCATTCCCTCCAGCAGCGAACGCTACCTGTCGTCCTGGCTGTTTGCGGACATCACCGCCGAAAGTGATTCGCTCGAGGACCTGCTCAACGGGAACGCCAGCTGAAGGCATTCCCCAGCAGCGGCTAGGGCCGGCGGGGCATTTACGCCCCGCCTTTTTCTTTCTGCGAAATACGCCGCCCGCCGGCGGGCGGTCACCTCCGCCCAGAGCACGTTGGATCCGTCTTGCACTTCCGGTCGGCGCAACGAAGTAGATCGGGCCAATCCCACCGATTGGACTGCTCCCTTCCCGAGTCCCCTTCCATGAAACCCATGCGCACACGCCGCGAGTTCGTCCGCACTGCCAGTGTCGCCGCTGCTTCCGTGGCCGCGACCTCCCCTTTCGGCCTTGCCGGGGCGCCAACATCCGACCGCCGCGTCCGGGTGGGCATTGTCGGCGGTCGCTTTGGGGCCACGTTCCAGTTCCATGAACACCCCAACTGCACGGTCGCGGCCGTCGCCGACCTGCGACCGGACCGCCGGGCCCGCCTGCAAAAGACGTACGCCTGCCCGACCGCCTACGAATCGCTCGACGCCCTGCTGCGAGATCCCTCGGTGGAAGCGGTGTTCCTCGCGACCCCGGTGCCCGACCACGCGAGACACGTCGTGCAAACCCTGCGGGCGGGCAAGCACGTGCTCTGCGCCGTGCCGGCGGCGATGACGCTGGAAGAGTGCGCCACCTTGATCGCCACCGTGAAGTCGACCGGTCTCATCTACATGATGGCGGAGACGAGCTACTGGCAGCAGATGACGATTGCCGCCCGCCAGTTCCATCGTGCGGGCAAGTTTGGCCGCATCTACTCCACGGAATCGATGTACCATCATGCTGGCCTGGATACGCTCTGGATGGAAGATGGCCAGCGCACCTGGCGTTACGGCCTGCCTCCGATGCACTATCCGACCCACTGCACGGCCCACCTCGTGGGGGTCACAGGGGAGCGCCTCACCGAGGTGAGCTGCCTGGGCTGGGGCGACGGCGATCCGCGCCTGAAAGACAATCCGTACGGGAACCCATTTTGGAACGAATCCGCCCAGTTCCGGACCAGCCTTGGCAACGTCATGCGGGTGGACGTCTGGTGGCATGGCGCCCACCGTGGCGGCGAACGAGCCCGGTACTATGGGGATCGCATGAGCTTGTTCTTTCCCGACCCTCACGGATTGAGCGGCATCATCGTGCGCGCCGGCCGGCAGACCGAGCGGGACAGCGGGGGCTTCGAGCGTCAGCTTCCCGGCATGGAGGCCTTCGAGGCGCCCCAATTCTGGAAGACCGACGCGTTGCCCGCCCCACTCCGCCACAATAGCGGCCATGAGGGGTCACATACCTTCATCACGCATGAATTTATCGACGCTGTCCTGCATCGGCGCCGGCCCGCGGTCGACATCTACGAGGCGGTGGCCTTCACGGCCCCCGGCATTGTCGCCCATCAGTCCGCGCTCAAGGGCGGCGAACGACTCACCATCCCCAGCTTCGACGCCTAGCCGCCGCGCTTCTGCGCCGGCCCGCGGCTAACGATTCTCGCGATACCACCCGAAGAAGGCCACGCCCAGCGCAGTCAGCGCGCCAAACACGCCGACGAGCTTCATCATCACGCCCGCGAGCAACTGGTCGCTGGCGGCGGAGAAAGTCGGGAAGATCCGCGGCGCAAACTCGTAGGTCGGATAGAGGATGTCTTGCGAAAACGTGATATAGGCGAAAACCGGGGTCATCGCGATGAGTACCCCGAGAAGATAGAGCATCTGCGCGGCGTAGCTGCGCCGGGGCAGCAGGCGAGAAGGACTGAGCATCGGCCACCAATAGAGCAGGGCTGCCCCGAAAAACATGACGTGCTCGACTACATGGATGAATTTGTCCTGCAGGGCCCAGTCATAGAGGAGCGGCAGGTGCCAGGCCCCCACTACTAGGGAGAAGATCAGTCCGCAGAGCACTGGATGCGTGATCAAGCGCAGCGGCCCGTGCACGAGACGCGGTGCCAGCAATGGATCAACCATCCACGCGGGCAACCCACGGAGAAAAAAAATCGCCGCCGGATAGATCAAGAGCTGGTGCTGCAGCATGTGAGCACTGAACAGGAATCGCTCGGCCACCTGGTCGAGAGGGGAACCGACCGCCAGATAGAAAAACAACAGCCCGAGATAGAACTGAATCGCCTGGCCGCGTGGAAAAGGGGTACCCGGGGCGAGGCGTGCCCTGGCCGGTCCCGCGGCGATCGCCCACAGCCAACCCAGCAATACCAGGCCGCCAATCAGCCAGGGCTCGTTGTGCCAGTGACTCCAGTCAATCATGCTGGATGCCAGAAAAGGCGAATACCGACAAAACACCAGCTCTCAGCCCCAGGCTGGGCCCGCGGCGAAAACCAGCCGGTTCCCGCCGATCCCAGGGAAACCGCTTTGCCGGCTTCAGGTCGGCAGCGGCAGACTGGCTTCAGCGGCGAAGAGTGCCAGCAATGCCCACATCGTGCCCCCGGCGAGCACCAGCCCGATGAAAAAAAGGACCGTGCAGAAGGCTTTATCCCACCGCAGGTGCATGAAGTAAAAGATCACGAACATGAACTTCACGACCGAGAGCACCACGAGGGCCGTAATCAACAGCCACTTGGCGAAGGGCAGGTAGACCGCGACGATCTCCACGCCGGTGATCACAGCCAGCAGCATGGCGATCTGCACGTAGATCTGGAACTTACTTTCGTCGTGCCCGTGGCCGGCGTGGTCCGAGACGGTGGCTGCAGGAGAATGCGCGCTCATAAATGGGAATCAAAGATACTCGAGAAGATAGACCGCAGTGAAGATCACGATCCAGACGATGTCGACGAAGTGCCAATAGAGTCCCATCGATTCGACATCGATGGCATTGGCGACGCCGAAATCCACCGGCCCCCGCGGCCGGGCAAACCACACGCAGGCGCCAAACGCCGCCAGCAGCCCCGCCAGCCCGAGAAACTCGGCCCGGAGAAAATGCCCGATTCCAGCCGCGAGCGTGGCCTCCACGTGGATCGCGTGCACCAGGCCCAGGGTCACTTTCAGCACCAGCAGCAACCCTACCACCAGCACCACAGCGTGGAGCACCTGATGCGAAAACCAGGTGCGCTGCGTCGAGCCCGGGCCCGGCTTGAACGAGCGCACGTACATCAACACCAACCAAAGGACACCAATGGCGACGTGGCAGCCGTGCGTGCCCGTCAGGGTGTAGAACGTGGTGCCGAGCAGGCTGTTCGAAATCGTCATCTTCTTGTCGTGAACGAAGTGATCGAATTCGTAGACTTGGCAGCCAAGGAAGATGAGGCCGAAGAAGATCGTCGTGAGCAGCGACCAGCGGCAGCTCTTCACATTGCCCTTCTGGATCGCGGTCACCGCGAGCGCCATCATCAGCGAGGACATCAGCAGGATGAACGTCGAGAAGGAGGTCAGCTCCGGGCTGAAGATCACCTTGGGATCGAGTCCGCCCGCCGGCGGATGCAGCCGATAGATCAGGTGCGTCGAAATCAACGTCCCGAAAAACATGCAGTCCGAAGCGAGAAACGCCCACATCAGGAGCTTCTTGTTCGGAATACCCGTCGACGTGGTCGGGTCGTGGTGATGGTCGATGGTGGCCGTGGCCGCGTGGCTGCTCATGCGAAGTAGGGAATGGTTGGTGGCGGAGTTGCGGGGGCACGCACCGGTGGCGGCCCGCGGAGTATCCTCAGTGCTTGGGGTGCTCGGCGGCGTCGATCGGCTTGCCGTCCTTGTCGAGGTGCAGGTGGTAGCCTTCGTTGCCCTCCAGGGCCCAGAAGTAAATGCCCACGAACGCAATCAAACCACCAAAGAGGGATACCCCGAGTTTGGCGTGGATCCCCGGGCTCCAATCCGCGTCGAAATAGGTCATGCCGATCGCCGCGATGAGCATGCCGACGCTCGTGACAAACGGCCAAATCGAACCAAAGGGCATGTGGATGCCGCCGTGCGCGTCCTCGGCCTTGGCGTGTTCGGCGTTCTCCTTTTCGATTTCGCTCCGGTGGTGCTTCTCGTACCACCAGGCATCGCGGGCGTGCACCGTGGGAATAACGCGGAAGTTGTATTCCGGTGGCGGATTATCAATGGCCCATTCGAGCGTGCGACCATCCCAGTAATCCTTCTTCACCTTTTCGCCTTTGAAGTACGTGTACGCGAGCACGACGAAGTAGATCGTCATGCCCACGCCCAGAATGTAGGCCCCGATGGTAGCGATGAAGTTCGGCGTGTTCCACCCGAGGTTGGGGTCGTAGGTGAAGGTGCGGCGCGGCATGCCGTT
>CAZFHG010000133.1:0-10499 GCA_964518665.1 uncultured Opitutaceae bacterium | reverse complement strand
AACGAGCTCGGTCGCCGACACGGTGCTTTGGGCCACCGTCAGGACCGCTGACTCACCAAGCGAGGGACCCCGAACCGTTGCCTTTGCATATATACTACCGGTTACCCCGGGCAGCGGATTAATGACCCCGGGCAGCGTGGCACTGGCCCCGGTCGTATTGACCGCAAAGTCCACCTTGCCAATCAGGCTGAAGAGGCCGCTGCCGATTTGCGGGCCTTCAACGGTCGCCCCGGTGACCGAGGCAACGAAACCCGCATTGACGAACTGCATGACCACCGCATCGCTCGTCGCCTTGACCACCTGTGAGGAACCGGCGCGCAGCACCAAGGCGAGGCCTTCGCCGGAAAGCGTCACGGTCTCGCCGCTCTTTTCAAATACCAGTTTGGTGGCGGTCAGCGCCGCCGAGCCCGCTCCACTGCCAATCGTCAATGTGGCGTTGGTCGCCACCACTTGAACATACTTGGCTCCTCCCACACTCGGGAGATCCACCGCGTTGCCATTGATGGATGTTACTGTTGCTCCGGTGGTGTTTAGCCGAAGTTTAAGGTTTGCCGTCAGGCTGAATGCCTGGGTGGGGAAGCTCGGTCCCACCGTGAGGGTGAGTGAAATGTCCGCAGCAACACCTTCGTCCGATACCAACAACAGACCGGAACCGGACGCATCTACAACCGTTTGCCCGCTGCCAGGGGGGCCGGTTTTCAAATTTGCCCGGATGCTCGTGAAGGTAAATCCCTTCGTTTCAAGTCCGGTGGTTGGCAAATAACTGATCGAAACATCCTCGACCGTGCCCGTGACCTGCTCGTTGGCCACGTTCAGGGTCACCTTGTCCAAAACGATTGAATACGTTCCGCCGGTGGTCGTCGTGGCGTTCGTGAGGGTATAGGTTGCCACCAGGGCATCCGTGTCGGCATCCGCACCCGGAGCGGCTCCATCATCGGCCACGGTCACCTTGGCCGTCGTGCCGAAATTCAAGGTCGCATCACCAGATTTCACGACTACGGATCCGCTCCACTGGGACAATGAATCGACCGTGACATCGAAGATAGCCGTCGCACCGGTGATCTCGACCACATTGGTGCCAAGTGTGACGTTGCCAAAATCCTTTTCGATGTGATGCGTGCCCACGCCAAGCGGGGCGAGCTCGTTGCTGATGAGTGTCATCAGGTCGCCATCAAGGAGCAGTCGAGGCTCCAATGGCTCGAGTTCATAAGCCTCCCGTTGTGGGTCGGATCGCATTAACGCTAGGTGTGAATTGCGTGATGGAGTCTATTTGCGACTAATTTCTAACAGGGGTCTATAGAAACCCTTATACGTGAGACGCCAAGCCTGAATTGCAAAAAAATGCCAATAACCACGTAATTTCACCTGAGCGACGATGATCGTGCGCATCCATGAATCTGCGTACCCGAAAAGCTCTATCGAGAAACGTGCACAGAGGTCTCTTGTTCGCTATTGCCATTGTTTAACATCTAGCGCTTGGGCCAGCCCCAACTCCGACGAGCGGTAATAAAACTATCCGATCCGCCGCCCCGAAAATCCGACGGCTTCATCGAGCCAGGTGTCCATCCTCAGCACATTCGCCCGGGCCCGACGTGCCATGTGTTCAGCCGTTGACTGGGCGATTTTCACGGCTTTTTCCGCCATCTTTTCCGCTCCGGGAAATCCCCGGGTCAGAGCGGTGCGCACAACACGACGCAAGACGGTCGGGGTGTGCCGAACCAGCAATTCGTCATCCATGCTCACAAAAGCCTGTGCACTTCCGGGGTCTCCTTGACGGCCGGCGCGGCCGAAAAGCTGACGGTCGACCCGCGGCGAATCGTGTCTTTCTGTCGCGATCACATGAAGCCCTCCGGACTCCGCCACCCCACCCTCCAGCCGGATATCGGTACCGCGTCCCGCCATGTTGGTCGCGATGGTTACACGTCCCGGATGGCCGGCTTCGGCAATGATCCGCGCCTCTTCGCTGTCCTGCAATGCATTCAGCAGGGCAAAGGGTATCTTCTGGCCGCTTAGCTGCGCCGCAAGCTGCTCGCTGGCGGCCACGCTGCGGGTTCCGACCAGCACCGGCCGCCCCACAGTATGTAATCGCTGGATCTCTTCCACGACCGCGGCCCATTTCTGCTCCGCCGTGACAAAGTAGCGGTCAGGCCATTGATCCCGCCGGTTCGGTCGGTTGGTGGGGATGCGGACCACCGGGAGGTGGTTGATGTGCCATAGCTCACCCGACACCTCCCAAGCCGTTCCGCTCATGCCCCCAAGATGGCGGAAAAGCCGGTAAAATCGCTGAAAACTCATCCGGGCCAGTGTCGTATCGGCCGCGGTCAATGCCACCCCTTCCTTGGCCTCGATCGCCTGATGCAAACCGTGCCGCCATTTGCGGTTGGGCATCAACCGGCCCGTGTACTCGTCCACGATCACCACCTTGTTCTCATGGACGACATAATGCTTGTCGCGAATGAAGAACAGTTGTGCCGTCAGCGCCTGTTCCACCAGCTCGCCCGCGTTCGCCGGGCTCCGCCACCGGTCTTCCCATTGCTCGGCCGCAGTCCGCACCTGCCTCCGCCCCGGCGGCAACAATTCCACTTCGCGGTAGCGCAAATTCACCGTGTAATCCGTGCCTTGGACCAAGCCGCCGGCCACGGCTGCCGCGCGGGAGTGGATGTCCTTCAGCACCGCCTCATCGCTCAAACCCGAGATGATCAACGGCGTCACCGCCTCGTCGATCAGTACACTGTCGGCCTCGTCTATGATCGCCGAATGCAGGCCGCGCATCACAACCCCGTCAGGCAGCGACCCGTTCAGCCGAAACCGCTGGTGTACCCGCCACCGCACGACATCGGTGTATTGCCCGAGTCGCAACCGGTCCCGAAGGAAATCAGCCGTGATCTCCTTGCTGGTCGTATAGGTGATGTCGCGCCGGTAGTTGGTGCGCCGGTCCACCGGTGCCATCGCCCCGGTCACGTAGCCAACCGACAGATCGCACGCGGCAAACAGGGGCTCCATCCATTTGGCATCACGTTCCGCCAGGTAGTCATTGACCGTCACCAAGTGGAACGGCACCCCGGTCCAAGCCGTGAGGACCGAAGCCACGCCGGCAGTCAATGTCTTGCCCTCACCGGTCGCCATCTCGGCCAGCCAGCCGCGGTGCAGCGCCAACGCCCCCATCAATTGCACGGGATAGGGCCGCTCGCCGAGGCGGCGATCGGCCACCTCGCGGACTGCCGCGAGCGCCGACGGCAGCAATTCCTCTCGTCGCTCTCCCCGCCTGAACTGTTCGCGCAACGGCCGCAGGCGCTCGCGCAACTGTCCGTCCGTCAAATCTTTCCATTGCGGACCAAGTCGCTCAACTTCCTCGACCGCCTTGAGCAGTTCCCGCCGGATACCTCCGCTGCGTCGCAGCCATCCGCCGAAACCGTCCACTCTCGCGTCCAACCCCTTGGTTGGCTCCTCGCGGTCCGGCAGGTCGCATAACAGGGCGTCGCGCGTCAGCGTCTTCACAGGCTGTACCGCTTTTGCAGCAACTGCCGGAATGCCCGGTAACCTTGTGTGATCAGTGGCTCGGAAGGCAGCGTGTAGCGTAGCCAGCCCGACCGCCCCTGCAGTACAACTGCCCCTGCCGGCGGTGCCAGCACAGCCCGCACCTCGAAAAAGGGTTCCGCCGCGCGCGTGCCGGAATTGTCCGCGTTGCTCACCGGCACCGTGCCACCGGCCCGCCACCCCAGCGCCGGCGCCGGCAACTGGCTGCGATCCGCCGGGATGATGGTCTGTTGCTTGATCGGGATCGTGTAGCCCGCCTGCCCGGGCAGGCGAACCTCGCCGGAATGCAGCTCGCCTTCGAAAAGGCGCGAAGCCTCGGTCTGGGAAACGACGGCGACAAAGCGGCAAGTGGAGCCATTGATTACCTGCCCGACCGCCTGGCCGCGCTCCAGCCATGCGCCCGGTGCATCTGCCAGCCGGGGAGCGACCCAGTCGCCCGCATGCGGAGCCCGAACCACCAGCGCTTTTTGCCGCGCCTCGAGATCCGCGACCCGCTTTTCCAGCGCCGCCCGCCGGGAAGCCAGTGGCGCCACGTCGGCCGTCTGCCTTTGCAAGGCCCGCAATTCGCGCACCCGGGTTTCCTCCACCTGCGCCCGGGCTTCGGCCAATTCGAGCGCAAGTTCGGGACTCTCCAGCCGGAACAACGGCTGCCCGGCGACCACCTGCGTGCCACTCGTGGCGAGGATCTCGTGCAATGTCCCCGGGGTATCGGGCGCGATCAATGTATGCTCAACTGCCTCCACCACGCCGGGAGCCCGGAAATGGTGCGGCCACGGCAGCACTCCCAGCAGCAGCACCAGCAAGGCGACCGCACCCACGGTCTTGCCAATCGCACTGAGCCTCACCCGCTCCAACCGGGGGCTGCTGGTCAGATAAGTGACAAAGCGGAACAGGGGCACGAACAGCCAGCTGACGATGCAGACCACCGTGAGCAACAGGCCAAGGATCAGGTAGCGGTCGGCGAGGAAGAGCAGAATCAGCACCAGCACGACGAAACGGTAGATGTGGCTCGTGACCGCAAACGTCGCCAGCCAGCCGGCCTCCCGGGGCGAGCGGGCGGGGCTGCGCGAACCCTTCGCCCCGTAGACATAATGCTCCACCAGATGCTGCATCAACTGCGAGGCCCGCTGGTGGAGGTTCGGGATGTCGAGCAGGTCCGACAGGATATAGTAGCCGTCAAAGCGGAGCAACGGATTGCCGTTGAACAGAACGGTCGAGACCGAGGCCACGAACATGATGTTGAACGCCACACTATGGACCACGCCGGGGCCCGTCGCCGCCCATACGAAAGTCGCCAAGGCCGCCGTGAACAGCTCGGCCACCATGCCGGCCGAGCCCACCAACGCCCGGTGCCAGCGATTCCGGAACGCCCAGGAAGAGGTCACATCCACATACGGCACGGGCGTGAATAGCAAAAACATCACACCCATGGTGTGCACCTCGCCGCCATAGCGACGGCAGGCGAACGCATGGCCAAATTCGTGGATGAGCTTCACCACGACCAGCCCGGCGTAGAGCCAGGGCAGATTGCCGTAGCCAAGAACTCCCTGGGTTTGCGACTGGAGGTCCTCAACGTTGTCCACCGCCACCTTGAGCGCCACGCCCACTACCACGGCCCAGACCAAAGCTCCCACGAGCCCAAAAACCCGCTGAGCCACCGGCACCAGGGCCTTCAGAAACTTGTCCGGGTCCAGCAGCGGAATCCGTGCGAACATGATGTTTTGCAGCAGCGCGCGCGTCTCCCGCTGCCGGCGCTTCCGGTAGCGTTCGAACAGCCGCGCGGTGTCCGGCGCGATCGTCGAGTGCAGCAGGTTGGCATTGTAGAGCTGCGCCAGCAGCCGCAGCGCCTCCTCCTGCCCCGGTGCGCCCAGCGGATCGCGCTCCACCGCCTCGTTCCAGACTGCGTCCACGGTCCGGTCGAGACCCAGGCGCACGACGAAATCCCACGACTCCGGCCGGAGGCGGAAGAACTGGTTGCTGAACGGGTCCTGCAGCACAAACCAGCGTTCACCACGGAAGCGCTGCCGGTGCACCCGCACATGCGGCCGCAAGGCTACCCTCTGCCCGGCGATGCGGAACCACGATTCACTGTATTGCGATACGGCCATGGGCGGAAAACGCCGTCACCACCAGAACTGCAGCCGCAGGTAGTCCACGGTGCGGCGGAACAGAATCCAGAAAAAAGTCTGCCGTTCGCCCTCGATTTTTGCCAGGCCGGTCATGCCCGGCCGCCACCAATCCCCCTGACGCGTATCCAGGACGCACCGCACGATGAAAACATTACCGGCGTTGTCCGAGACCGCAACGGGCTCGAGCAGTTGGACCCGCACGGGAAACTTGAGCTTGGGCTGACTGGCAAAGGCGATCTCCGCCTTGGCCCCCACCCGCACCTCCTGGACATCGCGTTCCGAAACCCGCGCCTCCACGTAGGCCGTGGCGAGATCGGAGACCCGGAAGAGCACGTCGCCCTGTCGCACCGGCGCGCCGATCCGCTGCTTCAGGTCGCCTTCGACCACATACCCGTCGTGCGGCGCGGACAGCACCGAGAGAGAGAGCCGGTTGCGCACCATTTGCAGCCGCACCCTGGCCTGCTCGGCCTGAGCCTGCGCGATGCGCATCTCCGCCAGCGTGTTCTCCGCCTGGGCCTTCTCCGCCTCGCGTTCATAGCGGTCGCGATCAGCCAGCGCCGCCGCCTCCTCAAGCAGCAGGTCGCGGGTATCCAGGGATAGCAGGCGGTCGCCCTGCTTGAGCGAGGCGCCCGGCTCGGCCGAGACCTCGCCGATGAAACCATTGAACGGGGCGGTCAGGTAGCTGACCTTTTCCGCACGCAACGTGAATGGCGCTTCCACCCGGTGCGTGGTGCGGCCAAGCAGCAGCACGGCCAGCAGCACCGTGATCGTCGCCGCGATGACCTTGCTCCACGTATGCCGCGGCCCGCTCAGGCGCTCCACCTGCTCGCGAAATTCCGTCGCCCAGCGGGCGCCAAACCAGCGGTCATGGCGGTCCAGCTCCGCCATGCGCGGTGCGGAAAGATCCGCGGCGATCAGCAGGTCACGGACCTCGTCCTCCTCAAAAGCTTCATCCTGGCGTTCGAACAGCAGGACGCCAACCGGCCGGTCGCCCAGCCGGAGCGGGACGGAGCAGAGATAGCGGCTCCCTTGCACCGTGGAAAATTTCTCATGATCCCGCGTGATCTGCTCCTCGCCCGGCGGCGCCGGCCAGATGATCGCTTCCTCCTGGTCGAGGCTCTCCTCCATCGCGGCTTCCATGGCCTGCACCGCCTCCATTTTGCGCTCAAACTTGTCCGTGTGGCTCATCGCCCGGATCCGCACGTAACCATTGCGTTCCCAGCCCAGGCTGACGCGATCGCAACGCTGGCGCGCCGACAGTTCGTTGCACAGGGCCATGGCCGCTTCCATGAACCGGCGCGTGCGGTTAAGCAGCGCCACCAGATCAAGCACCGACGCCGCCCCGCCTTCACCCGACTGCAGATGGGCCGCCACCCGGCGCAACTGGAAATGGGACGGCACATACGCCGCCAGTTGCAGCCGCCGCAGCGCCTCGGCCGCCGTTGCGGCTTCGCTGCCCGACAGGAGGATGATCGCGACCCAGACTTCCTCCGCCCGATCCGCCTCCAGCCGGACCGCCAGGGCGCGGTCGGTGCGCCGGAAACCGGACGGTGTCCACTCAAGCATGGTCGTTCCCTGCGCGGCCGCCTGCTGTGCAAGGGTCTCCACCCGGATCCAAAACTCCCGCAAGGCCGGATCCGTCGGTGCCGCCGTCGGCAGACAGCCCACCCGCCCCCAGTCCGTCGCTTCCGTCCCGCGCCGCCGGGCGATGACCACCACAGCCGCTTCGGTCAGCGACCGCAGCGCCTCGAGGTAGTTTTTCCAGAATTCGGCCGCCGGACCCGCAAAGCGGCGCAGTTGCTCCAGTCCGGCCATCGCCGACCGGAAGGCCTCGGTGTCTTCAGTTCCCGGTGTCATGGGTGACGGAGATTCGCAGCTGGCCGGCGACTCCCGGGCGAACCCGTTCGCCGGGGTTGGCAAAACGCGCCTTGATCCGCAACAGACCGCTGGCCGAATCAATCACCGGCGCGATAAATACAACTTCGCCGGGCAGAGTGATCGGGCCGGACGGCGAGGCGATGACGATTTCCACCGCGTGGCCCGTGCGGAGGCCGCCAACCCGCGCCGGGTCGACGTTGCTCACCGCATAGAATTCACTGATGTCCACCACCCGCGCCACCGGTTTGCCGAGTTCGCAATACTCCCCAACCTTGACCGGCATCAGCGTGATGATTCCGGCAAACGGTGCCACCACCTTGCGCCGGACGAGGGCCTCCTCCGCCTGCGCAAGTTCCACCTGGGCGACGGCCACCTCCGCCCGCTTCCGCTCCAACTCCTCACGCGGCAGCGAACTCGATGTCTTGAACAACATTTCGGAGCGCTCCAGCTCTGCCGACAGGGTCTGCAGTTGCACCCGCTTGCGGTCCAGCTCGAGGAGCTCCGGCCGGTTGTTCAATTCGAGGATCGTGCCGCCTTGGGCGACTTGCCCGCCCTCGCCATGGGGAATCAGGGAGATCAACCCGGGCGTGGGGGCACTCAGCACCACATCGTTCACCGGTTCGGTCAGTCCACGCACTTCATAAATGTCGGGAGCCGCGCCCCGGCCGTTGGCTGCGACCAGGACGAGGCCCAGCAGCAGGGTGGCGCGCCGGAACCGGCGCGAAGATCGAACGGTATTCATGGTATTATTCGGTAGCCGACGGTGTCGGAATAATGGTCGGAGCCTGGTAGCGCAGGGCGTCCAGCGGAACACCCGGGGTCTTCATCCAGTCGCGGGTTTTCTTCTGCAGCTCTTCCATGCTCAGTTCCACGCCGCGATTCTTCAGCAGCGAGCCTTTCAGCACCTGCAATTCGAGCAGGGTGCGCTGGAATTCGACTTCGCTGTCGAGCAGTTCCAGCCGCGCCTGCAGCAGCTCCTGCTCTGCTTCCAGCACAATGCGGGTCTCCATGCGGCCCGCCTCGCGCGCCTTCAGCCGGTCCCGCAAAAGGGCGGCGCGGAATTCGGCCCCCGCGCGGTTGCTGCGTGCGGTCGTCGCGGTGGCCTCGACGCGGCGGACCGCGGCATCCAGCTCCGTGCGCACCTGCACCTCGAGTTCGCGGGCGTTGCGCTCCGCCTGCAGCAGGCGCTGGCGGGCCGCGGTCAACTCGTTGCGCTCGCGGATTCCGGCCAGCAGCGGCACGCGCATTTGGAGGCCCACGCGCCACTGGGGAAAATTGATCTTCTCAACGTCCGTGTAGGAGGATTTCCAGTCGTAACCCAGACCCGAGGTGGCAAACGCCCCCGTCAGGTCAACCTGCGGCAGCCGCTGGTTTTTGGCCACCTTCACCCGGATCTTCTCCTGCTCCACCTGACTGTAGGCGCGCAACAGGTTGGGACTCTGCGCCAGGACGGACTCGCCGCCCCTGAGCTCTTCAACCGAAACCGGCGTGACCTGCGGCGACTGACTGGTCTCATATTGAAACCCATCCGACTGGGGCCAGCCGCCGAAATAGACAGCCACGCGATTGATGGCCTCCACATGGCGCTGCCGCGCCGCACTCAGCCGCGACTGCCGCATGGCCAGGCCCGCCTGGGATTCGAGCACATCGAGTTCCGCCCCGCGGCCGGCGGCAAAACGCGCCTTGTTGTCGTCCAGCAGCGTTTGCGCGATCTTGACCGAATCCCGGCTGAGCCTGACCTGCTCCTGCGCGAGGGAAAGCTCCCAGTAGGCCGTTTCCGCCTGCGCGATGATCTGCATCAGGTCATGCCGGTAGTCCTGAAAGGCCAGTTCGGCCGTGCGTGCCGCCATCCGCCGCGGCGCATAGGTCACGTTCCAGCCCGCATTCTTGAGCAACGGCTGCTCGACCAGCGCATCCGCTGACAGCTCATATTCTGCATCCAGATCCACGATGACTGTTCTTTGGACATTATTGCGCAATTCGCGACCCGAGGCTCCGATTCGAACCCGGCCACCGATGGGGGTTTTCACCTCGACGCCTGCTCCATAGGTCCAGTTGCGTTCGATGAATTCGCCGCCACTGCGAAGGCTTCGCTCAATTTCAATGGTGTTCGGCCGCTTTCGGTCCACCCATTCGGTCGAGCCAACGAATGCCGGTTCGTACAAACCATCCTCAGCCTTTAGCAAGCTCCGGGAGGAATGAAATCCCGCCAGCCGAGCCTGAATCGTGCTGTTGTTCTCCAGAACTCTTTGGAGGTAGTCTGCCAGCCTCAGCCGCTCCGTTCTTGGGTACAGGGGCTCCTCCAATTTGGAGTCAGCCGAATAAGCGGATAGGCACAGGCCAAAACATGCCATGGCACATGCAAACAAGCCACACGGGGGACGCATTTTCTTCTTCTGTAAGGAAACTATTCTAATATCAAGACTACCTAGGTAATAAGTTCTTAAATAACAACAAAGGCGTAATTTAGCCACCCCGCCTGAATGGGCCTATAGCACTAGGCCAGCAATTTTGCTCATGGAAAGTGCGCTCCAGCAGTCTCTCAATATATAGCCGTAGCTTTCAGCAAAAAATCCCTCATTTCGTTCAACAAATTCCGTCGGTATATTGCATGAGCTGAGCCAACCGCGCTGAAGCCCATCCACCCAGGAAAACTCCCGATTTCCGCGGGCTCAAATCATGATCGCAGGGCAGATAGGTCAGTGCCGGCATGCCTCCTATCACCCCCCGAGCTGGCAGCCATTGCATGTACATTTTGGATTCAGCCCTGAGCTAGAAATACAGTATAACACCACAGATAGACACAGATTGCTCCTGGATACTTGGCGTCCGTCGCGATCTTTGCGCGAGGCAATCAGAGAATCGTAACCATCTGCGTTAATCCCCGATATCCGCGGTAAAAAACTAACCCGTCCTGCTCGCATATTTCATCAAGCCACCCCGGAAAGCCGGGAA
>CAZFHG010000132.1:0-10607 GCA_964518665.1 uncultured Opitutaceae bacterium | reverse complement strand
CCTCGGTCTGGGCGCGTTTGAAGCGCGCGGCCAGGCGGTGCCAGATTTCCTGGGGAAGGCGGTCTTCCACAGCCTTCACGATACCGGTGATATGCTCCGGCTTCTTCACGCCCACGATCGCACTGGTGATGGCGGGATGTGTGAGCACCCAGCGCACGGCAAGCTGCGCCATCGTGAGGCCCAGTTCGGCGGCGATGACCTTGGTCTCCTCGACCGCGGCCAGGACGATCTTCAGGCCTTCGCCATGGAAAAGCGGGGTGGAGGCGCGATGATCCGTGAAAATGGTCTGGGGGGTGTAATGGCCGCCCAGCAGGCCGCGCTGGAGGGAGGAATAGTTCAGCACCCCCATGCCGTGCTTCTGGCAATACGGCAGCTCGCGCTGTTCAACGTCGCGGGCCAGCAGGCTGTAGGGCGGTTGGAGGCTGCTGATGTCGAAATGTGTCCGGTACAGATCCATCTGCTCGGGGTTGAGGTTGCTCACGCCGAACCAGCGGACCTTGCCCTCGCGCTTGAGCTGGGCAAAGGCGGAGGCGACCTCGTCGGGGCGAGTGATGGGGTCCCAGGCGTGGATCTGGTATAGGTCGATCCGGTCGGTCTGCAGTCGGCGCAACGAGGCCTCGCAGGCGCGCAGGATGTAGTCCCGGGTCGTGTCGGGAAAGCGCGTGGTGCCGGAGCTGAAGTTCCAGAAGAACTTCGTCGCGAGGATGAACTGGTCGCGGCAGGTCTCGTGCTGCAGCAGCTTGCCGAGTTCCAGTTCGGCGAGCCCGTCGCCGTAGGCATCGGCGGTGTCGATGAAGTTTACCCCGCAGTCGCGGGCGGCCTTGACCGCCGCGGACCAGGGTTCCACTGGGACCTGACCCCACCACGCCGGGCTGAGCTGCCAGCAGCCGAAGCAAATGCGTGAAACCTTGAGGTCAGTCGAACCGAGTTGCCGGTATTGCATGTAAGACTTCTACCCGCAGACGGCGCGAGGGTCAACAATGGCGCAGGGTTTGGCTGCACTTGGCAATTTTCAGACCGATCTCACGCGGAGGCGCGGAGCACGCGGAGTTTTTTAACCACGGATTGCACGGATAACACGGATCAAGGATGGCCACATAAGGCTCAAAATCCTCAAGAAGTTCCAATCCGTCAGGCTGCGGTCCTGTGCCTTATGTGCCTTTTGTGGCCATCCACTGATCCGTGTTATCCGTGCAATCCGTGGTTAAGACTCCGCTGGTTTTCGGGCCACCCAGAAGCGGCATTCGTCGGAGAACTCGCGCACGGCCCGTGCCTCGGGGGCGACCGCGCGGCGCAGCACGTCGTGCACATGCGCCCAGCCCGTGGCATGCAGGTCGGCGAGGATCTCGGCGCGGTCGGGCAAATGCATGAAGGTGCGGCCGGTGCCGTCCTCCTCGAAGTAGCGGTCGCCGTATTCGCGCAGAATCGGGTCCTGCCGGCCCTCGGCCCAGCGCCTGGATTCGAGCCGCCAGAGCGCCTGCTCGGCCGGCGAACTGTTGCGGTCGTGCGTGGTGAAAAGAAAGGTCGCCCCCGGACGGCAGACGGCGGCCAATTGCCGCAGGGCCCGGCGCCGGTTGCGCCGCAGCGGAATCTGCATGAGCCCGTTGAACATGAAGAGCACGCCATCGAATGCTTTGTCACGTATTACGTGACAAAGCCCGAGGCGCGTGGCGTCGGCGTGGAAGAGGGTGACCCCGGCCTTGCGTTCAATCACCAGGCTCTGGGCCTGCGCGAGCAGTTCTTCGGCGAAATCGAAGGCGTGCAGCTGGCGGTAACCGAGTTCCCAGAGTGCCACGGCGACGCGGCCGGCGCCGCAGCCGGCCTCGAGCAGGGAGGCGTTCTTGTCCGGAAAGAAGCGGTCGATGAGAATGCGCTCCGAGGCCCAGAGTCCGAGGGTGTGCGCGGCGCGGGTGTAGTGCACCACGGCGGTGAGGTCGTTGAAATCCGCGCGGACGGTGGCGCGGGAGATTTTCTTGCGGGCGATGGCGGGCATCAGCGGGGTCGCCGTTCGGTGGCTAGGAGGGACAGGGCGTCGGGAAAGGGTGCGCGACCTTGAATGGCTGCGCGACCGGCTTGCACGGGCAGCGACAGTCCGGCAAGTGCGGAATACTTGGCGGGAGTTTGCACCAATACGGCGGCCAGGGGATCGCGGTAAACCTGCGTCCAACCCGCGCGCAGGAGCAGGGTGACTCCGCCGGATGAGGCCGGAAGCAGGGCGACCTCGGCGGCGGCCAACGTCAATCCGGGGCCGGGAGCTTCGCCCGCATAGAGGCGCCAGTGGGCGTCCCGGATGGCGGCGGGGTAGACAGTATCAAGCCGGCCATCGAAGGACACCGGATTGTTGGGCAACTCCCACAGGACCTGCTGTCCCCAGTCAAAGAAAGTCAGGGTGCGGCCGGCGAGCTGGTGGCCGCGCATGAACTCAATCGCCGCGACCGGGTAGGTGTCGCGCGGGACTTCGATGGTGAACGGATGCTCGCGGGGCGGGGCGAGACTGGCGGCCAGGCAGGCGGCGCCCGTGGCAGTGAGGGCGACGGTCAATCCCAACGACACCAGCCGGCGGCGGAGGAGCGCAATCAATCCGACGCAGTGCGGTGCGAGCCGGCGCAGCGCATCCTGCAAGTGCGGCGGTGTGAGCATCAGATTGGCGAGGGCGAAGAGCGGTGCGTGGCGCAATTGCAGCACGGCCATGACGGCCAGCATCGCGAGGGTGGCGGCTTCCCACGGACGCCGGGGCAGACGGCTGCCCAGCCATGCAGACGCGGACAGCGCGAACAAAAGATAAAAGGCCACGGCCCCCGTTGTCAGGCCCTGCGGCTGCCACTCGGTGATCTGGGGCCGGGGCAGCAGGAGCGTTTGAAAGGTCCAGCGCACGAGTTCGAAGCCCCAAGGATTGAGCGCAAGAGCCACCGTGGTAGTGCCGGCCATGGCCGGCAACAGCCACCAACGAAATGGAACTGGCGGGGCGAAACGCAGCCTTTGAATCACGGCCGGCCAGAGGCAGGCGGCGCCTTCGGTCAACACGGCGAGCAGCACGATGATCCACCCGGCGAAATAGCCGCCGTGCAGATTAGTCCAGGCCGCGAACAGCCACGGCACGGCGAGTCCCCATGCGGACTGCCCGAGGAAAAAACGCCGCAGCAGAACGAGCAGCGTGACAAAGGCCAGCATGGTGAACAGCTGCGGGCGTACGGCGTAGCCGAGCGCGATGAAATTTACGGAAACAGCCAGCAGGCCGGTTGCGGTCAGCCATTGTCCCCGCTCGCGGCCACTGCCCGCACGCAGGGCGATGCCAACCGTGACGGCGGCGAGCGCCAGCATGGCCAGCCAAAGACCGGTGCCGCCGGCGAGACGATGCACCAGCCCCAGGAAAATTTCCGCGAAGACCTCGTGATTGATCCACGGTTGCCCGAGTGCGGTCCAGGAAAGGACGTCCGTATGCTCCAACCGGCCCAGGGTGAGCACGCGCTGGCCGTAGAGCACGTGGCCCCAGAGGTCGTTGTCCGCGGTGTTTTCGGAAAAGCGCAGCCACGCGAAGGCGGCCACTGCAAAACCGAACGCCGCCGGCAGGAAACGGGCCGCCGGCCGAGGTGATTCCGGCACGGAGGGCATTGCCTCAAAGATACCGCTCAAGGAACGAGGCGATTTCCTGATAGAGCCGGATCCGGCTCTTCGTCTCGAAGTAGCCGTGCCCCTCCTTGTCGGCGATGAATTGCTCGACGGGCACGTTCCGCTTTTTCAACTCGGCATAGAGCTCCTTCGACTGGGAGGCGTCGACGCGCGGATCGTATTCGCCGGCGGAAATGTAGACGGGAATGTTGATGTTGCCGGCGTGGCGGAGCGGCGAGATGGCGTCGAACTTCTCCTTGGCGACCTTCGGGTCGCCGAGTTTCTGGAGCAGGATCTCGTAGTTGAACTTGTCGAAGCGGTCGCGGTTGCGCTGCTTCACGATCTTCTCCCAGTCGAACACGCCGACGATGGTGACGGCGCACTTGTACAGGCCCGGCTCGAAGGCGGCGCCGGAGACGGCGAGAAATCCGCCGAAGCTGCCACCCATCGCGGCGATGCGCTGCGGATCGATGAGGCCGGATCTGGCCAGTTGTTGCACGCCGTCGGTGACATCATCGTGCATCGCCTTGAAATCGTAGGCCTGCTCCCGGCTGATGGCGTTCGAGAAGCCGGTGGAGCCGCGGTAATTGGGCTGGAAGACAGCGTAGCCGCGGGTGGCGAGAAACTGGACCTCGGGGTTAAAGCCCCATTCGTCCCGCGCCCAAGGGCCGCCGTGGGCGAGCACGACGAGCGGAGGCTTGCCGCCATCGGAGCGTTTGGCGGGCAGGGTGAGATAGCCTTGGAGTTTCAGGCCGTCACGGGCTTTCCAGCGGATCACCTGCGTGGGTTGCAGCGCGGTTTTGCGCAGCCAGGGGTAGGGATCGGGTAACGCACCGAACGTGCCCTTGGCGTGATTGTAAATGTAGTAGGACGGCGGGATGCGGTCGGCGATGGCAGTGACGACGAAGACATTGTCCGCCTTGTCACGGCTGGTGATCTGGCACACGCGACCCGGCAGCTTCGCATTGATGATATCCTGGATCTGCTGCATCCGCGGGGAAAACCAGTGGGTCTTGGTGAAATCCGCATCGTAGGAAACCCCAAGGAGCGTGTAGTCCTGATGGGAAAAATATAACCGGGCCGTCTGCATGGAACAGCCCTCGAGGCCGAAGATTTTTTCGCCGAAGCTCTGGCTGGCGAGGTCGTAGAAGTAGATGCATGGCGCATCGTCGTCCGGCATGGCGTGGGAGACATAGACCTTGGTGTGGTCCGCGGTGAAACCGAAGAGGGTGTCGTCGTGGGCGTCGAGGTTGAGCATCACCCAGGGCGCGGATTCGCTGGTGCGCACGAAGTAGCGCATGACCTTGTCCTTCCAGATGGCGGTGCCGAGGATGCGGCCCTGCAGGTCGTCGATGAAACCGTGGCGTTCACCCTCGGGCGTTTCGATCCACTCGACGACGTTGTAGCGGTCGGCGGACTGGCCGCTGGCCCGGGCGGCGCCGGTGGCGGGATTGATCAGGGCCGGACCCGTGCGCGACTCGCTGTCGTATTCCGAGAACCAGACGTTGATCAGCCCCGGCTTTTCCTCGGGAAAGGAAATGATGCTGAAACGCTCGCGCATGTTGAAGGACAGGGCCTTCTTTTTCCTGACATCGTAAACCGAGTAGCCCTGCCGTTCGGCTCCGACCACCAGCTTGGTGTCCGTCAGCCAACCCACGGGAAAGGTGGATTTGCCGGCCACCATGAAGGCCTGGGTATCGCCGGACTCGAGATTGAGCAGGCTGATGCCGTAGTCGTCCTGCTCCTTGTCCTTTTCGTCGAAGACGGAGTAGGCGAGCCACTTGCCATCTTCGGCGATCATGGGGCCGATGACGGCGGGTTTGCGGAAGATTTCCTCGACGGTAGGCGCGGCGGACAGGAGGGATCCGGCCAATAGCAACGGAGCCAGCCGCCTGAGCGGGATGGATATAAGCATGGGAGGGCAGGCCGAGCTTGGGTGATGCCGGAAGGGGAGTCGAGCGCGGCAAAATACCGGATGGCGGAGACCGGAGTGCGGAAGTCGTAGTGCCGGTCTTCAGCCGGCACTGGCTTGTGGGGCTGAACGACTACCGGACCGCGCTCAAGCGCGGGCTAAAGCTCCGCGCTACGACAGAGTTGAGCTCGGGGAGAAAACGCCGGGCAGGTCTTTGACCTGCCCTACTTGTCAAACTACGCCTTCTTCCACGCCGCGATGAACATGCCGTTGGCGTTCAGTTCGTGCGGCCAGAGGGTGAGTTGCGGGTTCCGGCCGAGCACGGGTTCGGGGGTGAGTTCCGGGTGTGCGGCGGTGAATGCACTGGCAATGGCCGTGGTTTCGCTGCGGGTGAGCGTGCACACGGCGTACACAAGGCGGCCGCCGGGCTTGAGCGAACCGGCGACGTGGTTGAGCAGGGCGGCCTGGGTAACGGCAAGTTCGCGCACGTCATCCATCGTGGTCGTCCAGCGGGCGTGCGGATTGCGCTGCCAGGTGCCGACACCGCTGCAGGGCGCGTCCACGAGGATGCCGTCGAACTTGGTCTTGGTGGGAAGTTTCGCGGAACCGTCCCACAGGGCGGCGCGATAGTTGAAGAGCTTCGCCCGCGCGGCCCGGCGCTTGAGGGTTTCGAGGCGCTTGAAGTTGCGGTCGGTGGCCCAGATCACGCCCTTGTTGTACATCAGGTCGGCGAGGTGCAGCGTCTTGCCGCCTTCGCCGGCGCAGGCATCCCACCAAGTCTGGCCGGGCATGGGCGCGGCGGCGACCCCGACCAGTTGCGAGGCGAGATCCTGGATCTCGAATTCGCCGGTCTTGAACTGCTCGGTCTTGAAGAGGTCCTGCGTGCCGGTGAAGCGCACGGCATCCGGGGCGAGCTTGGTGGTCTCCGCGGAAAACAGCGACTTGGCCAGGGCGTGGGCGTGGCCAGGACGGGCGCGCAGCCAGAGGGCGGGATCATGCTGCAGTTGGCGCAGGTATGCGGCTTTCTCAGTAGTGGCGAAATCAAGCTCCGGCCAGATCCAGTCGGGCACGGCGCGAACGGCGAGCGCCTCGGCCTTGATGGACTTCTCGTCGGCCTGGAAGCGTTCGTGCAGTGAGACCGCCTCCTCGAGGCGCCGCTGCGGGGAGAGTTTCGGGTCAAGCCACGAGAGCCAGCGGAAATAGGCGAAGACGGTCTGGCTGATGGCGCGTTTCTCACGGGCACCGAGATAGCGGTGCTTTTCAAAGTAAAATCGCAGCGCCGTGTCCGCCCGCTGGTCGCTGCTGATGGCGGCGAGAACGAGAGCGGCATGGTTGAAAGTGGCTTGGTCGGGCATGAGTTGACTCTACACAGGACCGGAACCCCGCGGAGGACAAACACCGAAATGGGAAATGCGCCGGAGGGGTGGAGCCGCAGTCAAACAAACCACTGTTAGAACGCTAATCTGCGCTAATCGGCGCTGATGCTGAAAAGGCCAGGATTAGCGCAGAATAGCGTTTCCTTTGGGTGATTGGTCTCGGAACTCCGCCCGGAATGCCGTCAGTCGAAATGGCTGAGGAAGATCACCGTCCGGTATTCAAAGGTGACGCGGCCGTCCCGGGCATGGCGATGGAAGATGGAGCGCAGGCCGGTCATGAACTCCTCGTGTCCGGGCTGGCCCACGTTGGGCACGTAGGAGGAGGACAGGGCGCGCCCGATGAGTCCGTCCAGGTCAAAGGTTTGCTCATTCGAGAAGGTGTGCTTCGCCACGCCGGCCGGAGCGAAGAAACGGCCGATGACCGCGTCGTCGAACTGGACGTGGTTGACCTCGTTGTAATCGGCTGTGCCGGTCCGCAGGAGGTCCTCGTAGGCGCGGAGAAACGGCGTGGTGTCGGTGAGGCGCTCGTTCCAGATCAGGGCGACCTGGCCGCCGGGACGAAGGATGCGGACAAACTCGGTGTGGCAGGCCTTGAGGTCGAACCAGTGGAAGGCTTGGGCCACGGTGATGAGGTCAATCGAGGCCGAGGGCAGCGTGGTGGCCTCGGCGCGACCCGCGACCGACTTGAATTTCGCCTCGGTGCCCAGCGCCTGCTCGGCGGCGGCGCGCATGGTGGCATTGGGTTCAACGGCGAACACCCGGTCCGCCAGCGGCAGGAGCAGCGCGGTGAAGATGCCGGTGCCGGAGCCGAGATCGGCGACTGTGCACTGGTGGTCGAGGTCAGTGTATTGCTGCAGACATTGGATGAGCGCCGGAGGGTAACCCGGACGGTAGCGCACGTAATGCCCGACACGATCGGAGAAACGCTGGGTCGGATCCATCATGGCGTCACGCAGGATGCCGCGGTCGGGTTCACAGCTCAAATCCCGAATATATTTATGAAGGGTCGTACGATGCTGTGGTTCATTTGCTAATGGGGCCGGGGGTGAGGAATGGTAATTTACGGTGGGCGGAGTGGACTGCCTTTACTGTAGGAGCGGCTTTATGCCGCGAGGTAGCGCTCACGATCGCGGCATAAAGCCGCTCCTACAGTTTAGGTTGCGCTGCCGGGTGAGGGGGACCGGCGTGAATCTGCCTTCTGTAGCTACGAGCGTGAGCGAGTGGTGTTTTGGCATACACAGCGTGCAATCCACTCGCTCACGCTCGTAGCTACATCGTTGCCGAAGGAGGGGATCGGAATCCCCGCCCTACATTGCGGCAGTTGACGTATGTCGCCTACCGCTTGCTCCAACGGCGGTCCTGCTTGAGTTCCAGACGCTTGGTTTCGAGTTGCACGCCGGCGACAGCGGGGTGGGCGCGGAGTTGCTGGAATACCGCGGCCGTGAGCTTCCACGACAGGGCGCCGCTGACCTCGGCGACCGGGGCGACACGGTCCTCGAGCAGGAAACCAAATTCGAGGCGCGTGTCGCCGGTCTGCTTGTTCACGATCTCGCGCAGGAGATGGAAAAACGCCGGCAACTCGGGATGCTGCGGATGCAGGAGCCAGGTGACCTTCCGCACGGACCCGGTCACGAAATTGTCGAGCGGGTAGCACTCCTTGACGTTGATGCGGGCGCCGTCGGTGCCGCCGATGATGTTGCCCTGCACGAGCACGGGCTGCTCCGGCAGCAGGTTGGCCGCGTAGGCGGCGTAGGCATCGGCGAACATGTTGAGCGGCACCGACGACGTGCGGGTCGCGAGCGTGAAGGCCGCCCAGGGCCGGTTGTCCTTTTTCGACAGTTTCTTGGCGATGTTGCCCGCGATGCCGCAGAGGCGGAACTCCACGCGGTCGGTCTGCCGGATGAGCTCGTCCACCGTGTGGGTGTCGATGGCCTCGGCGAGACCGATGTAGAGATTCATCGGGTGGCCGCTGACGTAGAAACCGAGGAGCTCCTTCTCGAACTGGAGGCGTTCCGCGGGGGTGAAATCGCCGGCGGAAACGGCGGTGTCACCGGAGTTGGGAGTGTGGCGATCGGAGTTCGGAGTCTTGCCCTTGCCGTTGCCGGCGGGCTTCTCGTCGGCGAGCATGTCGAGGAAGCTGTGCTGGCCGGCGGCGCGATCGCGGGCCTGGGCGGCGACGGCGCCCAGCGCGGCGTCGATGCCCTCGGAGAGCTGTTTGCGGCTGGCGCCGGAGAAATCAAAGGCGCCGGTTTTCACGAGGTGCTCGAGCACGCGCTTGTTGAGGGCGCGGGCGTCGACGCGGCGGACAAAGTCCTCGAAGTCGGCGAAGGGGCCGTGCAGCTCGCGTTCCTCGATGATCTTCTGGGCGGCCTGCTCGCCGACGCCCTTGATGCCGGCGAGGCCGAAGCGGATGGCGGATGGCAGGACGCCATCGGTTTTCGTAGGGGCGCCGCTTGACGGCGCCCGGGCGTTGTCAAGCAACGCCCCTACAGTTTTCCGGATTACCGGGGTGAACATTTCCCGCGATTCGTTCACGTCGGGGCCGAGGACCTTGAGACCCATGGATTCGCACTCGGCGATGAAGTGGGCGACCTTTTCGGAGTTGCCTAGTTCCGAGCTGAGCATGGCGGCCATGAATTGGACGGGGTAGTTGGCCTTGAGGTAACCGGTCTGGTAGCTGAGGACGGCGTAGGCGGCGGAATGGGACTTGTTGAAGCCGTAGCCGGCAAACTTGTTGAGGATGTCGAAGATCGAATCGGCGGTTTTCTCGTCGATGTTGTTCACGCGCTTCGCGCCCTCGACGAACTTCGCGCGCTCCTTCGCCATGGCCTCGACGTCCTTCTTGCCCATGGCGCGGCGGAGCATGTCGGCGCCACCGAGCGTGTAGCCGGCGATGACTTTGGCGGCTTCCATGACCTGCTCCTGGTACACCATGACGCCGTAGGTCTCGTGGCAGACTTCCTCGAGGAGCGGGTGGGGGAACTTGACGGTCTCAGGGTCGCGCTTGCCGCGGACATAATCGGGGATCCACTCCATCGGACCCGGGCGGTAGAGCGCGATGAGAGCGACGATCTCGTCGATCGAGGACAGGCCGATCTGGCGGCAGAGCGCCTGCATGCCGCCGGACTCCAGCTGGAACACGCCCGTGGTGCGGCCGGAGTTGAGGAGGGCGTAGGTGACTGGATCGTCGAAGCCAACCGTCTCGAGGTCGAACTTCGGGTCGGCGGTGCGACGGATATTGTCCACGGCGTCGGCGATGACGGTGAGGGTCTTGAGACCCAGGAAGTCCATCTTCAGCAGGCCGAGCTTGCCGACGGCGTTCATGTCGAACTGCACGGTGACGTCGCCTTCCTGCAGGGTGAGGGGGACGAAGTCGTCGAGAGGCTTGTCGGTGATGATGATGCCGGCGGCGTGTTTGCCGGTGTTGCGCACCATGCCCTCGAGGACGCGGGCCTGATCAAAGATGCGTTTGGCGACGGGATTCTTGTTCACCTCGTCGCGGAGCTCGGCGCTCTTGGTGATGGAGTCCTCGAGCGTGATGTTGAGCTCGTCGGGGATCATCTTCGCGAGGCGATCGGCTTCGGCGAAGGGCAGGTTGTGGACGCGCGAGACGTCGCGGATCACCATCTTGGCACCGAGGGTGCCGTAGGTGATGATGTTGGCGACGCAGTCGCGGCCGTATTTCTCGCGGACGTAGTTGATGACCTCCT
>CAZFHG010000131.1:0-10676 GCA_964518665.1 uncultured Opitutaceae bacterium | reverse complement strand
TGGGAGGGGCGGGGCTTGAGGGAATCTACTTTTGGTGGGAGGTGGTGAAAGTGCCCGAATGTGGTGTTTCTAGGGGGAAATTGGCTTTGGTTTCGCGATTTCAAGGTCTGGGGGTAGGAGCCTGCTTGCAGGTTCCTACCTCGTAACACCTACGACCAGCCTTCGCTCACGCGTCGTAAAAAGTGCGCAACTCCGCATCGGCGCGGCGCAGGCGGAGGGACAGGGAGCGCGCGAGCCGGGCGAAGACCTTCACGCCGATCACGGGCTGGGCGTGCGACATCTCGTCGAAGCGTGCACGCGAGATGGCGTAAATATCCACCGCGGTCGTCGCGATGGCGTTGGCCGAACGCTGGCCGCGGTCGAGGAAGGCGATCTCGCCGAAGAAGTCGCCGCGACCGAAACTGGCGAGATTGTGATAGGTGCCGCCCAGCGGCAGCACGATGCGCACGACCCCGCGCCGGATGAGCAGGAGTTCGTCGGAGGTGTCGCCGGCCTTGAAGATCGCCTGGCCCGCGCCGTAGCTCCGCGCCACGGCGCAGGACTCCAGCGCGGCGAGGGTCTGGTCGGCCCCAAATTCGCGGCAAAGATCAAACCCGGCAATTTCGAGCGGTGACTCGTCGCCGGTCGCGGCGGGCCGCAGGTCGTCGAGGAGGCGGTCCTCGGCCCACTGCAGCGCGTCATCGAGGGTCTCGAACCTCCGGCTGCCGCTGCCGTGCTGCAGGGCACCCACCTGCGCAAAATACTCCCGCAGGTCGCGCCTGACGGGCAGGCGGCTGAAAAGCAGGCCGCCGCCGCGTTCGGCTAGGTCGGTTTCGAATTCCGCAAAGAGATGCGCAGCCGTGTAGTCCATCGCCGACACGCGGCGCAGGTCGAGGATGAGCCAGCGGCACTGGGTGAGATCGGGCGTGAGCTCCGTGCGCAACTGATCGGTGGTGCCGAAGAACAGGCTGCCCTGCAGCTCGCAGACGGTGATCTTCGCCCCATGCTGCTCGAGCAGGGCCTGCTCCGCCGGCGGGCGGTGCTGGGTGGAGGACATCCGGCTGCGGGTGGTTTTGCGGCGGATGACCGAACCGCGGATCTGCTCGCGGATAAAGAGCAGCATGGCGAGACCCACGCCCGCACCGGCGGCGGCGATGAGGTTCACCGCCACGGCCACGATGATGACGGTGGCGATGACCGCGAAGTCCAGCACGGTGGATTTTTGCCGCAGCAGCTGGAAGCTGTGCCAGTCGAACATCCGCACGGCGACGACGATCAAAATTCCGGCGAGGGCGGCCACCGGGACCCAGGCGATCCAATTCCCGAGCACGAGTGCCGCCAGCAGCACGAAGAAGCCTTCGAGCATGCCGGAAAGCCGCGTGCGGCCGCCGCTCTCCACGCTCACGAGCGTGGCGCCCATCGTGCCTGCGCCGGGCATGCCGCCGAGGCACGCGGAGACGAGATTGCCCGTGCCCTGGCCGATCAGGGTGCGGTTCGAATCATGCCGGCTGCGCGTAAGCGAATCCACGACGACGCAGGTCTTCAGCGTATCCACCGACAGCAGCACCGAAAGCGTGAGCGCCGGGATCACCAGCGCCTTCAGGTCGGCGAACTGCAGTCCGGCCAGTGCGGGCCAAGTTGCGGTGAGACCCGCGAGCAGGCCCCCGTCGGCGCCGCCGATCGGACCGATGACAAGCGGATTGCCCACGGCCGTGAGCAGTTCCGGACGCACGAGTGCGACGCCAAAGTAGGCCAGCACGCCGGCGGCGAGACCGAGAATGGTGGCCGGGACCGCGCGGGTGAGTTTCGGGGCGAGCAGGACGCCGGTGATGGTCACGGCGCCCACGACCATGGCGGGCCATGACCAAAGGTGGGGTGCGGCCAGGTGTTTGCCGGGCAGGCCGAGGAACTTTGGCACCTGGCTCAGGAAGATGAGCACGCCCACGCCGCTCAGATAACCCGACACCACCGGGTAGGGTATGTATTTGATGAGGCGGCCGCCGCCCACCAGGCCGTAGACCAGTTGCAGCGCGCCGGAGAGCACGGCGACGAGCGCCAACAGCACCAGGATGCGTTCCGCCGGCACCGGTCCATCGGTGGCTGCGAGCAACCCGGTGGCGAGCGAGGCGAGCACCGCGCCGGCCGGCGCACACGGGGCGGAGATCAGCCGCGAAGCTCCTCCGATGGTCGCAGCGACAAAGCCAAGGACAATGGCGCCGACAATCCCGGTACGCACGCCATGGCCCGTATACTCCGGCCCGATCAGCGCATAGACCGCCACACCGTACGCAATGGACGACGGCAGCGCGACCAGCATCGCCGCAAACCCGCCCCAGATTTCACCCGCGAATCCCTTCGAGGGGGCGGAAGCACCGGAGACTGGCTTGGAGGCGGAATCGGCCATGGGAAAGAACCCTAATTACCCGCAAGGGCCCAAACCGCATTGTCACGTATTACGTGACAATGCGCGCGGCGCCGCACCAGCATGGAGTATTCTGCGCACGCCTTTGGCTTAGAATTTAGCAGGGAAGTCATGCGGGACATAGCTGCGGAGGGAGGCGAAACGAACCAGTAAAGATTGTCACGTATTACGTGACAAAGCGGATTGGGCGGCGCGGGTATATGGGCGGGGTGGGTGCCTACAGGGCTTCCTCCAGGCGCTGGACGATGGTTTTCAGGATTTGCACGCGGGCGAATTTCTTGTCGTTGCCGGCGACGAGGGTCCAGGGGGCGAACGGGGTGTTGCAGCGGGTGACCATGTCGTCCACGGCGCGGGCGTAGTCGGGCCATTTCTCGCGGTTGCGCCAGTCCTCGTCGGTGATCTTGTACTGCTTGTAGTCCACCGTCTGCCGCTCCTTGAAGCGGCGGAGTTGTTCCTCGGGGCTGATGTGGAGCCAGAACTTGTGGACGATGCTGCCGTGGTCGGCGAGCTGGTGCTCGAAGTCCACGATCTCGTCGTAGGCGCGGCCCCACTGCTCGGGCGTGGCGAATTTTTCGACGCGCTCGACCAGCACGCGGCCGTACCAGGAGCGGTCAAAGATCGTCGAGGTGCCGGCCCGGGGCAGGTGGCGCCAGAAGCGCCAGAGGTAGTGCTGGGCGCGTTCCTCATCGGTGGGGGCGGCAATGCCGACGACGCGGTAGAGGCGGGGATCCATGGCCTGGGTGACGCGGCGGATGGCGCTGCCCTTGCCAGCGGCGTCCCAGCCCTCGAAGACGAGGACCATGGAGCGCTTTTTCTCGTAGGCGGCCCAAACGAGCTTGGCCAGGCGGGTCTGCTGATCCTCGAGCTGCTGGTCATAGGCCTCGTCGGAAAGCTTCTGCTTGAGGTTGACGTGGGCGAGGACGGAACCGGCCGGTTTCAGGGCCCGCGGCTTCGGCACGGGCACGGGGGCGGGCTTGCCCGATTTGGCCGGCGTGGCGGCGGCGGTCTTGGCCTTGGCGGCTTCCGCTAGTTTCAGGCGCGCGGTCAGGGCGTTGAGGAGAATGCGGCCCGCGGTGTGTTCACGGTAACGGCGGTCGGTGGCCTCGATGATATGCCAGGGAGCGGCGAGGGTGTCGGTGTGACGGAGCGCCTGGCCGGAAATCTTGGTGAAGCGGTCGTAAAGCTTGAAGTGCTTCCAGTCATCCGGGGCGATGCGACCGTCGCGTTCCAGCTTCCGCAGGCGGGACTTTTGGGCGGCCTTGGGGAGGTGCAGCCAGAGCTTGACGATGAGGGCGCCCTCGGCGGCCAGCATTTTCTCGAAGGCCGTGATGCGGTCGAGGGCGGCTTCGAATTTCCGGCCCTTCAACTTGTGGAAGACGCGGCGGATAATGGGTTCGGTGTACCACGAACCCAGGAGGATGCCGATGCGGCCGCGGGCCGGCAGGGACCGCCAGAAACGCCAGTAGGCGGGACGTTCGCGCTCCTCGTCACTGGCGTCCCAGAAGGCAAAGGTGTTCACGCCGCGGGGATCGAGCCACTCGTTGAGCCGGTGGACCAGCTCGCCCTTGCCGGCACCGTCGGCGCCGGAGATGATGATGATGAACGGGAATTTCTGGTTGCGCAGTTGGAAGTGTGCGTTGAGCAGGCTGGAGCGAAGCTTGGGGATGGCGGCATCGTAGCGGGCTTCGGTGAGGGTGCGGCCGAGTTCGGCGTTTTTGAACATGGCGGAGGGTGAGTTTAAGGGGAAAGTTGAAGTTTAAGACTCGGTTACGGATTGGCTTTTGGGGCGAAGCTGCGGACGGCGTTGAGGCACCGCGCGCTGATGTCGGCGAGGTTGCCTTCACCATCGATCTCGTGGAGCAGGCCGGCGCGCCGGTAGTAGGCGATGAGCGGCTCGGTCTGCCCGTGGAAGGTGACGAGCCGGGCGCGCACCGTGTTGGGGTTGTCGTCGGCCCGCTGGTAGAGTTCGCCGCCACAGGAGTCGCAGACGCCTGGCTGTTTGGGCTTTTTGTACTGGAGATGGTAGGGGGCCTGACACTGCCGGCAGATGAGGCGACCCGAGAGGCGGCTGATGATGGCTTCGTCCGAGACCTTGATGTAGAGCACGCCGGAGACCCGGCGGTGAAGCTGGGCGGAGATTTCCATCAGGGCGGAGGCCTGCGTGAGCGTTCTGGGGAACCCGTCGAGGACGAATCCGTCATGCGTGTCGGGCTGGCCGAGGCGGTCCTCGACCATGGCTTCGGTAACATCGTCGGGGACGAGCTCGCCGCGGTCCATGTAGGTGCGGGCGAGGCGGCCGAGATCGGTGTTGTTGCGCAGGTTGTCGCGGAAGAGGTCGCCGGTGGCGATGTGCGGGAGCTTCAGTTCGGCGCAGAGGCGTTCTGCCTGCGTGCCCTTGCCGGAGCCGGGGCCGCCGAGCAGCACGAGGTCGAGGCTCGAGCGGGCGAGATGGGCCGGGAGCTGGGCGATCCGCTCGGCAGCGATGATGGGCGCGGCCTCCGCGCGCGAGGTGAACCGGGCGGTCTTGAGCTCGATGGAAGCGACGAATTCCGCCACGCGGGCGCTGACCTCGGCCGTGGTGCCCGTGCCGTCGATGATAGCGAGGCGACCGGCATCGGCGTAATGTTCGAGCAGCGGGCCGGTGGTGCGGTGGAAGACGCGCAGACGCGTCGAGATCAGGGCGGGGATGTCGTCGGGCCGGGCCTTGAGTTCACCGCCGCAGTGATCACAGACGCCGGTCTGTTTGGGCGGGTGGAAGGTGCGGTGCCACGGGGTCTGGCATTTGCGGCAGATGAGCCGGCCGGCGAGGCGGCGGGCGATCTCCTCATCGGGCACGCGCAGATAGATGACGGCGTCGAAGGAGAGATCGTGGGACTGCAGGAGTTCGTCGAGGAAGCGGGCCTGGCAGACCGTGCGCGGAAAACCGTCGAAGAGGATGCCCTGCTTGGCCGGATGCTGCTCGCACCACTCCTCGATCATGGCATCCACGACCTCGTCGGGGATCAGTTCCCCCTGGTCCATGTATTTGCGGGCGAGGAGCCCGAGGGCGGTGCGGGTCTGCAGATGGTGACGGAAGAGATCGCCGGTGGCGACGTGACGGAGGTTGAAGCGCGTGCAGAGCGCGGCGGCGTGGGTGCCTTTGCCCACACCCGAGGGACCGATTAGGGCGAGGTTCATATGATTGAGGGAAGGTCGCAGAGCGCAGTTCGCAGATCGGTGCCCGTCACGGAGGGGCGCACAACGGGGGTCGGACGGGGCAGCGGAAAAGCAGGGTCCTCCGGGGGACGGAGGGCGGCGGCACACGGGGTAAGGTGTCCGGAATAGTTCGTTGCAGACTCAGTATGGCAGAAAATGCGGCGTCTGGCTTCGCATTTCTTGCAGGAACCGAGGATTAATTTGCACCGCAAGGCCCGGGATTATAGCCGCTAATGAACGAGATTTGAGGCCCTCAGGATACGCGCACTGGATACTTCGCTGCACTCAGAATAACCAGGGGAGGGGGTGGGGTGAACACAAGCTATCGTGCGCCGCAGGGTTTACTTTCACGGCGGAAGCGATACAGTGACGTAGTCGGCGCACCGGACTTGGCCGGTGTCACTCCCGGGTGGGTGCGATGCACCGGCGCTTCAAGCCCAGTCAATCGCAGCCATCAACCAAAGGAGGACATATGCCAGCGAATAAAGTCAGGGCATTCCTGGACAGCCGAGGGGTGAAATACGTGACGATCCGGCATTCGCCGGCGGTCACGGCGGCAGAAGTGGCCGCGTCGGCCCATGTGGCCGGACGCGATTTTGCGAAGACCGTGATAGTCTGGATCGGCGGCCATCTCGCCATGGTGGTGCTGCCGGCCAGCCGGCGCATCGTGATCCACGATCTGCGCGAGCTGTTGGAATCGCCGGAGGCGCGGCTGGCGACCGAGGCGGAGTTCCGCGATGAGTTCCCGGATTGCGAGCTGGGGGCGATGCCGCCGTTCGGCAACCTCTACCAGCTGCCGGTGTACGTGGCCGCCAGCCTGGCTGCGGAGAAGGAGATCGCCTTCAACGCCGGGTCGCACACGGAGATCATCAAGATGGCGTTTGCCGACTTCGAGGCGCTCGTGAAACCGACCGTCCTGGAGTTCATCACGAGTTAGTCCGACAGGCAGGCGTGTAAGCTGATTAAGCGCAAAGGCGCCAAGGCGCTAAGTTCCGATCCATAAGGAGGGAACTTGGTTCTGACCTTCGTCCCTTCGCGTCTTTGCGCTTAGTCCGACGGTACCCTTTCTGCTACGCCATACGGCGCAAGCGCTCCTGCGGGCTTGCGGCGGGGTGGGGCCTGCTGCTGTGCTGGCTGCCGCATGAGTAACCTATCCGCGGAAACGCCGGCGGTTCCGGCCAAACCGAGATTCAGCCGGACGTTCTGGACGCTCAACACCATCGAGATGTGGGAGCGGCTGGCGTTCTACAATCTGCGCGTGATGGCGCCGATCTACATCATGCAGGCGGACAACCCGGGCGGGTTGCACCTGACGGCGATGGACAAGGGGACGATCTACGCATGGTGGGCGGCGTTCCAGTCGCTGCTGCCCATCGTCACCGGTGGTTTTGCCGACCGCTACGGCTTCAAGAAAACCCTGGGCTTTTCGGTGGTGATGATGATGACGGGCTACCTGATGATCGCCTTCCTGCGGGACGTGTCGTTCATCAGCAACTACTGGGGATTTTTCTCCGGAGTCATGATGCTGGCGACGGGCACGGCGTTTTTCAAACCGAGCATCCAGGGAGCGCTGGCCCTTAACCTCACCAAGGAAAATTCCTCGGTGGGCTGGGGTCTGTTCTACTGGGTGGTCAACGTGGGCGCCTTTCTCGGCCACTACCTGCCGTCGCTCCTGCTGGCGCTGAGCGCCCTGCTGCCCGGCGCGCTGCATGCGGAGGCGAATTCGGCGGGGGCGTGGCGCAACCTGTTCCTCGCGTCGGCGCTGTTCTCGTCGTTCAACCTCGGACTGCTGTTCGTGTTGCGGGACACACCCACCGGGGCGTCGAAGACGGAATCACCCTTCGCGGTGCTGTGGCGCACGATCAAGGGCATCCTGGAAATCCGGCTGATCGTCTGGATGGCGATCATGTCGTGCTTCTGGATGATGATGTACCAGCTCTGGGACCTGCAGCCGAACTTCATCGCGGACTGGGTGGACAGCCGGGGCATGGCGGAGAGCCTGCGCTGGCTGCCGCACAACCTGTACCAGACCCTCGTGCAGCAAACCACGCGCGGACCGATGATCCCGCAGCAGGTGCTGCTGAGTGCGAATTCCCTGTTCATCATCATCGGCGTGGTGGGTGTGGCCTGGCTGACACGGCACATGCGCACGCTGACGGCCATGCTGTTCGGGATGATGCTCGCGACGGCGGGCCTGCTGATTGCGGGCCTGACGACCAGCGCGTGGATTCTGGTGCTGGGCATCGTATTCTTCTCGTTGGGCGAAATGGCGACCGGGCCAAAGAAGAGCGAGTACCTTGCGCTGATCGCACCGCCCGGGAAGAAGGGGCTCTATCTTGGCTATGTGAACATCCCCGTGGGCGTGGGAGTGTATGCGGGATCAAAGATCGCCGGCTACGTTTACGGGCAGTTCGGCGAGAAGGCCGGCCTGGCCCTGCGCTACCTGGTGGAGAAAACCCCGCTCGGTGCGGGCCACAACTGGAATGGCGATGTGGCGTCGCTGGAGCAGACGCTTGGCGTGCCGCGCACGGAGGCGATGCTGAAGCTGCAGGAGGTCACCGGTCTCGATGCGACCGCGGCCACGAAGCTATTATGGGATACCTACGATCCGCATCTGCATGTCTGGCTGCCCTTCGCGTCCATCGGCGTGCTGGCGGCCGTGGCGCTGTGGATCTTCGGCCGCATGGCGAAGCGCTGGTCGGATATGAATGCGTGAGGCTGTTAAGCGCGAAGACGCAAAGGCGCAAAGTTCCGATCCAAAGGAATTGGCTTTGCTCAGTCCTTAGCGCCTTCGCGTCTTTGCGCTTTATCCGTAACGCAGACTCGGATCAGCAGACGCGGCCGCGTTTGCCGGCGCGGGTGTTGGCGATCGGGTTCGATCCGATCCAACGCTCGTCGATCGGCTGGCTGGCGCGCTGGTAACGGGTGTCGGACGAGAGGCGCATGCGCGCCAACTGGTTGTCGAGGCCGCCATGCACCATGGTCATGCCGAAAGTGATGAAATCGCCGGCCTTCCAGTCGGGCGCGGTGAGCCAGCGGCCACCGAGTTTTTCGCGGAGTGAAGCGGGGTTCTTGCTCAGGTAACCGGGGTGGCTCCAGCCGTTCTTGTTCACGACCTTGTCCACTTCGTTCGGCCGGTTCTCGCAGTAGGCATCAACGTCCACTTCGAGGTAGGACTTGATGGTTTCTGACTTCAGATGTGACCCCTCAAGGAGCATCACGCCGCCCATTTCAAGGGGCGTGTCGCCGTACGGAATCCAGCAGGTGAGGAGCTGGTGCGTGCCTCGTCCCATGTAAACCAGGTCGCAATGCGGGGTGGATCCCTGGCCGCGGCTCATGGCGCGGAACCAAGTGTAATCGAAGTGACGGACGGGTTCGCCGAACAAGTTCGCATAGAAACCGAGCAGTTCCGGCCCGTACACGACGCGCTGCACGGCGCTGTTATCACGGGCGAGTTCCCCGTTGTAATTGGAGGACTTGTCCGGGTGCGCGACGGCGTCGATGACCGGCTCGTTGGGATCAAGCAGGCCGGCGGCCGCCAGACGGCTGCAGACAGAAAGGCGCGCAGCGAGAATCAGGTGCGGATCGAAGAAGCCGGGGATGTAGAGGTAGCCGTCCTCGGTGAGACGTTCGCGAAGCGCCTCGGGTTGGTTGAGCAGGTCGGCGGAGCTGCGGATGAAGCCGAAAGCCTCATCCGAGACGTCAAGTTCGTGTCCGGCTGAATAGAGGGGAAAAGTGACAGGCATGGTGGGAATGGTTGAACGTCGGGGCAGGGGGCAACTGACCGAGAAACCGGCCGAAAGAAAGCGGGTTAGGAGCTAGGGCTTCGGAGCGGGTTGGGCGAGACTGTTTTTTCGATAAGGCCAGCCGGGAGGAAGGGTGGTCTGCGCTGCATTTATGGATTGGTGCCAACAAGTAGGGCGGGTCTTTGACCCGCCCTTTGGACGCAAAAACGCGGTGAGGCGTACTCAGGGCAGGTCATAGACCTGCCCTACTGGTCAGGACTTCGCGGGGACCGGGAGGTTGAACTCCTTCAGGATGGCCTCGATCTTGGCGCCGATGTCCGCCTTTGGGTCGCCGGGATGCAGGCCGGCGTGACGCACGGTGCCGTCCGGGGCGATGATGGCGACGTAGGGGATGCCCATAATGCCGTAGTCGGGATTGAAGACTTCCTGTTCGCTGAAAGCGACGTCCCAGGTCATCTCCTTGGCCTTCATGAAGTCAGTCATCAGCGCCATCTCGCGCGCCGGGTCGCCCTTGGTGTCGATCTTCTTGGCTTCCAGATTCGCGACAAAGCCCTGGATGCTGGTCACGCCCAGGAAGGTGACGGGCGAACCCTTGAAGTGGGCGACGTGCTCGCGGACCTGCGGGAAGGAACGGATGCACGGTCCGCACCAGGTGGCCCAGAAGTCGAGCACGACAACCTGACCGCGGAGGTCGGAGAGCTTCGCGAGGGCGGCGCGGCTGGACCATTTGAAGTTGAGCTCGGGGGCGGTGGAGCCGACGAGGGTAGCCTGGACGGCCTTGGCCTTGGCGGCGCGATCCAGCATGGCGAACATGCGGTCGGCATCCTTGGCCGACTTGGAATCGGGGTAGTCGGCCTTGACCTGGGCCAGCAGGGCGCGGCCGGCGGTTTCGTCATCCAGCACCTGGATGAGAATGGAAGCCTTCGTCATCAGGGCATCCGCGGCCGCGACGGGATCGCCGGACTTTAGTTTGGCGAAAAGTGCGTCAATCGCGGCCAGTTCGGGCGCGAGGGCTTCGGCGGACTCCTGGCCGGCCCGGAGCTTGGCCTTGATCTGGTCGACGATGGTTTCGAGTTCGGATTTTTCAGCGGCGACCGGAGCAGCGGCGGGAACCGCGGCAGGGGTTTGGGCGCCCAAGGGGGCGGAGCAGACGAGGCCGAGCGAAAGCACGGCGAGGAGGGTGCGGAGGGATGGCATGGGCGGAATGAATTCGAAACGTGGCGGCGGGCAAAATAAATCGCGGTGCTTGATGCTAATGGGGGATGCCGGTTTTTAACCACGGATCACACGGATTTCACGGATGGGAGGCAGGTCGCATAGAGGTGACGACGCAT
>CAZFHG010000130.1:9054-10705 GCA_964518665.1 uncultured Opitutaceae bacterium | reverse complement strand
CGACCACAGCGGCTTGATGACCCACGGCAGGTAGAGCCAGCTTGTGTAGAGCGCGATGGCGGTGTTGGAAATCCCGAGGTTCTTGTACATCACCACCGCCACGGTCATCACGACCACGTAGGGAATGCCCTGGCCGAAATAGAGCGTCGGGATCCAGCTCCACGCGCGCAGGGGACTCGAGGTATTTTCCGCCATGTTTCGCCTCGCACGCTGGGTCTCTGCGGCGAACAGCGCAACGATGGAGGCAAGGTCTCTTTCCGTGGGTAGGGCCCGACGTCCTCGGCGGGCCGGTTTGGCAAGCGCACGCCGTTCGGCCCGCCGAGGACGTCGGGCCCTACCCAAAGATTTAAGCATTCATCATTCGTGCCTATTCGTGTTCATTCGTGGTTAATAAATCCGAATGAAATATTTCCAATGGCTCGCGATGCTGCTGAGTGTCAGTAGTTGCAATGCCATCTTAGTTGCCTCCACCCCCATGACCTCTCCCAAGCCCGTCAACGGCCGTATCATCATCGACCGCACCAATTCCGATTGGCAGTCGCAGCAGGTGCAGGAGCCCTGCATCCTCCAGAACCCGAAGGATCCAAGCCGGCTCGTCATGCTCTACTCGGGCGTGCCCAAGGCCAACCGCGCGTATTGTGCCTTCGGCAAGGCCTGGGCTTCGATCGACGACCCGATGACCTGGCACCAGGACCCGGCCAATCCGGTTTTCGGTCCGGGCAAAACCGGCTGGGACCGTGGCAGCATCCGCCTCGACACGATGCTCTATATCCCCGAGGAGGACGCCTACTACATCTACTACTCGGGCACCATTGACCAGGTGCAGGACAACATCGGCCTCGCCATCTGCCCCGCTGGTGCCGACGGCTACTCAAACCTGAATCCAGACAACATTGTCCGCTGGGGCAGCAAACCCATCCTGCCGCCCGATCCCGAGGCCCCCTTCCGCGAAACCTACGCCTCGCAAGCGGCGGTCATGCGCGAGTGGAATGAGAAGTCCGGGCGCTGGGACTGGCACATGTACTATTCGTACCGGGACAAGGAAGAGACGCTGCCCGGCATCCGTTATGCGACCTCGATGGACGGCAAGACCTGGACGCGGCATTGGAATGCCGCGGACCCGCGCGGCCGGGGGCACATTTTCGATTCCACGCCCAAGGCCTATTACGAGTGGCACCAGATCCGCAAGGTGGGCCATACCTACGTGCTCAGCATGGAGGTCGGACCCGAGCACGGCAAACAGTGGCGCACCGTTCTCGCCGTCAGCCAGCATCCCGCGCACGGCTGGCGGCAGCTCGACGCCGACACGCTGCTGCAGGCCAAGTGGCCCGGCATCTACAACGAGAAAACCATTTACCATGTGGCGACGCCAGCCTTCTACACCATTGGCGGCCGGGGTTTTCTCTTCACGCAGGCCTGCGCGCGCCCCGGCAACGACAACTACATCGACGGCAACTGGGAGCTCTGGGGTTTCGAGTGCCAGCGCGAGCTGTCCCTGCCGGGCGGGGATGTGTTGCTGGTGCCGTGAAGAGATTTTGAGGAAGCTTCCGCACCCGTAATTAATTTTTCTCTTTCCTCTTTATATTTCTCTTCAGTCAGGGGCTCTGAAAGGTCGCCGTAAGCAATTTTTCGATCCGGAGAAAGAGAAAGA
>CAZFHG010000130.1:0-8954 GCA_964518665.1 uncultured Opitutaceae bacterium | reverse complement strand
GCGATCGCGTCCCTTACTGGATTTACTGGTGGGTTTGGGGCGCTACCTGGGAGCGGTGGCAACGCGAGGGCCTGCCGGCGGAGTTCAAGACCTTTGCCGACGTGAAGGCGCACTTTGGCGCGGATGAACCGCCGCGGACCGTGCCGGTGAAGCTGGGGCCGATGCCGGACCTGAGCGCCAAGGTGGGCGAGGACGCGGAATCCGTGACTTACATCGACAGTTGGGGCATCAAGCGGCGCAATCTCCGCGGCAACGAAGGCATGTCGGAATTCATTTCCTGGCCCGTGCAGACCCGCGACGACTGGCGGCGCTTCCGGGACGAGCGGCTCAATCCGGCCGATCCGCGCCGGCTCGCCGGCGACTGGCGCGAGAAAGGGCAGGCGTGGATGGCGGCAGGGCTGCCCATCCAGCTCGGCACGTTTCCCGATACGGGGGTCTTTGGCACGCTGCGCTGGCTGCTGGGCGACGAGGAGTGTCTGGCGGCGTTTTGCGCCGAGCCCGACTGGGTGCACGAGATCATGGACCACCAGACCACGCTCTGGCTCGAGATCTTCGGTCACGTGGTGAAAGAAGTGCGGGTGGACGTGATCCACCTGTGGGAGGACATGTGCGGCAAACAGGGTCCGCTCATTTCGCCGGCCCACTGGCGCGAGTTCATGGCGCCGCACTACCGGCGCATCCGGGCCTTTGCGGATGCGCACGGCATCCCGGTCGTGTCGGTGGACACCGACGGCCAGCCCGATCTCATTGTGCCGCCGATGCTGGAGGCCGGCGTGAACCTGCTCTTCCCGATGGAGTTTTCCGCCGGGGCGGATGTGAACGTATTCCGGCAAAAGTATCCCGGTCTCGCCCTGATGGGCGGCGTCGACAAGCGCGCCCTGGCCTTGGGCCCGGCGGACATCGATGCCGAACTGGCGCGCATCCGTCCGGCTTGGGCAAGCGGACGCTACATCCCCGACCTCGATCACCACATTCCCCCCGACGTGTCGTGGCCGAATTTCTGTCACTACGCCGCGGCGCTGAAGAAAATGGTCAAAGGGTAGGGGACGGTCAGCGCCAACGGCGCATCCCGTAACCGCCGTGCCGCTTGCCTCGTAGCGCGGTGCTTCAGCCCGCGCTTGGACCGCACGCCGGTATTTGATGTGGCCGAACCAGTGCCGGCTGAAGCGCGGCACTACGCTTCCTACCCCTTCTTCGGCTGCGCCAGCAGCACCTTGTCCACGCGGTTGCGATCCATGTCCATCACCTCGAAGCGCCAGCCGCTCCAGGCAAAGGCCTCGCCGGGACGGGGAATGTGGCCGAGCCGGTCGAGGACGAATCCGCCGAGGGTTTCGTAGCTATCCTCCTGCTCGCGCGGGAGCGGTCCGAAACTGAAGCGCCGGCGAAACTCCTCCACGGTCATCGCGCCGTCCACCAGCCAGGAGCCGTCCTCGCGCTGCACGGCATCGGGGCCGCGCCGGTCGCCGGGCTCGGGCAGGTCGCCGACGATGGCTTCCATGACGTCAATGAGCGTGACGATGCCCTGGATGCCGCCGAACTCGTCGGTGACGAGTGCGAGGTGTTTGCCGGATTTTTTGAAGGTCTCGAGCAGTTGCACGGCGTTGACCGTCTCGGGAACGAAGAGCGGCGGCGTGAGATGATTGCGCAGACGGCTTTCCAAGCCGATGGCCGCGTTGGCCCAGAGTGCCTTGACCGCCACGAGGCCGAGCACGTTGTCGCGGGTGCCCTCGTAAACGGGAAAATGCGAGTGGCCGCTGGCGACGATCTTGCGCCAGTTGATCTCGTCGGCATCGGCGATATTGAGCCAGACGACGCGATTGCGGCGGGTCATGATCTCGGTGACCGGCCGTTCATCGAGGCGCAGCACGCCCTCGACCATGGCACGCTCGGCCTTGTGGAAGACACCGGCGGAGGTGCCCTGCTCGATCAGGTGGGCGACCTCCTCCTCGGATGGCGGGGCGTCGGCCTCCTTGCCGAGTCCGAGGATGCGCAGGACGAGATTGGTGGATTTGGTGAGCACCCACACGAAGGGCGAGGCCAGGCGCGACAGGGCGTTCATCGGGCCGGCCATCAGCATGGCCTTGCGCTCGGGGTTGTTGAGGCCGACGCGCTTCGGCACGAGTTCGCCGATGATGAGCGAGCAGAAAGTGATGGAGCTGACGACGAGGAACAGGGCGATGGGGCGCCCGTAATCGGCCAGCGGGGTCCATTGCGCCACGAACGCGGCGACCTTGTCGGTGAGATTGGCACCGCCGTACGCGCCAGCCAGAATGCCGACCAGGGTGATGCCGATCTGCACGGTGGAGAGGAAGCGCGTGGGTTCCTGCGCAAGGGCGAGGGCCGCCTGAGCCTTCGCCGAGCCCTCGTCGGCGAGTTTCTTCAGCCGGCCCTTGCGCGAGGAGACGACCGAGATCTCCGCCATGGCGAAGACGCCGTTGGCCAGGAGCAGCAGGAAAATGATGAGGACCTCGGTGGCGATGCCGTTCATGGCGTCTGGTTGAGTCCGCGGATGAAGGCGTCGGCCTCGCGGATGGACTGTTCCATTTCGGCGATGAGCCGGCCCACATCGGTTTGCAGGCTGTGTGACGTTGAGTCCAGGGCGCGGATGGCCTGGGCGTTGAGGTTGTGCTTCAGGAACAGCACCTGGTCGCGATAGGTCGCGAGGATGGGCTCCATCCGGGCGGCAGCCCGGCGCATGGCGGCGAGCAGGGCGATGTAGCGGTTGCGGGTGGCGGCTAGTTGTTCCTGGCTGCGCGCGCGGAGCTCGGCGTTGGTGTAGAGCCCGAGTTCATTGCCCCATTCCACGAACAGCGCGTCGCCGACGGACTCGATGGCGGCGATGCGATCGTGCACGTCCTTCGCGGCAGCCTCGCTCCGCTTGAGCCGGGTGCTCAGGTCGTCGTATTTCTGCTTCAGGGCGCCGCCGTCCACCTTGGTCACGGCGAGAAAGGCCTGCAGGGCATCGGCGAACTCCGTCTTGACCTCCTCCTGCGCTTCGCGGGCCTTTTCCACCCGGGATACCAGAATTTCGCGCTTGGCGTAGCCCACCTTTTCCATGGCGCCGTAGTAAGCGGAGGAACAACCGGCGGTGAATAGCAGGAAAAGAACCAGCGGCAAAAAAACGAGGCGGCATTTCATGCGGTCAGATTGGCCCGGGTGGGGGAAGGAAGGAAGAAGGAAGAATAGGGCGTTTTTGACGCATGCAGATACGCCGGGGGGGTTGGGAAACTGTAGGAGCGGCTCGTCGCTGATGTAGGCGGGTTCAGCGACCCCAGCTACAAAGAGTCCTTTGCCGCGGGTTTAAGCTCAAAGCGCCGGAGGTTCGGTGTCGCCGCCGTCGTGTCCGGCGGACGCGATCAGGGCGAGGGCGGTTTCCGCCACTTCATCCTCCACCTGCACCCGCACGCCGCTGCCGGCGAACATGTACGGCGGGGCGGTCTGGGCGGTCAGCTCGTCGGGCACGTAGGCCGGGATGCCGTTGCCTTCTAGAACCGACTTGAGGACGAGCGCCTCGTCGATCGAGCTGCAGTGGGCCACGGTGATCATGGGAGAAAACCTATGCCGAAACGCGTTCGCTGGCGAGCGCGGGCTGGTTTTAGCAGGGCAGGTCTTTGACCTGCCTTCGGGCGTTTACCTGCGGATGTAGCTACGAGCGTGAGCGAGTGGAGGACTGGCATGCGAACGATTGCGACCGAGGGCGGTCGCGCTCCCGGGAAGACCTGCCCTGCTTTCACCCGATCTTCTGCCAGGCGCCCGTCTTCATTGAGTCCAGAATCGCAGCCAATACGCGCTGGGCGCGCAGGCCGTCGGCGAAGGTGGGGTAATCCACCTTTTCACCGCGGATGGCGTGCACGATGGCGCCGGGGGTTGTGGGGGCGCCACGGCCGAGGAAGTCCGTCGGCAGCTTCTGCAATGGCACGTCGGTCTTCCACGTGGCGTACTTCGTGAGCGTGGCGCCGGCGCGCAGCCAGATTTCCTCCGGATGATCCGAGTGCACCGCGATCGTTCCCTTCTCGCCGGAGATCTCGATGCGGAAGAAGTTGCCGTAGCCGGGCGCAACCTGCGTGGTTTCAAAGGTTGCGATCACGCCGCCGGCCAGCTCGGTGAGCCAGGCGGCATTGGTGTCGGTGGTCACCGGTTGCAGCTTGCCGGCGGCATCAGCCTTCTCGGGGATGAGGGTCTGCGCGAGGCCGACGGCGCGGCGGTAGTCGAGCCCGGTGAGGAACCAGACGCCGTCGAGCATGTGCACGCCGAGGTCGCCCAGGGCGCCGAAGCCGGCGAGGGCTGCGTCGTTGCGCCAGGTGTGCGGTGTGGCCGGGGCGCCGAGGAAGCTCTGCAGGTAGACGGTGTTCACGCGCAGGATGCGGCCGAGTTCCCCTGCGGCGATCAGCTCGCGGGCGAAGCGGAACGCGGCGACGTTGCGGTAGGAGAAGTTGATGCCGCCGAGCCGCCCGGCGGCGACGCGCGCGGCCTCCATCGCCTCCGCCTCGACGACGGTCATTGCCATGGGTTTTTCGCAGGCGACGTGCGCCCCGTGCTTGAATGCGAGCAGGGCGGACGGCGCGTGGAACTTGTTTGGCGTGCAGATTGAGACGAGGTCCGGCTTGGTCGCGCGCAGCATGGCCTCCGCATCCTGGAACTGCGGCGCCGCGCGGTGCGCCGCTGGCAGCCGCCAGTGCTTCGGATCGGCCGGATCCGCAACGCCGACGAGCGTGACACCGGGCTTGGCCAGGATGTCGTTGAGATGCACGTGGCTGATGCCACCGGCGCCGATGACGGCGTAACGCAGCGGTTGGGTTTCCATAGGTGAATTTTTAACCACGGATTGCACGGATGTCACGGATCAGAGGATGGCCACAAGAGGCACAAAAAACACATAAGAAACAGGATTTCTTACAGGAGAAAACGAAGGGCACGGAGGTAAAGATCCGCTCTCTGTTTTCTCTGTTACCTCCTGTAAAATAAAAAGGTCCCTACTGTGCTTTTTGTGCCTCTTGGGAACATTGTTTAGGGGCCCATCCGTGAAATCCGTGGTTAAAAACTCCGCGCCCTCCGCGCCTCCGCGAGAGGTAAGTATTATTTCACCGGTAAATTCTCGCGTACGGTCGCCGCCCAGTCGGTGAGGGCCTTGATCTCGTCCGGGGTCAGGCGGGCGTCGGCGTGGACGAGCTTGTAGGAGGCTAGAGGCATCTGCCCTTCCTCAACCTCATCCATAAGTTCATTGAGCTTCCGTTCCTGGCGCTTGGCGGGATAGGTGCCGAAGGTGGAGAAATTGAGGTGGGCCTTGCCCTCCTTCACGTGGTCGGCCAGCCACCAGCCGATCGGCTGGATCTCGGCATACCACGGATAGCGTGTGTTGTTCGAATGGCAGTCGAAACATGCGCGTTCGAGCACGGCCTTGACCTCGGGCGCCGGGGGCCGCAGCACGGTCAGGTCGTCGGGTCCGTGCGCGGCGGTGGAGAGGTTTTTGGCCGGCCGGATAAACTGGGCGCCGACCAGGAGCACGGCGAAGACGATGAGGGCGGGTTTCAGGATGCGAACAAGTCGGGGTGACATGGTTAAAGTGACTTTGGGTAGCGGCCGGACTCCCGCCGTCGCCAAGGCTTTGGCGGGCAGGCCGGACGGCCGGTTTGACGTGCGCATGCCATACCGGCCCGCCGGGGACGTCGGGCCCTACCCACGGAAATAGCAGGTTTATGGATGTTCATTAATGCGCACTTTCTCCGCCTCGCGGTCGAGGTACGGGATGCCTTGCGACATCCACGCGGGGGCCGGGGCACCTCGCAGATAGTGGTCGAAAAACTGCCACATGCGAAGGGTATAATCCTTCTGATCGGCGCGCCGGAGTAGCCAGTGGCGCTCCTGGTTGTAGTTGAAGAACCAGACGGGTTTGCCGTGACGCCGAAGGGCCAGAAAGAGCTCGATACCCTGTTCCCAGGGTACGGCGTCGTCCTGATCGTTGTGCAGGAGGAGCAGTGGCGTCTGCACGTTCTTGACGTGAAAAACCGGGGAGTTCTCCAGATAGATTTCCGGCGCGTCGGTGAGGGGCGGGCCGATGCGGCTTTGGTTTTTTTCGTACTGGAAGAGTCGCGGCAGGCCGGCGCCCCAGCGGATGCCGCCATAGGCACTGGTCATGTTGCCGACCACCGAACCGGCGGCGGCGGCGCAGAAGCGGTTGGTCTGCGTGATGAGGTAGGCGACTTGGTAAGCGCCCCACGAATGGCCCTGCGTGCCGATGGCCTTTTCATTCACAAAACCGCGTGCCACCAGGGCGTCCACGGCAGGGAGTACACACTTCAAGGCGCTGCGGCCCGGCTGGCCCTCCTTGTAAACGATGTCGGGCAGAAGCAGCAGGTAGCCGTTGCTGGCGTAGAAGGGGAAGTTGATGTTGTGGCCGGGGACCGGGGGATTGAACCGGTGGACGATCTGCGACAGGCGCTCGTAATAATAGACAATGAGCGGGTACTTTTTCGCCGGATCGAAGTCTGCGGGTTTGACCACCATGGCCTGGAGTTCGACGCCGTCGGCGTTGCGGTAATTCATCAGCTCCGCGCTGCCCCATTTGAAGGGCGCGAGTTGCGCGCCGAGGTCGGTGACCTTGACGGGCCGTGCGAACGATTCGCTCGTGGTCTGGATGTCGGGGAACAGGTCGAAGCGGGACGCGGTGATGATAAGGACGTCGGCGTCTAGGGCGCGGCCGGCGTAGGTGTAGTTGCAATCACCCCAGAGCAGGCGCTGCGGCGCGCCGGTGGCGTCAAAAGTGGTGCGGAAGAATCCCGAGGCGCGCGTCTCCTCGCTTTCGCCGCGGAGTGTGAGCGGTTTGGCCGGGTCAATCCCGCGATCCTCATCGTCCTCCTCCCGCGCTGTGACATCCTGCACGCGCAGGATGGTCTTGGTGAAACGGCCGGCGCCCTGGGTCAGGTTGCGTGCGGGCCGGCCGTCGGGGAAAAGCTGCCAGACGTCGTAGCGGTCGTAGACCAGTATCGAGCTGCTGTCGCTGGTCCAGCCAGCCCAGCTATAGGAAGGCGGCGGCTCGGGCATGTCGTGGTCCTCCTTGGCGAAGGCAACCGGCAGGCCGCCGGTCAGGTCGTGAGATTTTCCGCTGGCGGTGTCGAGGACCCGCCACCGTCCGTCCTCGTAGTAGGAGGCCCACTGTCCGTCGGGCGACCAGGCGAGCGACGGTCCTCCATACGTGCTGCCGCGTAGACCCTCCTGCAAAAGTCGGCGCTGGCCGGTGGCGGCATCGACAAGATAGAGGTCGCTGTAATAGCTGTCGTATTCAACGCGGCGCCGGTGGGGACGGTCGTCGTAGCCGAGGGCCCGCCGACCGTCGTCGCTCAGAGTGACCGTGGGCAGGGTGCCGTCGGCGAGTTGGGTGTAGGCGCCGGTGGCGAGATCGAAGACCCCGCGGTAGGAGCGGTTGCGTTCCTGCGGGGCGCGGGCCTCCTGCATCGGCTGCACGAAGTCATCCTGCGAGCGCCAAAGGTCCGCGGTGACCTTGTCCTCCGGATCGGTGTCCGCCTCGGGATCGGGTTCGCGGGCCGGGGTGGGAGCGACGCCGAGGTAGAGTTTTTTGCCATCGTGGGAAAACACCGGGGCGGTCTTGTCGCTGACGTAAAGCACGGCGGGCAGCGCGGCGGTCACCACGGTGGCGGCCTTGGCGCCGCGTTGCCAGTGATAGGCCAGAAAGCGCGGTTCGGCGGCCGCGTGGTCGGCGCGATCGCTGACAAAGGCCGCCTGCGACTGCGGCCGGTCCCAGGCTAGCCGGAGATATTGGCCCGGCCCCGCGAGTAGGGCGATGGGCTTGGAAGCGCCGGGGGTAAAGGCGTAGACGCCGTTGTCATGCTCCGTCCTGGAGGAAACGGTGAAGAGCAGCGTGCGGCCGTCCCGGGCGAAGCTGTATTCCACCACATGGGCGAAGACGCGCTCGGCGCCAGTGTTGAGATTGCGCAGGACAAGATCGGTGCCGTAAACAGGTTTCTTCTTGGGTGCCGCGGCCCTGGCGTTGGCGACGGTCTGATGGGGATTGGGCGGCCGTCTTGACTTAGAGATCTGGGCATCGGCGTCCGCCTTGGGTGCGGCTTCCTTCAGGTAGGCGACCCACGCGCCGCCACGGGCCGGGATCTGGAAACTTTTCACCGCGGAGATGCGGATGGCCTCGCTGGTGACGAGGTTGAGGGTGAGCAGACCGTTTTTGGGCAGCTCGTCGGTTTTTTTCCTTTGTTTCCGCGCCGCCACCATTTCAGTCCGGGTCGGGAAGGTGGAGGTCACGGCAAACCGGTTGTCACCCGTGAGGGCGATGCGGATGTCTCGGGGCGGCGGAGGATCGTCGGGATTGTTGGCGCGCGGCGGAGGAAAGGGGGCCGGGGGCCGGGCGCCGACGGCAGTCCGAAACTCGCGTCCGGTCACCAGATCGCGCAGCACCAATTGGCCGTCGTCCACCTGCGGCATGTCGGCATATGCCAGCCAGCGGCCGTCACGCGAGAGCCGGGGAGTGTCGAGGCTGCGCCAGCCGTCGAGATCTGCCAGAGTAAGAGGACGCTTCTCCGCCGCGGATGCCGCAATGCATGCGGCCAACCAAACAATTAGCAGACGAAAACGCACCATACCTCTGAGCGTAGCCCACGTGTGCCGGTCAGGGGCAAGAAAAGACGATCCTTTAACCACGGATTACACGGATAACACGGATCCAAACCATGGCCACAAAAGACACAGAAAGCTCAGAATCCCGATACCAGATTTTGTGCCTTTTGCGCCTTATGTGGCCATGGTTCGGGCTCCATTTCTTATCCGTGTCATCCGTGTAATCCGTGGTTAAATTTTGCCTTCTTGCGGGTTCTCTGCGGCCCCGGTCGCGCGCACCGCGAGTTCGATCGCGACGATCGTAATGGGGGTTTCGCCGCCGTTTTCCACGGTGATCTCATTCCAGCCGTCGCGCACCAGGCCGATCGGAA
>CAZFHG010000129.1:0-10807 GCA_964518665.1 uncultured Opitutaceae bacterium | reverse complement strand
CCTATTCAATGATCAGCAAACAGCCCTGGTTTGCGGATACCGGAATCGCCGCATCGGCGGCATAAGTTGCCGGCTTTTGCAGGCCTTCGATTGCAGTGGCGGTGAACTTCACCTTCGCGGGGTCGAGGCCAAGCGCTTTCCAGTCGATCTGCAGCTTGAGCGCGACGTCCTCTTTGCACCAACTGCCGAGGGCGATCAGGGTCCGGCCCGGTTTCCTGTAGATGGTGGCGAGAATGTCCTCGCGGCCGGTCTTCACGGGATTCGTCTCGTCCCAGTAGCCGATCATGTCGGCTTCCTTGATGCCGAACTGGTCCCAGAACCGCCACATCGAGAGCGGGTCGCATTCGGGGCGCCAACCGAGGCGGCTGGACATGCCGTAGAGCATGCCGCGCCACGGGTGCCCGCCGCCCTGCAGCATCTCGCCGAAGAGACCGAACGGCAGGCCGGTGATCTCGACCATGTAATAATCCGGCCCCCCTTTGAAGTAGTCGTAGTTCTCCCCCATCCACAGGCTGTCCATGTACGGGTAGAGCTCGAGGTACTGGTTGTTCGGGCTGCCAAGGCCGTATTCGGGGAAAAAGTTGTTGCCCGAATGGAAGTCGATGAGCGCGTCCGGCTTCGCCCGCTGCAGAACCTTGCGTACGCGCTTCATGATCTCGCGGTCGAAGCCGATGCCGTCGAGATAGATGCCATCGGTGTCGGTATTGCGGATCATCCAGTTGATGCCCTCGAGGTAATAGTTGTGCCACCGCGAGAGGCTCGTCGTGGCCATGGCGGCGTCGTAAACGCCCGGGGCCAGCGGATCGTGCCAGGCCGGAATGTAGTCGCCGCGCACATGCTCGCGCAGCCACGAGCTGCCGACCTGCGGACGCGTGTCGCCCTTGATCGCCGAAAAATGGTCCGCGAGCTGGAAGCCCGGGCCGTTGCGAAAGACCTCGCTGCCCAGGCTGCGCAGCGCCCAGAGCTCCGTGGTGTAGTTGGTCTGCTCGCGCACGGTGTAGTAGAACTTCACCTTCATCCCGGCCGCGTGTGCCTCCCGGGTATAGGCGGCGATTTCGTCAGCAAAGAGGAACGGATAGTTGATGTGCCGGTTGATGACATCGCTCTGGTGAATGGTGACGATCGACGCCCCGGCGGCCTTGGCCTCGGGCACAGACAGGTGCGAATGCTCGCTGTGCGAATGGCGCCAGTCCCAGTGGTCCTTGTCGAGGGTGCGGAACGGCGTGATGAGCAGGCCGAAATTGAGGTGCATCTCCTCGCCGGCGGCGAGGCGACGGGCGCCGGTATAGGCGCGGAGGATGACACGGTCGCCGTCCTCACGGACCGTGCAACCACCCTTGCCGTCGTTGCTCCAGTCGCGATACGGACCGGTCTCCTTCATGTTGTAGAGGTCCCACGTGTCGGTGACATGCTTGAGCCGCAGCTGCAGGCCGCCATTGATGTCGCCGATCCAGACCAGGCCGTTGGCGCGATTGACATCCCACTGCCACGACCAGTTCGGCTGCCGGTAGCCGCCCTTGTGGCCCAGGCCCATCATGTAGGGCACGGCGGCGCGGCGCAGCGGGATCTCGAGTGCCGCGTCGGGCAACTCGGTGGCGGCGTGCGCCCGGAGCGTGATGCGGTAGTTGATGTGGCCGTCGCTCTCGAGCCTTGCGGCGTAGGCGAGTTCGAGCTCTCCGGCGCGGCTCCGCGCGGTCCAGGCCACGGCCCCGGGGGCGGGTTGCGTAAGCGCGGCGCGGCCGCTCCACGTCACCCCCGGCACGGTGAACTGCACCGGGGCCGCGAGGAGTTCGTGCGCGGGAGCGTCGGCGCGATCGACGTTGCGACTGAAGGTGCTCGTGATGCTTTCCGGGAAGCCAAGCTCGTTGAGACGGACCTGGCGACCGAGCACCCCGAGGGTACGGCCGTCACGGGTGACCGGGGTGAACGGGGCCACGATCTCGTCGTCAAGGCCGATGGTCGAGTCGAGCCAGCGCAGGCGCGAGTGGCGCCAGATCTCACTGTCGCCGGCATCGGCGAGCAGTTGGTCGGTGACGGTCAGGGTGACCGTAACCGTCGCCGCCGGGGCGTTGGCCGGGCGCAGCGTAATCGTGCCGGCGTAGGTGCCGGGGCGGGCATCGGTGGGGACCTGCACACCGAACCAGAGCGGCTGGACCGCGCCGCGACCGACGCTGACCTGCTTGCGCAACGGGCGGCCGAGCCAGTCGGTGCCGCCGAGGTTGGTGCAGCGCAGGGCGCTGGCCGGGATTTTGTCGCCGGCGGTGGAGTGAAGGTCGGCGAAATCAACGGCGAGGTTTTCGACGTTTTGCGTGAGGGCGTAAAACCCGACCTGAAAGGCGTAGAATTCGCCGCGTGCGGCCTCGCCGCGAAACGCATTGGCGGGGCCGGTGCGGGCCCAGTGCCGCGGAAGTTCGTCGAGCATACGGATCGGGCGCGTGCGATCCTCGGGAAAAAGCAGGTAAGGCTGGTTGGGATGCGCGGCGAGGAGCTGCTCCATCTCACCCGCGGTGGCGATGACCTCCATGGGGTCGAAGCGGTGAAAGGCGTTGATCGCCTGGAATTCGATGGTGCGAGCCTGTGGCAGGTCAGCGAGCTTGCTCGCGCCCATCCCGCGCCCGCGAGCGGGCTGCCTACTGTCGCCCGAACCGAGGAATGCCCTGACCCGCTCCGTCCACGCGGCGTCAGCCGGGGGCATGGGTTGCTCATAAACAGCCGTCGGCGAGTTTTTCCAGCCTTCGTAGTGGTAAGGCAGATAATAAACCCAGTAGTCGCCGGGCGCGGTGGCGGGCTGGAAGATCACGTCGCCGAACTCGCGGTTGATATTTTCCGCCAGGACATTGCCCACGCGCTGGCTGGTGGCCGCGTCGAAGATGATGACCGCCTTTTTCTCCGGCTCCAGATCGCGGCGGCGCCATGGAATTCGGACCCGGACCGCGTCGGTCTTCGCCTCGACCCGCACCAGTGCCCGGTGATTGCCCAGGGATTCATCCCACGGCACGGGAGCGGAGGCGTACGGCACGTCTTCAGCCAGCATGGCCAGGGTCGGTACCAGGAACAGGCACGGGCGCAGGAGCGTACGGAACAGCAGCATGATGCGGGGGTTGAAGGGTTGCGTGACTCAAAGTGGAACGCGTGACATTAAGAGGAAGGCCCGTAGTTCACGACAAGCGCGGAGGTGTCGCGGCCGATGAACATTCGGAGAATAATTTAAGCGCAAAGCCGCGAAGAAACGAAGGTCGCGCAAAGGCCGGACTTGCGCAGGTAGAACCATGCAAATAACCGCAAGGAACTTGAAGTAACCACAAAGAACACAATTTCCCCAATGCGGAGGTTGCGTTCGAGGCCCTTATAAGGGCGCGGGAGACTTTCCCCAACCTGACAGCAACCTTGTGTTCTTGGTGGTAAAATACCTCACCCCTCAGACCGTCCGCTCTTTCCCCTGTTGCCCCCGGACCGCTACCGCGGTTGACTAACCGGCGATTCCCATGAGCAAGCATCGTTTCGCCTTTGTCGGCACCGGTGGACGCGCGCTGAGCTTCATCGAGCCGCTCGTCACAACCTACCGCGATTCCAATGAGCTCGTCGCCCTCTGCGACCTCAGCCCGACCCGCATGGCCTATTACAATGCCATGCTCAGCGGCGAACTGGGCTACCGCACCGTACCCGCCTACCCTGCCGACCGTTTCGGCGCACTGCTGCGCGAGACCAAGCCGCAGACCGTCTTCGTCTGCTCCAAGGACGACACGCACCACGACTACATCATCCGCTCCCTCCACGCCGGCTGCGACGTGATCACCGAAAAGCCGATGACCATCGACGCCGCGAAATGCCGCGCGATCCTCACGGCGCAGCGCACCAGCGGCCGGCGCGTGCGCGTGGCCTTCAACTACCGCTGGGCGCCCTTCCGCACCAAAGTGAAGGAACTCATCGCCGCCGGCACCATCGGCCGCATCCGCTCCGTCAACCTTGAGTACCTGCTCGATACCAACCACGGCGCCGACTACTTCCGCCGCTGGCATGCGCACGCCGCCGAGTCCGGCACGCTGCTGGTCCACAAGAGCACGCACCATTTCGACCTCGTCAACTGGTGGCTCGATGCCATTCCCCAGCAGGTCTTCGCCTTTGGCGACCTGGTCTTCTACGGCCGGGCCAACGCCGAGGCCCGCGGCGACGGCCACCTTACGAAATACCCGCGCTACACCGGCCACCCGGAGTCAAAGGATGATCCGTTCCGGCTCGACCTGGATGAGAGCGCGGCCTTCCGCGGCCTCTATCGCGCGGCCGAGGAGGACTCAGGCTACATCCGCGACCACAATGTCTTCCGCAGCGACATCGACATCTACGACCAGATGTCGCTCAACGTCCGCTACCGCACGGGCGAGCTGCTCACCTACTCGCTCACCTGCTACTCGCCCCGCGAGGGCATGCGCGTGTGCCTCAACGGCGACCGCGGCCGGATCGAATACCAGGAATTCATCGGCACGCACATGAACCGCGCCGTGCGGCCGGGCGATTTCAAGCTCGACCAGAAACCCGGCGCCGAGGCCGAGGGCGAATGGATCCGGGTGTATCCGCATTTCAAGCCCAGCTACCTCGTGACCGTGCCACCCGTCACCGGCGCGCACGGCGGCGCTGATGCGGTCCTCAGCCACTCCTTCTTCTCGCCCGAGGCACCCGTCACTGATCCGTGGGGGAGATTCGCGGGCCACGAGCAGGGTGCGGCGTCCATTTTGGTCGGGATCGCCGGCGTGGAGTCCATCAAGCACAACACGCCCGTGAACCTCCACCACCTCGTGCCCCTGCGGCCCGACGCAAGGAAGCTGAGCGAGTTGGTGTGAGAAATTGGGATTAAGCGCGAAGACGCGAAGTCGCCAAGGGCCGCAAGGAAAGACATGCCACGGAGACACAAAGGGACGAAGCATGTCGGGACATCGATCCACCCCGGTCTTCTTTGTCACTCTGTGCCTCTGTGTTAAAACCTCCGGGATCGACGGTTCGAGTCCTGGCCCTCTCCGTTCCCTCTGCTACCTCCTGTTAGAATTCCGTATTCCTTCCGACACGGCTGAGCCTGCAGTGGCTATTGAGTCATGATCCGTGCTATCCGTGTGATCCGTGGTTAAATTATGAACTCCCGCGAACGCGTCATGGCGGCCCTCAATTTTCAACCGGTGGACCGGTTGCCGAAGGATCTTAACGGCATGCGCTCGACCGGTGTTTCGGCGTTCACCTACCAGGCGCTGCGCCGGGGCCTGAAGCTTCCGCCCAAACCCACGCGCATCCACGACACCGGCCAGATGCTGGCGCTGCCGCACCCCGATGTACTCGATGCCCTGGGTTGCGATGTGATCATCGTCGAGGGCGACGGCCTGACCAACGCCTTTGAACAGCCGGGGCTCTGGCACGACTTCGATTTCAATGGCCGCATTCCCGGCGGCCAGGTCCGCGAAGCCTCCAGATACCGCGTACTGCCCGATGGCACAATCATACTGGGCGCGCTGGCGAGCATGCCGCCGGGGGCCCATGTGTTCAACGATGAGCATGCGGGCCAGCCCCTGATCCTGGACGGCGAACTGCCGCGGCCGGATCTCAAGGAGGTGCGGCGGAACCTCGAGTTTGCCCTGCTGACCGATGCGCAGATCAGGGATCTGCGCGACACGTGCCGCCGCGTGCGTGAGAGCAGCGACCGGGCGGTCTTCTTCTGGGGCCAGCTGTGCATGGGCCTCTGCATCCACGGCTACGGCGGCCTGGCCGTCTTCCCGATGCTTTGCCTAGAGGATCCCGATTTCATTCACGAACTCCACGCGCTGCACCTTGAGTACGCCCTGCGCAACGCCCGCGCGCTGCTGCCCGAGATCCGCGACTATGTGGACATCATCGGCACCGATGCCGACGACTGGGGCAACCAGCAGTCGCTCATGGCCTCGCCGGCCACCTTCCGCGACCTGTTCCTGCCGTACCGCCGGCAGCACAACGCGGAGATCCACCGCCTCGCTCCCCGCTGCAAAACCTTCCTGCATTCGTGCGGCGCCCTTTACGGCATCCTCGACCTGATCATGCAGACCGAGACGAACATCCTCAACCCCGTCCAATGGCCCGCCGGCGGTCACACGCCGCTGGAGTGGAAGGACAAGGTCCGCGGCCGCATGGCGTTCTGGGGTGGCGGCGTCGATTCCCAACACACGCTGCCCCTCGGCTCCATCGCCGAGATCGAGCAGGAAGTGACGCGCAACGTCGCGATCCTGGCCAAGGACAGCGGTTACGTCTTCGCCAACATCCACAACCTCCTCGCCTACATCTCCCCGGAAAAAATCATCGCCCTCTACCACGCAGCGGCGAATGCGTAGTGGCCGCCGCAGGAATTCAGAACCGATTCACAGGAGGAAGCAGAGGAAACGGAGGTGGTCAGGGTTTGAGCCTTCGATCCCCTGAAGATTTTCAACACAGAGGCACAGAGAGACAAAGCATTCTGGATGGGATTGGTGTCCCGACATGCTTCGTCCCTTTGTGTCTCAGTGGTAAATCTCCGGGTTAAGCCATTGGCGCTAATCCAGTCTTCTCTGCTCCCTCCGTTTACTCCTGTAAAATGCCTTCGATAAATGAGCGAATAAATCGGTGTGAGTTCCGTGCCATCCGCGCGATCCCTTCGCGATCGATCTTCGCGCCTTCGCGTCCTTGCGCTTAACAAAGCGTCTCACCTCCGCGCCAGGCGTCGCACCAGGAACCGCTGGATGAGAATGAAGCCCAGCAGCAGTGCGCCGACCACGATGCGCATCCACCACGGACTCAGCCGGCCATCGAAGAGGATGGCGGCCTGGATCGTGCCGAAGATCAGAATGCCCAGCAGCGTGCCCACCACGTGGCCGCGTCCGCCAGTGAGCAGCGTGCCGCCGATGACGACGATGGCGATCGCGTCGAGTTCGAGTCCGATGCCCATGCTGGGATTGCCCGAGCCGGTGTAGAGCGTCGCCACGATGCCGGCCAGCGCCGCACAGAAACCATTGAGTGCGTAAACGCCGACCTGGGTCGCGCCGATGGGCAGACCCATCAGCAGGGCTGATTGCTCGTTGCCGCCGATGGCCAGCAGGTTGCGGCCGAAGCGCGTGTGATGCCCGATCACGTACCCCGCCAGCAATGTGCCGAGCAACAGCAGGGCGGTAGCGGTCAGTCCGGCAGAGCCGAACGCGAGTTCATAGGCGGAGAGGCGGTTGTAGAGGTCGTGGCCGATGCCGACCGATTCCGTGTTGAGCCAGAAGGCCGCTCCGCGGGCGAGGAACATGCCGGCCAACGTGATGAGGAAGGGCGGCAGACGGAAAAAGTATATGAGCGCGCCCATCCCGGCACCGAGTGCGGTGCCGGCCAGCAAGGCCAGCGCCCACGCGAGCCCCGGCGGAAGATGGTGCACCTCGATCAGGGTCGCCGTGAAAATGGAGGTGAAGCCGATGACGGCGCCGACGGACAGGTCAATGCCGCCGGAGAAGATCACCAGGGTCATGCCCACCGCGGCGATGCCGAGGAAGGCGTTGTCGGTGAGCAGGCTCGTCATCACGCGCGCCGAGAAGAATCCGTCATAGGCCAGGGCCGCCGCCCCATAGAGGCCGATCAGGATCGCCGCGGTGGTCAGCAGCGGAAGCTGCCGCGCGATGATTTTACCGGCAGCGCTCATGCGGGGCCTTTCCGGTTGAAGAGTCCGCGCAGCCACCGCGTAGTGCGCTCGGATTGCAGGAGGGCGACACCGATGATGAGGAGCGCCTTCGGCACCGGTGCGACCGCGGGCGGCACGCCGAGATTGTACATCGTTGTCGTGAGAGTCTGGATGAGCAGCGCGCCAATCGCCGTGCCGAGGATCAGGAAACGTCCGCCGGTCAGCGCCGTGCCGCCCACCACCACGGCGAAGATGGCGTCGAGCCCCATGTTTTCGCCGGCCCGGTACGCATCGGCGGCGCGAATATTGGCCGCCGTCAGAATGCCGGCGCAAGCCGCACAGGCACCGCAGAAGACATAGGCCAGCGTCTTGATGCGCGCGGCGGCGAGCCCGGCGAAGCGGCTGGCCTGTTCGTTGTCGCCGACCGCTTCGACGAACAATCCCAGGGCGGTGCGACGCAGCAGCAGGTGCGCGGACACATAGGCGGTGGCCACGAGAAGCGGCGCAAGGGGCAGGCCAAGCACAAATCCGTTGGCCATAAACTCGAAGGGCGCACTGGCGATGATGATGACCTGCCCGTCCACCAGGAGCTGCGCCACGCCGCGGCCGGCCACCATGAGGATGAGTGTCGCCACGATGGGCTGCACGCCGAGGCGCGCGACGAGCAGGCCGTTGGCGGAACCGGCCAGCACCCCCGCCCCGACCGCAGCCGCGAGCGTGAGGCCCAGGCTATGTCCGCCTTGCAGCAGCACGGCGCAAACGGCCCCGGCGATGGCGACGACCGAGCCGACCGAGAGATCAATACCGCCGGTGGCGATGACGAGGGTCATGCCGAGAGCGACGAGCATGGTGCGCGAGCCCTGCACGAGGATATCCACCGGCACGCCGTAGAGATGGCCGTCGAGCAGCGTGATCTTGAGAAACGCCGGATTGAAGACGGCGTTGAGCAGCAGCAGCGCCACGAATCCGGCCAGCGGCCAAAGGAGTGGAGATTTAACCTTCATGGGTGCCCGCCATCAGGTGCATGAGGTGGTCCGCGGTCAGGCCCTCGCCCGCAACCTCGCCCGTGAACCGCCGTTCGCGCAGCACGAGCACGCGGGAGCAGTTGCGCACGACTTCATCAATCTCGGAGGAGATGAACAGCACGGCGAGCCCGTCGGCGCGCAGGCCGGCGATGAGCTGCTCGATCTCCTGCTTGGCGCCGATGTCGATGCCGCGCGTGGGTTCGTCGAGGATGATGACGGCCGGCTGCGTCGCGAGCCAGCGGGCGAGCAGCACCTTCTGCTGGTTGCCGCCGGAGAGGTTTTTCACGGGGGTCTCCGCATCAGTCGTCTTGATGCGCAAGGCCGCAAGGTAATGGGCGCAAAGTTTCTCCTGCTCGGCGTGGGACAGGACGCGCAGGGTGCCGCGTTTGCCCTGCAGCGCGATAAGCAGGTTTTCGCGCACGGACAGATTGGGCAGCAGGCCCTCGGCCTTGCGGTCCTCGGAGCAGAGTGCGAGGCCGAGCCGCACCGCATCGCGCGGCGAGTCGATCCGGCAGGGCGCGCCGTGCACGCTGATCGTGCCGCCGTCGGCCCGGTCGATGCCAAAGAGGAGACGGGCCGTCTCGGTGCGGCCGGAGCCCAGCAGACCGCCCAAGCCGGTGACTTCGCCCGCGCGCAGACATAGATCGAGCGGAGCCATCGCGCCCCGACGTCCGAGTCCGTGTGTCGCGAGTACGGGCGGAGTGGCGGGGTCCGCCGAGGGCGCTGCTCCTTGCGCGACAAATTCGGCGGCGCTGACCTCCCGGCCCAGCATCTTTCCGACGAGCGCGAGCCGCGGCAGCTCTGGGGTGGCGAACTCGCCGACCAGTGCGCCGTTGCGGAGCACGGTCAGGCGGTCGGTGACGGCATACACCTGGTCGAGGAAGTGCGTGACAAAGACGATACCGAGTCCGTCGGACCGGAGCTGCCGCATGATCTTGAACAATTCCGCGACCTCCCGCTCGTCCAGGCTGGCGGTCGGTTCGTCGAGAATCAGCAGCCGCGCCCGGGTATCGAGCGCGCGCGCGATCGCGACCATCTGCTGGTGCGCGACTGACAGCGTGCCCAGTTCGGCATCCACGTCGCAGTCGAGTTCGAGGCGTGCCAGTGCGGCACGGGCGCGGCGGCGGATGGCCCGCCAGTTGAGCAATCCGGCACGGCCGGGCTGACGGCCCAGCGTGATGTTCTCCGCCACGGAAAGCGACGGCACGAGATTCACTTCCTGGTAAACCGTGCTGATGCCCAGTTCCTCGGCCTCGCGCGGCGAGCCGGGGTGGATGGCGGCGCCGTCGAGACGGAACTCGCCCTCATCGGCCGGGTACACCCCGGTCAGCACCTTGATGAGCGTGGACTTGCCCGCGCCGTTTTCGCCGAGCAGCGCGTGGATTTCGCCGGCGCGCACCGTGAAGTCCACGCCCGCGAGCGCCACGACCCCGGGGAAGCGCTTGCCGACACCGCGGAGTTCAAGGAGCTCGCTCATTTCGGAACCCAAGCAGGGCAGGCCTCTTCCTTCACTCGACCTACGGAAGACAGGGCAGACCTGCCTTGGGTAGCGCCCGGCCTCCGGACGGGCGATCCGACGTGCGCACGCCACCAACGGTCCGTCCGGAGGCCGGACCCTACCCAATTGAAATTCACACTGGCACCCATCGTCCGCCCCCGTACGCCAGCGGGCTTCCTACCGAGCTGCACTTTCACCGATGAGAAGTCAGCCACGCGGTCCACGGTTTCCTTGCCCCGCCTCAATACTCCCGCTGCGCAATGACCGCCGCGGCGTTGGTGGCGTCGAAAAGCTCGTCCTTGTTGTAGGACTTTTTCGGCACGGGTTCCTTCCGGAGCAGCCGTCCGATGGTGTCGTATACCTTCGGACCGAAGAGGGGGTTGCACTCGACGGTGCAGTTGAGCCGCCCGTTCACCACGGCCTGCACGGCCTCGCGGATGGCATCAATGGAGACGAGGATGATGTCGGTGCCGGGCTTGAGCCCGGCCTCCTCGATGGCCTGCGCGGCGCCGAGGGCCATGTCGTCGTTGTGGGCGTACACGATCTGGATCGCCTTGCCGTGCTTTTTGAGAAACGCCTCCATGACTTGCTTGCCGCCGCTGCGCTCGAAGTTGCCGCTCTGGGAGTCGATGATCTTCAGCC
>CAZFHG010000128.1:8901-10911 GCA_964518665.1 uncultured Opitutaceae bacterium | reverse complement strand
CGATCATGCCGGTCGGCTTGTGGATGATGCGCACCGCGGAGTCCGTGGTGTTCACGCCCTGCCCGCCAGGACCGCTGGCCCGTTGGACCGTGATCTCCAGGTCCTGCGGGTCGATCTTGATATCGACCTCCTCCGCCTCGGGGAGGACGGCAACGGTGACGGTCGAGGTATGGATGCGCCCGTTGGCCTCGGTGACCGGCACGCGCTGCACGCGATGGACGCCACTCTCATATTTCAGCTGCCGGTAGACATCGGTGCCCGTGATGAGGAAGATCACCTCCTTGAATCCGCCGCGTTCGGAGGGACTGCTGCTCATCGGCTGGATGGCCCAGCCCCGCGATTCCGCGTACTTGGTATAGAGGCGGAAGAGCTCCGCGGCAAAGAGGCTGGCCTCATCGCCGCCCGTGCCGGCCCGGATTTCCATCACCGTATCGCGGGAATCAGTCTGCTCGGGCGGGATCATCGCCAGCAGGACCGCCTTGCGCAGTTGTTCGGCTTGTTCTGCGAGGGCCGTCAATTCCGCCCCGGCCAGTTCCTTCAGTTCGGGATCCCCGTTCGGATCGCGCTGCAATTCCCGGGCCTCGGCGATTTCACCCGCCAGTTTCCGGTGCCGCTCATAATCGGCCACGAGGCTCTGCAGTTTCTGCTGCTCGCGGGTGACCTCAGCCGCCTTGCGCTGATTCTGATAGAAGGCTGGATCGGCCATCTGCGCCCCGAGTTCGTCGAGGCGGCGTTGGAAGGGAGTGATGTCGGGAAGTTCGTCCATGCAGGTGGCGGCGCTGGGTCATTTGATAATTGCGTGGGCCGTCTGGAGCGGCCAAACAAGGCTTGTTATGCCGGCGGGAAGAAACCCTACCGGTGCCGATCAGCAATGCCAACGACGCTATTCACACAGAACATCATCGCCTGCATCTGGGATTTCGACAAGACCTTAATCCCCGGTTACATGCAGGCGCCGCTATTCCGGCGCCATGGTATTGATGAAGCGACCTTTTGGGCCGAGACCAACGCCATGCTGGAGAACTACCGCCGGCGCGGGTACCATCTCTCAGGTGAAATCAGCTACCTGAACCATATCCTCACCTATGTTCTGGCGGGAAAGTTTGGCCGGCTCAACAATCGGCAACTGTTCGAATGCGGCGCTGACATTGAGTTCTATCCCGGCCTGCCGGGCTTTTTCGAGACAGCAAAGGGCTATGCCGCGGAAAAGCCGGAATACAAGAAGCACGATATCAAGCTGGAACACTACATCGTCAGCACCGGACTCGCGGAAATGATCCGCGGCAGCAAGATCGCCCCCTTCGTCGAGGCCATCTGGGGCTGCGAATTCATCGAGAATCCATTGCAGCCGGGATTCCTGGAGCAGAGCGAGATGAACCTCTCCGCCGACGCGGTCATCGCCCAGATCGGCATGGTCATCGACAACACGACCAAGACCCGCGCGCTTTTCGAGATCAACAAGGGCACCAACAAGAATGCCGCCATCGAGGTGAACGCGAACATTCGCCCGGAAGACCGGCGGATTCCGTTCCAAAACATGATCTATATCGCTGACGGCCCGAGCGACATCCCGAGCTTTTCCGTCGTGAAGAGTGGCGGCGGCAAGACTTACGGCGTCTACAACCCGGCCCACAGCGGCGAATTTGAGCAGAACGACCGCCTCCTCCAGGCCGGCCGCATTCACGGCTATTGCCCGGCCGACTACGCCAATACCAGCAGCACCGCCCGGTGGCTGCGCATGCACATTCATTCGATCTGCGACCGCATTGTGGCCGACCGCGAAATCGCCGTGGCCCAAAAGACCACCAAGCCCCCGCGGCACCTCAATGCCACGCCCGAGGAAGTCGCCGCCAGCCGCGCCGCAAAGGCCCCGAAGCAGGACTCCTTTCTGGAGTAGCAAAGTCCGCAGAGCTGGGTAGCGCCGTGGATCGCCGGCCGTAGCGCGGTGCTTTAGCCCGCGCTCTTCGAGTTATTGCGACGATTTATCACCGTCGATCCAGTGCCGGCTGA
>CAZFHG010000128.1:0-8891 GCA_964518665.1 uncultured Opitutaceae bacterium | reverse complement strand
AAACTCACCGAAGAACAGGTTCGCAACTCAATTCAAATTTTGAGTGTCACCGTCGATCCAGTGCCGGCTGAAGTCCGGCACTAAGTTAATGCACTCCCAAAAAAAACGCACCGCCGATAAAGGCGGTGCGTTGAAATGAAACGGGATCGGACGATCGCTTAGCCGCCCGAGGGGCTGACGACCGTCGGGTCGACCGGCGTGATCGGCGTCGAGACCGGGGGCACAACCGGGGCCGCGGGCGTCTCAGCCGGAGGAGTCTCGGTCGTGGGAGGAACCACGGGGGCCGGAGGAGTCACCGTGGCACCCGTCGACGCATTGGCGTTGGTCGTGCCAGTGGTGGCACCAGTGTTCGCGGCAGCGGTGATAACAGCCGTGCTCACCTGTGCACCGCTCGAAGTCGCGGCAGTCGTGGCAGCAGCGGCCACTTGGTTCGTCACAGCAGCAGCAGCAGCCTGGGCTGCGGCGGGATTGCCGGCATTCTGCGTCACGACCGTCTGCACCGCACCTTGCACAGCGGCTTCAGTGACGGCAGCGGTGGCGGCGGAGGCACCCGAGGCGGAAACGGCCGAGGTGGGGGAGGTAACCGCCGTTACGGCAGCCTGCGTAAAGGCAGCGGCGCTCGCCGGATTGGCCTGCGAAGCCACATTGACCACCGCGGCAAGAACCGTGACGGCCGTGCCGGCATCAGTGGAGCCCGCGGTAACCGACGAAATCGAATTGTTGGCCACAGCCGCAGTAACCGCAGCAACCGCCTGGGCAACCGCCTGGGTCATGGAACCTTCAGCGCCGCCGGTGCCGGCAGCCGCTTCGGCCTGAACGAGTGAGGCCAGCGAGGTGGTGGTGACGGCGCCATCAGCACCGACGATCATGCCGGAGCCAATATCAATGACGATGGGGGTGCCGCCGCCGACCGGGGTCAGGGTCACCGTGCCGCTGAGCGTAGCGACCGTGGAACCGGTCTGGCTGACAGTGACGGAGTAAACCGTACCGCGGGCCGCCGCAACGCCCTTGGGGGTGCGCACGCCGTAATTGTTGATGGATTTGCGGCCCGGATCGAGGGTCGAAACCAGATTGCCGGACTTGAGGTTAAGCGTGGCGGTCTGCTTGGTCACAACACCGCTGCCATCCTTGGTCACAGAGAGTTCTTCCAAGGCCACGGTGGAATTCTGGCCGACCGATGAAAGACCACCGGCAAAAGGCTGCACCTGCACCTCGGAACCCGCCCCGGTGGTGATGGTTGAGCCAGCCGGCAGGGACATGCCCTCAACCAACGCGACTGCTGCCGATTGACCGGGCAGTTGGACAGTGGCTGAGCCAGTGATTTTGAGGACCTTCGCCTCGGTGGCCTGAGCTTCTGCAGCCCAAGAGGTGGCGGTGGACAGGCTGACAATAGCCACGGATAGGATCAGGGCGTATATTTTTTTCATGGTGCTGATTGCTTGGTTATCGGAGAGTAAATTGCCTAGATGCAAAATCACATCAATTCATTAGACGGAGGTGATTGTTGTCTGCCTTGTCACGATTGGTCAAGAACTTGTCTGCATTTTCCTTGAGAGTTTTCTGTAAACAAAAACCTGCAGGCGGAGGGCAATGCGACCTCGAGAGGCGCTGGCCTTCGATGGAATTTCACCGCATCCTGACGACCAATCTTGGGTAACATCCCGTTTTGCAATTGGAAAAGAAGATCAGCTTCACCCCTTTATGAGTCTTAACACACCATCGCTCATTTTTCGGACATGACATAGACTCCATCCCAGTCCGGCGCGGGAGGAATTCGCCGGTATTGCTCCACGATCTTGAGATACACCAGAGACGGATTGGATGAAATACTGCTGTCGGAGCCAGGCTGGTTGGGTTCCAGCAGGGCGCTCCGGGCGAACAGTGTCATGGCACCGTCCCAATCGCAGGCATAGAACCGGGCCAGGCCTTGTTCGAAAAGCCCGATGCATTCGCGGGTCTTGTCCGGGGTATTCTCCTTCAAGCCAACAACTTCATGGATCTCGGTGACCTTCGCCCGGCCTTTGACCACGATCCGCCCCAAGGGCCTGAAAATGATGCGATCGCCCCCATGAACCAGACAGGCGGACTTGGTTGCCTCGGTACACATGGTATAGACTCCCCAGCTCTTGGCGCCCGATTCCATGCGCGCCGCCAGATTCACGTCGTCACCCATCATGGTGTAATTGAAACGCGTGCGGCTGCCCATGTTGCCCACAATGCAACGGCCGGTGTTCAGACCGACCCGCGATCGCATGCGCCAGACTATCTCAGGCCACTTGTCCCCCTCACCCTTCCATTTGGCCCTTAACTCTTCCAGGCACTGCTGCACCCGAAGCGTCGTGAGACAGGCATGATAGGCATGGTCAACCTGGACCGCCGGGGCCCCAAACATCGCCACCACTGCATCACCGATGTATTTGTCCAATGTGCCCCCCTCCGCCTGCACGATATCTGTGCAGGCGGTGAGATACTCGTTCATGAGTTCAACCAACCGGTTCGGCGGCATCTTTTCTGAAAATGAGGAAAACGACTGGATGTCGCTGAAGTAGGCCGTGATCTCCGTCTCAATTCCGCCCAGATGCGGCGGCTCCCCGGCGTTGATGAGTTTCTCCACGACATCCGGTGAAACATAGCTGCCAAACATCCCCTTGATCTCCTGCTTGGCCTTTTGCTCATGCCAGACCCGGCGGCCGACCAGAATGAACTCAAGCACCGTGAAGCCCAGCATGGGACCCACCCAGGGGAACCAAAGGCTCCAGCCGATCCACCCCCACAAAATCACCCCGGTGTAGATCACGCCCACGAGGACAAAGACCAGGGCCAGCATGAGGATGGAATGCCGCATCGCCAGCCAGGCACAATAATAGGCGACCACGATCATCGCCGCCCAAACCATCCAATCCGGCACCCGTTGCGCGAAATCACCCTGCAGGATGTTGTTCACCACGTTGGCATGCACGAGGACGAGTGGTGAATAGGCGCCGCGCGGCGTCGGCCCGGCGTCGGCTTTGCCCGTCACGGTCTGGCCCACAAAGACAATTTTGCCGGCGTAATCCGGCGGCGGCGGCACCGCCGTTGATTGCTCCACGAAGCGGCCGTTCAGCTTCAGGAGCACTTCACGGTAGGAATGCGTGGAAAAATCCGGGCGCACGTCATCGTGATCGTAGCGGTAGTTGATGAAGTACATCCCGGCGGTGTTGATCGGGATCTTCAACTCGCCCTGCCTCGTCGTGAGGCGGATCCCCTCGCCCAGCTTGACGCGCACGTCATCAACGGTGAGCTGGTGATAAGCCAGCACGGTCTGCAGGGCTAGGGAGGGATAGACGTCACGGCCCGTGCGCACCACCAGTGGCACTTCCCGGATGATGCCGTCCTTGCCCCTCGGCGCGTCCACAAACCCATACCACGAAGCCTGCCGAAGCTGGGGAAAGGGAATGATTGCGTGGTCTTCCCCGTAGAGCTTGGTGATGTCGCCCTCGATCGCGCGAATGGGCCGGGTCGGACCAGGCTCACCGGGCGGCGTATCTACCGGATCCGTGCTGGTCACGCTGCCGGTGATCACGCGGGTGCCTGCGGCCATGGCCGCGCCCACCCCCAGGCCCATTTTTTCATCTCCGTCACCTTCGCGAACGGCATCGAGGATCACGTCCCAGGTCACGACCGCCGGCTTCGCCAGTGAGAGCAGTTCCACCAGGGCTCCGTGATAGGCCCGGTCCGGCGGCCACGGTACCAGGTTCATCTCCGTGTCGTCCTCAAACAGGATGATCGAGATCCTGGGATCGGCCGGGGCCTGATAATGAACCCGCACATTCGTGCGCCAGTCCAGGGTGCGCCAATCCATCTGCTGCATTGGCTCGGTCTGCATCAACAGCCACGCCAGTCCGAGGCAGACCAGCGGTGACCACGTAAACCGGCCCAGGACCTTGAACAAGCGCTTGATCATTGGTGTGCACTCCACCCTGAGCGATTCGCCGGCCGCAACCAAGCGATTTTGCGCCGGGCCGGTCACCGACCCGGCGCCCCCTGGCTCAAGGACAATCCTGCGCCATGCGCGCCTGGCTCATTTGCACCGCCAGATTGTTGACCCGCTCGGCGTAGTTGCGCGTGGCGGCCGGGACGCGGCCCCTGATCGTGGCGGACAGGCCGCCGTTCCAGGCGAGGGCGATATTGTAGGGTGTCACGGGCAGGCCGGCGCGGACCAGGCCGCGCTTGATCCATTCATAGTGCCGCACCGCAACTTCATCCGATTGGGAACGGTTGACCGCCTGCTTGAACGGCACCTGCGTGTGCATCCGCCAGGTGTTTTCGCGGAACTGATAGGCGCCGAGTTCGCCGCAGGGACCGGCCTTGGGACTGTTGTGCGGATTCTCCACCCAATGGATGGCTTGCAGGGTTTCCCAACGCTCCGCGGCCGAAAGCGAATTCAGTCCGAGGCCAAGGCACAGAACGGACAACAGCAGGAGGCCGCCCCTGCGGTGCCAGGTGCTGGTAGTGGTATTGGTGTAGGTGTTCACGGCCCGCGGTGACCCTCCCCCACCGGGCGGGTTCGTGAGATTGACGGAATATTCCCAGATAAATCCGGAACCCTTGTCCTCGTGCAAAACGCACTGGCGATTATTATCAGTTATCCCCTTGGCCACCAACACCGCCCCTGCCACACGCTTGTTCCATCACTGATTTCCGGAGTGAACCGCCAGGCAGGGATATTTCGTAGTTACTACAGTACTAACAGGGCGTGCTGATAAAATTCCAATCCAACCCGAAGCGGCCGCGGTAGGCAGCCCGCTTGCGGGCGCAGGTTGGACGCGAGCAAGCTCGCTGACCCACCAAGACTGCCTTTGCAGACACGCGCCCCTGCGCACTGAGAACCAAAGTCAGAACAATTTCCGCACTGACTCCATCCCCGCATCGCTGGCCAGCACATAGCAGTTCTCGTCATCCGACCAATGCGCCGCCGCCCATTTGCCCTTGGTGGAAAACTCCGGCTGCCGGCATTCCCTCAACCCGGGATAGTCCGCCCGCCGGGCCACAAAAAGGTGATACTCCCGGCCCTGCTCGAAACAGATCAGGGAAATGTCCTTGCCCCGGTACTCGATCGTGCGGCAGCCGAGCGCATGCAGCGCGGCAAAGTTTGAGGGGATCCGCAACGGCAGGGGCGCGTTGCGCGCCGCCAGCCAGGTCCGCAATTCGGCCAGGTCATCGTTGTGCGCCGTGAGGCGGAAAGGCCGGGCGGCGAAATTCAGGGCGAACTCCGGCAGTTCCTGCGCGTCGGCGTGCGCCGGCTGCAGCCAGAACAAGGATGCAGCGATGATCACGGCCACCGAGGCCGCGAGCCCGATCCACGCCGGCATCACCCAGCGGGCCGGCCGCTGCCGGGTGACCCGTCCGCCCGCCATGATGGCATCGCGCAAGCCCGGCGGCGGCGCGATGGTGCGCAGCTTGGCCGCCACGGCCGCATCATGGGCCTGCTCGCGGGCAAACCACGCGCCGAGTCCCGGATCGCGCTTCGCCTGCTCGAGCGCCCCGGCAAAGAGCGCTTCGCCCGCATCGCTTCCGCCCGGTCGGTAGGCCTGCAGGATGAATCTGGCTTCTTCGTTGTTCATGACGTCGATTGTTTTTTAAAGGGTATGACTTCGGCCGCCGCCCCGTCGCGTTCGCTCCGCGCGAGCACACTCCGCAACTGCGCCTTGCCCCGCGAAAGCCGCGACATGACCGTGCCGATCGGCACGTCGAGCATCGTCGCAATCTCCTGGTACGACAGGTCCTCGAGGTAAAACAGCGTGAGCGGCGCCCGGAAGATCTCATCCACCTCCTGCAGCGCCGACATCACCATCGCCGCATCGAGCCGCGCCACCCGGTCAACTTCCTCCGCCGCCACTTCCTGTCCGCCCGGTGGCAGGTCGTCGAGCGAGGTGACCCGCCCATCCCGGCGCCGCCCGCGCAGGAATTCGCGGTACAGGGTGGTGAACAGCCAGGTCTTCGCCTTCGCCGCCTCGCGCAACGCGTGCCCCTTCGTCGCCCAGATGTAGAAGGTCTGCTGCACGAGGTCGCCCGCATCGGCCTGGTTGCGCGCCAGACTGAGGGCAAAGCGGTAGAGCGGCGCGTAGTGCGCGTCGACCAGCCGGGTAAAGACCTCGTTGCTCATGTTGACTTAAGAGAGACCGTGGCCGGACTTTATTCCCGCGCTTCTTTCCGCCTGCAACCATGCTCCGCTTCCACCTCCCTCCCAATCTCTCCGCCGCCGTGGTCCGCGACGCAGTGGCGCTCAAGGTGGAACTCGACCTCACAGTCCCGCCTGTCGACGAGGTGATCCCCGTCCTGGCTCTTCTGCAGCGCTGGTGTGGCACGCCCACTCCGCCGAAATTCATCCAGCTCAGCCGCGCCCAGCTCCGCGACCTGATCGCCGCCGCCGGCAGCCAGCCTCTCTTTGTTGAGGCCAACTGTCCTCCTACGGCCTGGCCTTATCCGGCGCTGCTCAGGTCTGTACCCGTCCCAACTCCGACGTCGCCACCGCCGCCCAGCCGGAAACCCGGCAGCATCCGGCCAGCCCCGCCCTCGGGCATGACCGTTGACGGCACCGAGCACTACCTCGCCATCACCCTGCCCTCCCGTGAGCACTCCGGCTATGCCGCCGCCCTCGACCTGCTCAAGTCCGCCGGTTTCAACCTCGAACCCTCCAATCGCAAGTGGTGGCTGCGCGACCGGCACAAGACCCTCACCTTTCTCGCCACCCACGGCGACCGCCTGCGCCGGGAATTCCTCGCCGACTTCACCGAGCACTTCGAGAAAAGCACCGCCCATCTGCAGCCGGCTGAACTGACCTGCGACGCGGCTCCGGCCGGCAGCGGATTTGAAGTCACCGTCGGACTTCGCGCCGGCGATGCCTCGGAGGAGCAAATCCGCACCGCCGTGGCCACCGGCCGGGGCTACCTTGAGTCCGGTGGTAAAATCTTCCTCCTTGAGCCAGCCAAGGTACGCCAGCTCGGCGAAGCCCAGCGCGTGCTGGCCGGCGATGCCAACGGCAACGGCGGCGCCACCAACCGTCTCACCCGCCGCGTGCCCGCCGCCCGCGCCGCCGAGTTGCAGCCGCTGCTGGAGGAACTGTCCCCGCATTTCCAGCCTCCCGCGGCGTGGAAATCCCGCAGCGAAGCCCTGCGCAATCTCTCCGCCCTGCAGCCCGCTCCGCTGCCGTCCGCTCTCTCCGGGCTCCTGCGTCCGTATCAGCAACTCGGCACCGCCTGGCTCTGGCACCTCCACCGGCACGAACTCGGCGGCATCCTCGCCGACGAGATGGGCCTGGGCAAGACCCTGCAGGCCCTCGCTTTTCTCAGCGCCTTGCGGGCCGCCCAATCATCCGCCTCCTCCGGACCCTCCCTCGTGGTGGCTCCCGCTTCCCTGCTGGAAAACTGGCGCCGTGAGTCCGCCCGCTTCACGCCGGAGTTGCGTGTCACCGTGCATCACGGCGGCCGGCGCGGCACGGACGAGGCGGCCTTCGCCGCCCACGATCTGGTGATTACGAGCTACGGCACCCTCACGCGCGACCGCGAGCTCTTCACCGGGATGGAGTTCGCCTGCGTCATCGCCGATGAGGCCCAGCACATCAAGAACCGCCGCTCGCAAAACGCCCAGGCCCTCCGCGCCCTGCGCGCCCGCGGCCGTTTCCTCCTCACCGGCACGCCGCTGGAAAACTCCCTCGACGACCTGCGCGCGCTGTTTGAATTCCTCATGCCCGGCTACCTCGACGCCGTTCCGGCCGGCACCCGCCCAGACGACCGCGCCTGGTTCAACCAACGTCTCCGCGTCCAGACCGCACCCTACATCCTGCGCCGCACGAAACAGACCGTCGCCCCGGAACTCCCCGCGCGGATCGAACAGACCATCTGGTGCGAACCCACTTCCGCGCAGGCCGCGCTCTACCGCGACCTGCAGGAAAAATCCGAACGCGCCCTGCTCGACCTCGCCGCCGACGGCGCCAGCGAAGCCAGCCTGCGACTCGCCACCCTCACCCAATTGCTGCGGTTGCGTCAGGTCTGCTGCGATCCGCGGCTGGTTGCCCCCGACTCGTCCGCCGAGGACTCCTCCAAGTTGGAGGCCTTCCGTGAACTCCTCGACGAGGCCGTGGACGACGGACACCGCATGCTCGTCTTCTCCCAGTTCACCTCCTTGCTCGCCCTGCTGCGCACCGAACTCGACCGCCAGGGCATCGCGTTTTGTTACCTCGACGGCTCCATGCCCACCCGCCAGCGCCAGGCCGAGGTGGACCGCTTCCAGACGGATGAAACCATTCCTCTTTTCCTTCTTTCACTTAAAGCCGGCGGCACCGGCCTGAACCTCACCGGCGCCGACACCGTCGTTCACCTCGACCCGTGGTGGAACCCCGCCGTCGAGGCCCAAGCCACCGACCGCGCCCACCGCATCGGCCAGACTCGCACTGTGACCAGCTACAAATTGATCTGCGCCGGAACCGTCGAGGAAAAGGTCCTCGCCCTGCAGGACGCGAAGCGCGCCCTACTCGCAGACGTCTTCGAGGCCAGCGACGCTGCCTCCGCCAAGCTCTCCCTCGCCGTGCGCCGCGAACGCGACCAGGACGGCAAGTTCACCTGGGCGGCCGGCCGCCTCCAGTGCCCGGTGCGCCGGCATGATTACCGCCTGTTCCTGCTGGAGGCGCAGTAATGGGAGGGCAGCGGTCCCTCGCTGCCCACATCAGACTGCGATGGTAGGTGACTCGGGAGGCGCTCCCGGTTGTTCAGGATGAGGCTCGGTGAGGACGCCCCACGCACCTGGCACACGGCAGCGAGGGACCGCTGCCCTCCCAATGGCCTAAAATATTTTACAAAAAATCACCTCTCTCCGATTGACGGAGCGAGGGTTGACGCCTAAACTCTTTCACA
>CAZFHG010000127.1:2485-10958 GCA_964518665.1 uncultured Opitutaceae bacterium | reverse complement strand
GTAGTAGACCTGGGGAGGATCGTCGGGAAGGGGCAGGCCAGCCTTGGGCTTGATCACCGCCACGACAATGGCGGTGAGGATGAAAATGACGGCGATGGCGACGATGATGAGATTCATTTCCGGAATAGAGCTGGAGATTCAGCGCAGAATCATGGACCGGTCAGGCCTAGTAACAGTGACTTAAATCCCCCCTTTTGAGGGTGCGGCTTCACCCTGAAACAGGGTGTTTTGAGTGCTTGACAGTCGTGTTCAACTGGCCGCGTGCGGAGCGCCCAGCACCCAACCATGCATGATTTCATCTCCGCTGTAACTTTTCCGGCGAGGCAGTGTTGTTATGGCATCACCAACTTCACCTCCATGAAAACACTCATCTCCTCAATCCTCTCGCTGACGCTCGGCGTCGCCCTTGTTGCCAACTATATCAATGCCGAAGCGGCCTACGCGATGCTCGCCGCGGCCGGCATACTGGCCATCGCGGTCAGCGATTACACGGGTCGCACCGCCTCCCATTCTCGGCTGACGGCTTAATCATCCGTTAACCTGCACTCGAAGCGGTCCCTGCGTTGTGGCGGGGGCCGCTTTTGTTTTTATCACGCCTTGCGCGGCAGCAACTGGCGGGCGATGAGGACGAAAACGACGGCGCCAGTGACGCAGAGAGTGGCCTCGGCGAAAAGCATGCCGCGGGAGTTCCACCAGTCGTGGGTGTGACCGTTGACGATGGTCATGTAATAGATCGGCATGTTGGAGAGGGAGGCGAAGGCATTGTACTTGGTCGCCGCCGCGCCCTTGCCGATGGCCTCGAGGACAAACGCCGTGAAACCGGCGAAGGTGAGGCCGGTGGTGAAGGCGTAGAAGAGCGTCCAGACCACGAACATGGACTCGGAGCGCGGCATGACCGCCATGGCGATCGCAGCGGCGGCCTGCAGGATGCCGAACCAAACATAGGCGGTCTTGCGATTGTAGCGGTCGCAAACGAAACCGCCGGCGATGCAGCCCGCCGCGGAGACGATGCCGCCGAGCAGACCGGTGACGAGGGCAACGGTCTCGGCCGAGGCCTGCCACTCCGAGGCGAGGGCGGACCAGAGGCTGCCGGCGGCACCGGCGCCGATCGGCAGGAAGCAAAGGATCAGCGCCGTGAGCCCGGAGCGTTGTTTCGCGACCTCCCAGATCTCGCGCAGGGAAGCAAACACACCGGCGAAGAGGTTGGCCTTGCCGTGAGGCCGGTTCTGCGCAGGCAGTCCGGTCAGTGCGAGCGAGCAGGCGAGGCAGAGTCCGCCGACCAAGACGCTGGCCATCCAGGCCGAGGGCAGGCTGCGGGCGAGAATGAGGCCAACACCACCACCGATGCCGCCGCCGCCGAGGTTGCCGGCCTGGAACCAGCCGCCGGCGCGGCCCTTGAGTTCTTCCGGAGTACAGTGGGCCATGAGGCTCTCGACCGCCATGCCGAGCACGGTGGTGGCGAGACTGCTGGTGAAAACGACGACGGAGAGGATGGCGAGGCCGGCCTTGGTGGGCGGGAAAAACCCGAGGGCGCCGATGCCGATGGCGGTGAGAAACCCGGAGATGAGGTACCAGCGCTTGGGGTCGAGCGTGGCATCAACGACCGGAGCCCAAAAGAATTTCCACGTGTGGGGCAGGACGGTGAGGGCGGCGAGGCCGGCGAGCTGCACGACGGAGACGCCGGCCTCCTTGAACTGATATTCGAGCGCCACGGTGACGTAGCCGGAAGCCACGCCAAACGGGATGATCAGGATCATGAACAACCAGGGATGGACGTGGCGCGGTGGCATCGGGTGGAGGGGTATTAAGCTGTGCTGAAATCAGGAACACAGGAACCCGGGTCACAGCCAAGGCAGATTTATTTAACCACGGATTTCACTGATCACACAGATATTCCAAACCGAATCTCGCGTACCAGTGCCTTGGAATAGGCTCAAGGAGTGGTCCCTCAGCCGTAGATGTTCATAACAGAATCAATCTCACGGCCGGCGCCCAATCTTGAAGCTCCCGGGCGACACTTCCGACATGAGCCACGAATCCGTGAAATCCGTGTGATCCGTGGTCAAATTACTTACTTTTTATTCTCTGCGGGTTTGGTGGGGGCGAAGGTGACGTCTTTCGTGGCTTCGTCCATTTCGCGCTTGGCGCGTTCGATGGCGATACGGTCCTCGTCCGTCGCACGGATCTCGGGTTTGCCGCTGGAGAAATCAATGGTCTTGCCCTCCTGGATCGGGACCTCGGCGGGTGCTGAAACCTGGTTTGAGGGCGGGGGAGCCTCCGGCGTGATTGCAGGCGCCGGCGCCGGCTGGATCGGTGCCGGTACCGTGGCACGATGCCGGAGATAAATATAGCTGCCGAGCAATCCGGCGAGAAGTCCGAGGGCGAAGAGAAGGGCGCGACGTTTCATGAGATTAACCGAGGGCGAGGGCGATGACCCCGACGGCCATTGCAACTGCGGCCCAAAGTCTGCGTCGGCCGTCGGCCTCCTTCAATACTTTCGCGCCGATGAAAGCGCCGATGACGATGCTTACCTCGCGGGCCGGAGCGATGTAGCTGACCGGGGTGAAGCTCAGGGCGGTGAGGATGAGCACGTAGGCGGTGGGTGAAAGCAGCGCGACCCCGAAGGCATAGCGGCGCTGTTCACGCCAGAGGGTGCGGACCTCGGGCCAGCGGCGCAGGGCGAAGGGCGTGAGGAGGATGAGCTGGGTTACGGCCGTGCCGGCATCGTACAGGAGCGGTGCGATGACGAGACCGGCGACGCCATGGCGGTCCCAGAGCGTGTAGGCGGCGATGAAGACCCCGGAGCCGAGCCCGTAGTTGATGGCCGAGCGCAGATGGGCGCGGTCCTGGTGGAGAAGTCGCGTGCCGCCGGCCAGAAAGAACACGGCGGCGATGATGAGCGCGGCGCCGGCGAGGGCCAGGGGGGTGGGGCGTTCGCCGAGGAGCGCGATGGCGGCGAGGCTCGAGAGCAGCGGACCGGTGCCGCGGGCCAGGGGATAGACGAGGGAAAAGTCGCCGAGGCGGTAGCTGCGTTGGAGGAAGAGGGAATATCCGGTCTTGAGAATACCGCTTCCGACGATCCACAGGACGGCGGTCCATTCTAGCGTGGGTGAGCGCCAGAGCCAGTAGCCGCCGGCGACGGGGATATAGAGCGCGCAGATGATGAGGCCGACGAGGTAGACGAAGGGCAGTCCGCCGCCGGCGCGCTTGACGCAGTAGTTCCAGCTCGCATGCAGCGCCGCGGCGATGAGCACGAGCAGGAGAGCGAGGGTCGTCATGCGGGTGGGTCAGGGAATGCGCCGCGGTGCGGCGCGGCGCAACGTTGAACGCTGAACTTTGAACATCATACATCGAATGCTCCGGAAATCGTTTTTGTCGTAGCTACGAGCGTGAGCGAGTGGATGGTGTAGGGCCGGACCAAGGTCCGGCCCTACAGTCAATCCACCCGCCACTCGCTGTACTGTTCTGTCTGCACCTGTATTTTGTTTGTCCTTCAGCGTTCGGCGTTAAGCGTTCAGCGTTGAACGTTTGCCCACCATACCCGTGTCCCGCTCGCCATACCTCACCGAACTGCGTCCCACGCTGACGCTGGCCTTCCCGATCATCGTGGGACAGGTGAGCCAGATGCTGATCGGGATCACGGATACGGTGATGATCGGCCGGGTGGGGAAAGTCCCGCTGGCGGCGGCGGCGTTTGCCCACGGGCTGTTCATGCTGGTTTTCATCATTGGCATCGGCGTGCTGATGTCGGTGTCGGTGCTCGTGGCCCGGTCGCACGGGGCGGGGCAGCCGCGGGAATGCGCGGAATATACGCGGCACGGCATGGGCCTGGCACTGCTGCTGGGGCTGGCCGGGGCGCTGGTGATGATGGTGATGGGGCCGCAATTGCACTACTTCGGACAGCCGCCGGAGGTGGTGATCGCCGTGCGGCCGTATTTCGAAATCATCGGCTGGTCCCTGGTGCCGGTGATGGTGTTCCAGGTGCTGCGGCAGTTCAGCGAAGCGGTGGGACACCCGTGGGCTCCCATGGGCATTTTGCTGGGCGGGGTGCTGCTGAATGTGTTTCTGAACTGGGTTTTGATCTACGGCAACCTGGGCGCACCGGTGCTCGGGCTCGAGGGCGCAGGCTGGGCGACGCTGATCTCGCGGGCGGTGGCGGCGGTCGTGCTGTGGTGGTGGCTGGCACGGCGACCCGAGGTGCGGGCCGAATGGCCGGAAGCCGGGACGAATCCGCCGTGGCTGTCGCGGTGGGAATGGCCGCGGGTGCGCGAGATGCTGGACATCGGGCTGCCGGCGGCGGGGCAACTGCTGTTCGAGGCGGGCGCATTTGCGGCGGCGGCGCTGATGATGGGCTGGCTGGGGACCGTGCCGCTGGCGGCGCACCAGATCGCGCTGAGCTGCGCAGGTTTCACCTTCATGTTTCCGCTGGGAATTTCCATCGCGGTCGCCGTGCGCATCGGGCGCGCCGTGGGTGAGAGGCGGTACGAGGCGCTGCGGCCGATCGGGTTCGGGGCGCTGGGAACGGGGACGCTCCTGATGCTGAGCTTTGCCCTGGTGTTCGCTTTGACCGGACGCTGGCTGGCCCAGGGTTTCACGCCCGAGGCGGACGTGGTGACGCTGGCGGCGAAGCTCCTGGTCGTGGCGGCGATTTTCCAAATCTTCGACGGCGGTCAGGTGGTCGGGGCGGCGGCATTGCGCGGGCTGGCGGATGTGCGCGTACCGTTGGGCATCACGTTTGTGGCCTACTGGGTTATCGCCCTGCCGCTGGCCTATCTGCTGGGCGTGCGGGGTAGCTTTGGCGCGATGGGCGTCTGGCTGGGTCTGGCCGCGGGACTCGCGAGCGCGGCGCTCCTGCTCGGCTGGCGGTTCTATCACAAGACGCAGCCGACCCGCGGCGAGGGTGCGTCAGCAAATCTGCGGCGGTAGGCCAGCGCGCTTGCGCGCGCCCATCAGGGCCCGCACGCGGGCTGACCTTCGGGTGCAACAGCTCAGGCCGAGAGACAGCGGACGGTCATTTCGCGGAGAACCTCTTCCTGCTCCTGCGGCCGCTGGATGAGGGTTTCGAAGGCGGCGATGAATTCCTGCTGATGGTCTATCAGCCGGCGCAGCGCGGGGAGTTTGCCGCTGCCGGCGAGTTTTCCGACATACCACGGATTCTGCGTGAAGACGTTGTAGGCGCTTTTCTCCGCCGCGGCCTCGCCGAACCGGGCGGCGTAGTTGCCGGCGGCGCGCTGCAGGCCGTCGATTCCGCGCGGCCCGAGCTTGGCCTCACCGGCGTCGATGAGGGCGCGGACCTGGATCAAAATGCGATTGCGGTTCTGCAGGGCGGAGAGAACGGGGCGGGCATCGCCGCCGGTAAAGAAATGCCGCTCGAGCGCCGCCAGGGTCCAACGGAGATCGCCGCTGAAGAAGGCCTCGGCGGTCTCGAAGAAATCGCCCTCGGCGACGTTGGGCGTGAGTTCGCCGACGTGGGCTTCCTCGACGGTTGCCCCCTCGCCGGCGTAGGTGGCGAGCTTGTGCACCTCCTCGACGAGTAGGCGGGTGTTGGGGCCGACCCGGGCGAGGAGAAGTCGGACGGCATCGGGGCTGAAGCTGACCCCGGCGGCCTTGGCCTCGCGCAGGACGACCCCTTCCAGGGCTGCGCCGTCGTCCTCGCCGCCCCCAATGAGGGTGAAGTCGGAGTTCTTTTCGCACCACTTCGGGAAAGCCCGGCGGCGGTCAATGGGCGCGGCCGTCACAAGCACGGCGGTCTCGGTGGGATTGATGCCGGCGAGGAGCTCCTGCAGGTCGCCGACGAGCTTCAGGGTGCTCTCCGCGCGCCCGGTGACGGTGTCGGCGAGGAAGTTGACGTCCTTGAACCACACGACGCGGCGGCCGCCAAACATGGAGATGGTCTGCACGCTCTCGCGCAAGCGGTTGAGGGCGGACTCGACCTCGGCGACGTTGTTGGCAAAGCCGCTGATGACCTCGCGGGAGAATTCATCCGTCACTTCCGCCGCGAGGGCGGCGAAGCGTTCCCGGCCCAGCCGGTCGACGAGATAGTCGTCGGAACCGCAGATGAAGGTGAACGGCAAGGCGGGCATGGTGAAGGGTTTTCACAACAAGCGGCGGTGGGCGCACGCCAAAAAATAAGCGACGGTGTCGCGGAGGACAAAAAAAGGCACAAGTTTCAACTTGCCAGTGACTGGCGGTGCCTCACCTGTCGAAGCCTCCCCCTCGCGCTGCCCACCTATCCATGAAGTTACCTTCGCCCCTGGTCCGCCTCACCGCTTCGCGGCACGGCGGCTGTCTGATTTTCATCGCCGTTTTCCTGATCATTTCGCTCATCGCCCGTGCGGCGCTGCTGCTTAAATCCGCCGGGGAGGTCGGATGGGATGCGAGTCTGGTGGCCGCATTCTTGTGCGGATTTGTCTATGATCTGGCGTCGGCGGGACTTTGGTCGTTGCCGCTCAGCGTGTTGCTGACGTTCCTGCCCGCCGGCTTTTTTACGCGGCGCTGGGCGCGGTTGCTCGTCCATGTGGCGGGAGTGTTCATGATGGGATTGCTGCTCTTCACCTCGGTATCCGAATGGACGTTCTGGGATGAGTTCGGCGTGCGGTTCAACTTCATCGCCGTCGACTACCTGATCTACACGACCGAGGTGGTCGGCAACATCCGTGAGTCCTACAACATGCCCGCGATCTTCGGCGGAGTCGCCCTGGGCGCGGTTATTTGTTACGCGCTGCTGCTGCGCACCGGCTGGGTGGGTCAGTGGCTGAATGCGGCCGGGGTGCCGCTGCGGTCACGCCTGAAGGCGGGCCTGCTCTGGTTCGTGGTGCCGCTCGCGTTCGGGCTCGCGCTTGATTCGAACCACCTGCCTGCATTCGCCAACGACTACAACCGCGAGCTCGCGAAGAACGGCCCTTGGTCCTTCTTCGCCGCCTTCCGGCACAACGAACTCGAGTTCGCCAAGTTCTATCCGACGCTCGACGGCATGGCGGCCTTCAGTCGCATCCGGACCGAGCTGGCGCGGGACGATTCCCGGCCGCTCGGAGCCAAGCCGCAGGGCACCCTGCGCTATATCCACAACGAGGGTCCGGAACTGCGGCCCAACATCATCCAGATCACGGTGGAAAGCCTGAGCGCGGAATTTCTCAGTACCTTCAACCGGGCGTCCAACCTGACGCCGCACCTGGAAGAACTCGCGGGCAAGAGCCTGGTCTTCGAAAACTTCTACGCCACCGGCACCCGCACGGACCGCGGCATGGAGGCGCTGACGCTGGCGCTGCCGCCGACGCCCGGCCGTTCGATCGTGAAACGGCCGCGCAATGAAAACATGTTCAGCCTGGGCAGCCTCCTGCAGACCCGCGGCTACGACACGGCGTTCATCTACAGCGGCTACGGTTACTTCGACAACATGAACGCCTTCTTCGGCAACAACGGCTACCGCGTGATCGACCGCACCGCCGTGGCGCCGGAGGACATCACCTTTGCCAACGCCTGGGGCGCTTGTGACGAGGACCTGTTCCGCTGGACTGTGCGCGAGGCGGACAAGTCGGCCGCTGCCGGCAAACCGTTTCACTTCTTTGTGATGACGACGTCGAATCACCGGCCGTTCACGTATCCGGAAGGCAAGATCGACCTGCCCTCGAAGATTTCCGGTCGCGCCGGCGGGGTGAAGTACACCGACTATGCCATCGGGCAATTGATCAAGGAGGCTTCCACGAAGCCCTGGTTCAAGGACACGATTTTCGTCATCGTGGCCGATCACTGCGCCAGTTCCGCGGGCAAGACCGAATTGCCGGTGCAGAATTACCACATCCCTCTCTTCATCTATGCGCCCGGCGGGCAGATTGCCCCGGGGCGTGTGACCAAGCTCATGAGCCAGGTGGACTACGCGCCCACCTTGCTCGGCCTCCTCAACTGGAGCTATGCGACCCGGTTTTACGGCTGGGATGTCACCCGCCTGGAGGGTCCGGGCCGGGCCCTCATTGGCAACTACCAGCGCCTCGGCCTCTTCCGCGATGGGCGTCTCACGGTGCTGAAACCCGTGCAGCACGCAGGGCAGTTCGCCTACGATCCGGAGAAGTTCACGCTCACCCCGCAGGCGCCGGACCTGGAATTCCACGAAACGGCGATCGCCTACTACCAGACGGCGAGCCACCTGTACAATACCGGCGGCTACGGGGCGATTTCCACGGCCGAGCAGAACAGATACACCGCACAAGCCGCCAACCCGGAACCGAAACCGGCGGCCACGAATCACTAGTCCAATGCCCATGGGTAACTTCTTCCGCAGTCGCATCCTTCCGGTTTGCCGGCTCCTGTCCGGCTTTCTCCTGCTGATCGTCGCGTTGCCGGCGCAGACGCCGGTCAAGACCGAGCCCAAGGTATCTGATGACGAGCTGCGCATCCGCGGCGTCTTTGATACCGCGCTGCCCGGCGTGGAAAAAAAGAACCGCCTGAAGCTGATCATCCATCCGCATTTCGGCGA
>CAZFHG010000127.1:0-2385 GCA_964518665.1 uncultured Opitutaceae bacterium | reverse complement strand
ACCCTGGACGAGAATGAACTGGGGGACGATTCGATCAGCGCCAACGCCGGCATCGTCTGGCAGCGGCCGAAGCTCACCTACACCTTTGAGACGACCTTGGCCAGCACCCGGCTGATCGGTGACAACCATCGTGACGTGCTGACGATCCGTCCCGGCATCGTCTGGCCCATTCCTTCGCGTTACACCTTCAAGCAGAAAGGCCAGTGGCTGTTGGGCGTGGCGCCGCGGGTAAGCATCGGACCGGACGGGGCCGACGTCGGTTTCAGCATGAAGCTGCGCGGGAGCTTTGACTTCAAGCGCTGGATCCGCGGCAAATTCAACGGCAAGAAGCAGGCCCCGGGCCCCGCGCCTGCCCAATGAGTCCGCCCCCCCGCCTCTCCCTGCCCGATCGCACGCTCTGGCCGACCGTGGCGCTGCTGGCCGCGGCCTTTGCGGTGTTTGAATACACCAATGTCGATCTGTGGGTGCAGGATCATCTCTTCAATTTTGCCACCCGACAGTGGCTGGTGGACGGGAACGCCGCAGGTCCGCGACTGTGGTTCTACAACGGCCCGAAGATCGCCATCATCGCCCTGGGCCTGTGCATTCTCGCGCTCGCCGTCCTGCCGGAAAAACGTCGCGCCCGGCTCCCGTTGGCGGCGGTGCCGCGCCGGTGCCTGTGGGTCGCTTTTTTCACGATCGGACTCGTACCGGCCTTTATTGGCCAGCTCAAGGCGACCACCAACACCTTTTGTCCTTCCGAAATCCGCCGCTACGGCGGGGATGTGCCCTATGTGCGCGTGGTCGAGTGCTACCCCGAAAATGACAAACCGGCCCGCAAAGGACGCTGTTTCCCGGCCGGGCATTCGAGTGGTGGTTTTGCCCTGATGGCCCTGGCGGGGTTTGCGCGCACGCGGCGCGGGTGGTTCCTCGGGGTGGTGGCAGGTCTGGCGGTGGGCTGGTGGATGGGCGGCTACCAAATGGCGAAGGGCTCGCATTATCTGAGCCACACCGTGGTCACCATGTTCCTGGCCTGGATCGGATTCCTGCTCCTGCGGCGTCTGTTCCGCGTGCACCGGCTGCCGGCGGTTTGATGGGTTGCAGAATGTAGGAGCGGTCAGGCTCAGCGCTTGTCGATCCGACCGAAGAGCCACACGGCGAGACCGAAGAATACCAGGTTAGGTATCCAGAAAAGCTGGTCGGGCCGGTATTCCGGATGCCGGTCGAGCCAGTTGACCATGACGGTCAGGAAGTAGTAACCGAGCGCGAGGGCGACGGCGACGCCCAGGTTCGCCGAGGTTTCGCGCCGCGAGACCTTGATCCCGAGCGGCACGCCGATGAGCGCGAAGGTCAGCATGGCGAGTGCGTTCTGGAATTTCTCCTGCATCACCAGTTGTACCTTCATCTGCTCGCGCTGATGCTGCTTCAGACGGTCGGGAGGCACGGCAAGCGCGGCCAGGCGGGCCTCCTCGGCGCGCAGTTCGGGATAGGTCATCCACTTGAGCTTTTGTTGGACACCGGACCGGCCGAAGAGTTTGTCGAGGGGCAGGCGGATCTGCTCCGTCTTTTCAAAGGTGCCGACCAGCGGGGCCGAGGAAAAATTTTCCGGGAGCCGCGGATTGCGCGACTCGATCTGGGCCTGCAGCAGGGTGAGGAGCAGCGTGTTGGACGTCTCGTCAAAGTCGAAGCGTCCCGAGCCGGCGCGCACTGTGCGAACCACGCGCTGCGTGTCGTCGAGTTCCCAGAGCCAGAACTCCTTGAGCACGGGGCCCTGCTTGTCGCCGACGTAGACGACGTAACCGGGAAAATCGCGAATGAAGGTGCGCGGCACGATGAAGCGCAGGGGATTGATGCGCACGGCATCGGCGAGTTCCCGCTGGTATTGCAGGCGGGCCTGCGGCATGGCGGTGAAGTTCACGTAGAGCCCGAGCAGAAAGCCGAGCACGCCGAGCAGGATCACCGGGCGGGCCATGCGGAAGAGGCTGATGCCGGCGGCCCGCATGGCCGTGATCTCGCTGTCGGCCGAGAGGCGGCCGAGGGTGAGCAGGACACCCGTGAGCATGCCCATCGGCAGGGCGTAGGAGATGGTGAAGGGGATCAGCAGCAGGACCAGCCGGGCGAACGTGGTCAGCGTCAGCTGATCCGCGAGCACGTAGCCGAGCAGATCACGGATGGCGTTGCCCAGCATGAGCACGAACGCAAAGAGACCGACCGCGGCGAGGCAGGAGCCAAGGACACTTTTGAAGATGTAACGATCGAGCAGGTTCACGCGTTGGGCCGCTGTCAGTCCGGCAGACGAAAGGCTGGCTGACAATGCCCTTCCGCGTCGGTTCGAATTCCGCCTTAGATCCCGAGCCGCAGTTGCGGTCCGTCGGGATCCTCCGCGGCATGCTCGGTGCGGACGAG
>CAZFHG010000126.1:1862-11119 GCA_964518665.1 uncultured Opitutaceae bacterium | reverse complement strand
ATTTCAGCTCCGAATATTTCGGCGTCAGCGTCTCCGGCCTTTTCAGCGTGCGCTACGCCGCCGACCCGGTCTGGTCCTGGGGCAAGGTCATTGACCTGCTCCAGCATCTCTGGGTCCCGGTCATCGTCCTCGGGGCCGGCAGCACGGCGGTGATGATCCGCGTCATGCGCGCCAACCTTCTCGATGAATTGAAGAAACCCTACGTCGTCGCCGCCCGCGCCAAGGGCGTGCGGCCGCTCAAACTCCTGTTGAAATACCCCGTGCGCATGGCCCTCAATCCCTTCGTCTCCGGCCTCGCCGGACTTTTCCCCCAGCTCGTCTCCGGTGGCGCCATCGTCGCCCTCGTGCTGAGCCTCCCGACCGTCGGTCCGCTGCTGATGCTCGGGCTCATGAATGAGGACACATACTTCGCCGCCTCCATGCTCATGGTCCTGAGCGTCCTCGGCGTACTCGGCACGATCGTGAGCGACCTGCTCCTGCTCTGGCTCGACCCCCGCATCCGCCTCGGAGGTGGCTCCCGATGAGCACCGACCAACCCGCCGTCCGCATCGAGGCCGTCCTCTCGCCTTGGGAGCTGACGCGCCGCCGCTTTGCCCGGCACAAGCTCGGGATGGCGGCGTTCTTCCTGCTGATCATCCTCTATGTGCTGGCCACCGGCTGCGAGTTCTTCGCCCCCACCACCCGGGACTGGCGCAATCTGGAATACTCCTACTGCCCGCCCCAGCCGATCCGCTTCAATTTCACGGACGGCTTGCACGTGAACGCCATGCGCCGCTTCGACAACCCCGTGACCTTCGCCCGGAGCTACGTCGAGGACCGCACCGTGACGATCCCGCTCGGCTTCTTCGTGCGCGGCGAACCCTACCGGCTGTGGGGCTTGATTCCCATGGAGCGGCACTTCTTCGGCCTCGACCGCGCCGCGCTCGCCGACGCGGGACGCGCGGGCGAAACCGGCGCGGTCTTCTACCTGCTGGGCGCCGACAAATACGGCCACGACGTCCTGAGCCGGCTCTTCTACGGCGCGCGCATCAGTCTCTCTGTCGGCCTCATCTCCATCGTCATCACCTTCCTGCTGGGCGTCATCCTCGGCGGCATCTCCGGTTACGTCGGCGGCGGCTGGGACAACCTCATCCAGCGCCTCATCGAGGTCATCAATGCCCTCCCGCAACTCCCGCTCTGGCTCGCCTTTGGTGCGGTCTTCCCCGCGGAGTGGTCGCCGCTGAGCGTGTACTTCTGCGTGACGATCGCCCTGAGCCTCATCGGCTGGACCGGCCTGGCCCGCGTCGTGCGCGGCAAGATCCTCTCCCTGCGCGAGGAGGATTACGCCGTCGCCGCCCGGCTGCTCGGCGCCAGCCACGCCCGCGTGCTCTTCCGCCACCTGGTGCCGGGTTTCACCAGCCATATCATCGTCACGCTCACGCTGAGCGTGCCCGGCATGATCCTCGGTGAAACCGTCCTCAGCTTCCTCGGCCTCGGCCTGCGCCCGCCGATCGTGAGCTGGGGCGTCATGCTGCAGGACTGCCAGAATTTGCAGACCGTCGCGAACTACCCTTGGCTTCTCGCCCCGGTGTTGTTCATTGTCCTGACCATTCTCTCGTTCAACTTCGCCGGCGATGCCATGCGCGACGCCGCCGACCCCTACTCCGCCCGTTGATCCCATGCTTTCGTCCGAACCACCCAACGCCCCTGTTTCCGACGCCGTGCTGGAAGTCGAGAACCTGTACACCCACTTCAAGAGCGACGACGGTGAAGTCGCAGCCGTGGACGGCATTAGCTTCATCGTCCGCCGGGGTCGCACGCTCGCGCTCGTGGGTGAAAGCGGCAGCGGCAAGAGCGTCACGAGCCACTCCATCCTGCGCCTGATCCAACCCCCGGGCCGGATCAGCGGCGGCCGCATTCTGCTGCGCTCGGCGCGGTTGGGCGACATCGACATCGCCGCGCTCAATGAAAGTTCCCCCATGCTCTACAAGGTCCGCGGCGGGCTGGTGAGCATGATCTTCCAGGAGCCGATGACCGCGCTCTCCCCGGTGCACACCGTGGGCGACCAGATCTGCGAGGCGATTTTGCTGCACCAGCCGGTGAAGAAGGCCGCAGCCCGGGACATCGCCATCGACATGCTCGGCAAGGTCGGCATCCCCGACCCGGCCCACCGGTTCACCCAGTACCCGCACGAGCTCTCCGGCGGCATGCGCCAGCGTGTTGTCATTGCCATGGCGCTGGTCTGCCGGCCCGAGCTACTGATCGCCGACGAGCCGACCACCGCGCTGGACGTGACCGTGCAGGCGCAGGTGCTCGGCCTGATCCGCAGCCTGCAGCGCGAGATCGGGTGCTCGGTGCTCCTGATCACCCACGACTTCGGCGTGGTGGCGCAGATGGCCGACGACGTCGCCGTCATGCACCGCGGCCGCCTGGTCGAGCAGGGACCGGTCCGCTCCGTCCTGAAAAATCCGCAGCATGCCTACACCAAAGCCCTGCTGGATGCGCTGCCCAGCCGCCACGCCCTCCGCCGATGAACACCCCTGCTCCGGCCCCCCTCCTGTCCGTTCGCAGCTTGACCAAGCATTTTCCGGTCATGAGCCGGGGCTTCCGGCCGCGCGTCACCAAGCTCATCAAGGCCGTGGACGACGTGAGCTTCGACCTCGCCCCCGGCGAGACCCTCGGGCTCGTCGGCGAGAGCGGCTCGGGCAAGACCACCACCGCCCGTTGCATCTTGCGCGCGGTGCAGCCCACCAGCGGCGAGGTGATTTTCCGGCCACCCGGCCTCGAAACGGTTGACCTGGTGAAATTGTCCGACGGCCAGCTCAAGCCCCTGCGCCAGCACTGCCAGATGATCTTCCAGGACCCGTTCTCCTCGCTCAACCCGCGGATGACGGTGGGCGACATCGTGGGCGAACCGCTGCTGCTGCACGGCCTCGCCCGCCGCACGGAACGCGAGGAGCGCGTCGCCGACATGTTGCAGCGCGTCGGCCTCAAGCCCGAGCACCGCGTGCGCTACCCGCATGCCTTCAGCGGCGGCCAGCGCCAGCGCATCGGCATCGCCCGCGCCCTCATCATGCGCCCGGCGCTGGTGGTGTGCGACGAGGCCACCTCGGCCCTCGATGTCTCGGTCCAGGCGCAGGTGCTGGACCTCTTGAAGGAACTCCAGCGCGAACTGCAGCTCACCTACCTCTTTGTCGCGCACAACCTCGATGTGGTCCGCAACTTCTGCGACCGCGTGGCCGTCATGCGCCACGGACGGCTGGTGGAACTGGCCGGGACCTCGCAGATCTTCGCCGCGCCGGCTCATCCCTACACGCGCCTGCTGCTGTCTGCCGTGCCCTCGCCCGACCCCGATGTCCCGATGAACTTCAACGTCGGCGAGGAACTGGCCCGGCTCGACGCCACGGCCGCCTCCTGATCCTGCGCGGCCATGGATTCGGTTCGCCTCCCCGCCAGCTATTACCGGCAGTTCGACGCCGACTACACCCGCGACGTCCCCGGTGAGGCCTACGGCGGCTGGCAGACCGCCGGCGTCGAACTCGCGCCGACCCACACCGCGCTCGTCGTCATGCATGCGTGGGACGGCGGCACCGCCGAACGCTGGCCGGGATTGTGGCGCTCCACCGAGTCAATGCCCCGCATCCAGCGGATTCTCCAGGAAGTGTTTCCGCCCCTGCTGGCCACCGTGCGCGCCTCGTCGCTGCCGCTGTTTCACGTCGTGGGCGGCCGCGACTATTATTCGCACCTGCCCGGTTATCAGCAGAGCGTGCGGCTCGCGGGTCCAACCCCGCCCAATGTCCGCGTGGCCAAGGATCCGGTGTGGGAACGCATGCAGCAATTCCGCCGCGACCAGGCGATCGGCGGCGCCACCAACTGGGCCGACATCAGCGCCCGCTACCGCGTCCTTGATTTTGCCCCCGAGGCCCGGCCGGTGGCCGACGAGCCCATCGCGGAAAACGGCCACCAGCTCACCGCGCTCTGCCTGGACCGCGGCATCAACCATCTTGTCTACATCGGCTTTGCCATCAACTGGTGCCTCGTCATGTCGCCCGGCGGCATGGTGGACATGGGCCAGCACGGGGTGATGTGTTCGGCCATTCGCGAGGCCGTCACCGCCATCGAGAACCGCGAGACCGCCCGCGGCGAACGCGAGAAGGAACAGGCCCTGTGGCGCATCGCCCTGCAATGGGGCTTCGTCTTCGGCCTGGAGGATTTCACCCGCATGGTGCGCGCGCTGCCGCCGCAATCATAACGCAACCCTCGCGTCCTAAAGCCGCTCCTACAGTAACCGGATTGATGGGTAGGGCCCGACCTCCGGGCGGGCCGCACAACATCCGCAGGCGAAACGCCCGTCCGGCCTGCCCTCCGTAGTCCAGGCGAAGGAGGGAGGCCGGGCGCTAGCCAAAGGCGATGCCTCAGAGCGCAGACGGAGCAGCCCATTCTGAAATTGTAGCTACGAGCGTGAGCGAGTGGATGCTCGGCGTACGCAGCGTATGATCCACTCGCTCACTCTCGTAGCTACGACTTCCATGCCATTTGAAGCCGGACTCAGCGAGTCCGGCTTCAAACTCCCTACTGCATGGCCCCGGACCGCCGGGGCGGCACATTCTGGCCAGCCTGGCTTCGCACCAATTCGCGGCGCAACCAGTCCAGCGCGGCATTCACCGCCCGCACCTTCACGGTCGTCCGCGGGCCGGGATAACTGAGCTTTTTTGACCACACACCATGCGGCGCGTGCAGGGCGATGAAGATGGTGCCGACGGGATTCTCCTTCGAGCCACCGCAGGGTCCGGCAAAACCCGTCACCGCGATCGCATAATCGGCGCTCAGGCTCTCGGCCACGCCGGTGGCCATCGCCACGGCGCACTCGGCGCTGACCGCACCGTGCTGCGAAATCAGGCACTCGGGACAGTCCAGCAGCGTCATCTTCGACTCGTTCGAATAGCACACCACGCCGCCGGCAAAAAACTTCGAGGCACCGCAGATGTCGGTGAACGCATTCGCGAGCAAGCCGCCGGTCGCCGTCTCCGCCACCGCGAGGGTCTTCTCCTGCGCGCGCAGCAGGTCGGCGCAAACCTTGGCAAGGCCGTCGTAGCCATAGCTCATGAAATCCTCGCCGAGCAGCCGCGCGCACTCGGCCGCGATCTCGTCGAGCTGCGTGAAGGAAAGCCGCCCGTCCGGCGAACTCAGCCGGCAGTCCACCTGCCCCTGATGCGCACAGAAGGCCACGCTCAGGGCGTCGCCATACCGGTCGAATACCGGCTGCAGCTTGGTCTCCAGCGCCGACTCGCCAATGCCGGCGGTCCGGATCTGCACGTAGGCCTCGCGGTCGCCGGCCAGGCCGAGCGCGGCCAGCCGCGGCAGCACCTGCTCGGTGAACATGGGCTGCAACTCGTTCGGCGGCCCGGGCAGCATGCACAGCACCTTGCCGTCCTGCTCAACCCAGAGCCCAGGCGCCGTGCCGTTGGCATTGGGCAGCACTTCGCCGCGCTCGAACTTGTAGGCCTGCTTCAGGTTGTTCGGCGTCATCTTGCGCCCGAACTTGTTGAACCGGTCAACGATCGCCTGCTCGATCGCCGGATCGAACACCAGCTTCTGCCCCAGCACCTCGGCGATGACCTCGCGGGTGCGGTCGTCGCAGGTCGGCCCGAGCCCGCCGGTGGTGATGATGACGTCCGCCTGCGCCCAGCTCTCGCGGAACTGGCGGGCGATGTCCACGGCCTCGTCGGTGATGGTCACGTTGCGCGCCAGCATCACGCCCCGCCGGCCCAGCTGGGCCCCGATGAAGGTCAGGTGGCCGTTGGCCGTGAGCCCAAGCAGCAGCTCGTCACCGAGCGTGAGCAATTCGTAACGTTTGGCCGGACGCGAGGCGCCGGTCGGGAAAGGGCTGGAAGAAACCATACTTGCGGGAAACACAAATAGGCCGATTTTGGCAAAATGCCAGCGGTGACATTGAAACCCGCCCGGCGCCACCTTCATGCCACCCGACGTCATTCTGCTCAACGGCCCCTCCAGCGCAGGCAAAACCAGCCTCGCCCGGGCCCTCCAGCCATGAGCGATCCCGTGGATCTCAAGGCGAAGGTGCGCGCCCTGCCGGAGAAGCCGGGCGTCTACCTGATGAAGGACCGCCTCGGCCGCATCATCTACGTCGGCAAGGCCAAGAGCCTGCGCAAGCGTGTCTCCTCCTATTTCCAACCCGGCCGCGACCGGCGGGTGCATCCGAAGATCAAGGCGTTGATCGAGACCATCGCCGACCTCGACACCATCGAGGTGAAGTCCGAGCCCGAGGCTCTGCTACTGGAGGGCCGGCTGATCAAGCAGTGGCGGCCGCGGTACAACACCGACTTCACCGACGACAAGCGCTTCCTGCTCGTCCGCGTGGACTTCGCGCAGGAACTGCCGCGCTTCGCGCTCACCCGCATCCGCAAGGACACCCGCTCGCGCTACTTCGGCCCCTTCGCCCACTCCGGACTCCTCCGCAAGACCCTCGCGCAGATGCGCAAGCAGTTCGGCGTGCTGCTCGGCGACGCTACGCCGCAGAAGCTCCCCGACGGCACCTGGCGGCTCTACGACGACGTCCGTCAGGAAATCTACGCCCAGGCCAACGTGGTCACCCCCGCCGACTACCGCGCGCGGGTGGAGGCCGCCTGCGCCTTCCTCGACGGCAAATCCCGCGAATGGCTCGAGGCCCTGCGCACCGAGATGTCCGCCGCCGCCGCTCGTCAGGCCTACGAGAAGGCCGCCGAGCTGCGCGACCTGATCACCGCGCTGGAAGGCACCCTCGCCCGCACCCGCCGGTTCGAGCGCGACCGCACGCTGCTCCGACCCGACCAGGAGGCGCTCGACGCGCTGCAGACGACGCTAAACCTCACGGCCCCGCCGCGGCACATGGAGTGCTTCGACATCTCGCACATCTCCGGCACCTACGTCGTGGCCTCGATGGTGCACTTCACCGACGGCCGGCCCGACAAGGACCATTACCGGCGCTTCCAGATCCGGAGTTTCATCGGCAACGACGACTTCAAGGCCATGGAGGAGGTCGTCGGCCGCCGCTACCGCCGGCTCGCCGACGAGGGCAAACTCCTGCCCGACCTGGTCGTCATTGACGGCGGCCGCGGCCAGATCGGCGCCGCGCTCAAGGCCTTCGTCACCATCGGCGTCGAGCCGCCCGCCCTCATCGGCCTCGCGAAGAAACACGAGACCATCATCTTCGCCGACGCCCGCGCGCCGCTGAACCTCCCGCTCAGCCACCCCGGACTCAACCTGCTGCAGCGCATGCGCGACGAGGCCCACCGCTTCGCCAACACTTACAACGCCGACCTGCGTTCGCGGAAGCTGCGCGAATCCGTGCTCGACGACTTTGCCGGCCTGGGACCCGTCCGCCGCGCCGCCCTGCTCGCCCACTTCGGCGGCCTCGACCGCCTCCGCGCCGCCGATGTCGCGACGCTGCAGGAAGTCGAAGGCATCGGCCCCAAGCTCGCCGCGGAACTGCACGCGTTTTTGCATCAGTCGTAGCGACGCTTCGGTACTTATCGCGGCCGTAATTGAGCTGTGTTTTCTCACGCGGAGGTGACGAGCCTCTGATGCGACTTCAGGTACCAGGACTACGGCGGGCAGGTTCAGTTTTCACCTAAGTGAGGCGTGTCCTGATTTCATCAGTGGCCATCAGTGTGAATCAGTGGTTCCCTCCCTCCGCGTGCTCCGCGCCTGCGCGTATGCCTCGTTTGACCTCCTCGCAGGGAGGCACCTTCGGCTCTCGCCACTGTCCGACGATGTCTGCAATCTTTCCGCCCTCGTTTGCCATGCGCCTTCTTCCTGCCCTCACTCTCCTGCTTTGCCTCTTCGCCGCAGGTACACGCGCCGATGTCACGCTCGCCCCGCCGTTCCAGGACCATGCCGTCCTGCAACGGGACAAGCCCCTGCCGGTCTGGGGCCGCGCCGCACCCGGGGAAAAGGTGACGGTGGAGTTCATGGGCCAGCGCATCGGCACCACCGCCGAGGCCGATGGCCGCTGGATTGTGTACCTCGAGCCCGTGCCCGCCGTTACCACCCCGACCGTGCTTACGGTCACCGGCAAGAACACCGTCACCCTGCAGGACGTGCTCGTCGGCGAAGTCTGGCTCGCCTCCGGCCAGTCCAACATGGAAATGCGCGTCATGCTCTCGGACGACGCGGACACGGAAATGGCCGCCGCCCGGTATCCGCTCATCCGCGAATTCGACGCCGCCAATACCGTGGCCGACCAGCCCGCCGACACGGTGGCCGGCACGTGGACTGTCTGCACCCCCGAGGCTGCGGGAAAGTTCAGCGCCGTTGGCTATTTCTTTGCCCGCTCGCTGCACCGCAAGCTCGGCGTCCCCATCGGCATCCTCAACAGCACCTGGGGCGGCACGCCCATCGAATCGTGGACCGATACAGCCACGCTCAAGTCCACCGACGCCTGGCCGGCGATTGACGCCCGCTGGCTGGATGCCCAGGCCGCGCATGCCGAACGTGCCGCCAACTATCCGGCCGAAATGGCCGCGTGGAAGGAGGCCGAGGAAAAAGCCAAGGCGACGAAGACAAAAAATATCGCGCTCTGGCCGCGCGCCCCCGCCGGTCCCGGCACGCCCTACGCCCTCAGCGGCCTTTACAATGCCATGATCGCCCCGCTCCAGCCCTACGCCCTGCGCGGCGCGATCTGGTATCAGGGTGAATCCAACTGGAGGCGGCCCGCCGAATACGCGGAAGTCTTTCCCGCCATGATCCGCGCCTGGCGCGCGCAGTGGAACCAGGGCGATTTCCCATTCTACTTTGTGCAACTCGCCAGCTTCACAGTCGCGGACGACCCCACCGGCCGCGGCTGGGCCTGGTTGCGGGAGGCCCAGACCAAGGCCCTCGCCCTGCCCAATACCGGGATGGCCGTCGCCATTGATATCGGCGACCCGAAGGACATTCACCCGCGCAACAAGCAGGAGGTCGGCCGCCGCCTCGCGCTCCTCGCCAAGGCCAAGGTGTACGACATCGCCGTCGACTGGAGCGGCCCGGTGTTCGTCGGCGCCCAGCGCGAAGGCGTTCACGGCCCCCTCGATCGTCTTTACCGTCAGCCCCTTGTAGGTCATATCGATCGGAGCGTAGTTGCCGGCGGAGACGAGGATGGTGTCGCCGACTGAGGCGCCGCTGATAGCGGCCTGGAGCGAGTCGTCTCTCTTCACGTAGATCGTGTTGGTGCGGTAGTCCTTGACGCCGTAGGTGTCGCCGTCACCGACGGCGGAGAGGGCGAAGGTGTTGTCGGCCAT
>CAZFHG010000126.1:0-1852 GCA_964518665.1 uncultured Opitutaceae bacterium | reverse complement strand
CGAGGGCGCAGCCGTCCGCGTGAGCTTTGCGCAGGCCGCCGACAGCCTGACCGCCGGCGGCAAACCGCTGCAGGCCTTCGAACTCGCCGGCGCCGACCAGAAATTTTACCCCGCCACCGCCCGGATCGAGCGGGACACTATCCTGGTTACCGCCCCCGAGGTCCCGGAGCCCGCCGCCGTCCGTTACGCCTGGAGCAACAACCCCGACGCCAACCTCTTCAACGGCACCGGCCTGCCGGCCGCGCCGTTCCGGTCGGATGATTGGTAGGCCCCGGCCCGCGACGGGCCGGGGAACGCTGAACGCTTAACTTTTAACGCTTAACGCTCAAATCGGCTGGGCGGCACCGGTAGGCAGCGAGCTTGCTCGCGCTTAATACCGCACCAAACGCCAAACAGCGCCCGCGAGCGGGCTGCCTGCCCCTGCACTCACTTGAGCGTTAAGCGTTAAAAGTTAAGCGTTGAGCGTTTTCCTATTTCAGAGGAACCCCGCCCGCCTCCACGCCACCAAGCTTGGATCGGCACGTATTTTCTTCCAGAATCGCCTAATATTCCCCCCACTCGCCCGTTATCCCTGCAGAACCCTCCCATTCCGCACCCATGAAACGTCTCCTCGCCCTCCTCGGCGCGCTTTGCGCCGCCACCGCCCTCTCCGCCGCTCCTCTGCCGGTGGATTCCAAGATCACGGCCGTCACGGTCTATGTGGACCGCGCCGTCGTCACCCGCACCGCCACCGTCGAACTCACCGGCGGCACCATCGAACTCACCTTCGCCAATCTGCCCGAGGCGCTGAATGAGCGCTCCCTGCAGGTCAGCGGCCGGGGCACCGCCCAGGCCCTCATCCTCGATGTGAGCGCGAAGCAGACCTACGTGGACTTCACGCCCAACGCCCGCGTGAAGGAGCTCGAGGACCAGCTCAAGAACCTCGGCAAGCAGGTCCGCGGACTCGACGACCGCGGCGGCGTGCTCCAGGCGCAGACCGTCATGCTCGACCGCATGGAGGCCGCGCTCTTCGCCCCGCCCGCCAAGGATGTGCCGCGGCCCGACCTCACCCAGTTCACCAACTCGCTGACCTACCTCACCGAGCAGAAATCCAAGATCACCGCCGAGCGCGCCACCCTCGATGAGCAGCGCGAGGAGGTGCAGAACAAAATCAACACCGTGCAGGCCCAGCTCAACGAACTGCGCGGCGCCGGCGGCCGCGGCTACAAGTCCGTCACCGTGCGCGTCGCCGCCGAAAAGGCCGGCAACCTCGACGTCGCCCTCTCCTACACCGTCCCCGGCGCCAGTTGGTCACCCAGCTATGACGCCCGCGTGCTCAGCACTGAGCGCGCCGTCGCCCTCGGCTACTTCGGCATCGTCCGCCAGAACACCGGCGAGGAATGGAAGGACGTCGCCCTCACCCTCTCCACCGCTCGCCCGGGCCTCGGCGGCGCTGCACCGCAGCTCACAGCGTGGAATCTCGACGTGTTTCAGCCACGGCCGTCTCCGGTGCCCTACGGCGAACGCCGCGAAATGATGGCCAAATCAGCCGCCCCCGCAGCCATCAATATGCAGACTCTCACGACCAACATCGCCTCGGATGAAGTTGATGCGAACGGCCTTAGAGACGCGGGCACCGCCACCGCCACCATCGAGGCCGGCGCCACCAGCGCCTCCTTCAAGATCGCCGTCGCCTCCAGCATCCCGAGTGACAACTCGCCGCAAAAGGTCCCGATCACCTCGGCCCGGCTCACGGCCGCACCCGAATACCTCACCGTGCCGAAGCGCCAGGCCACGGCCTACCTCACCGCCAAGGTGTATAACAACTCCGAGTTCCCGCTGCTCGCCGGCGCGATGAACGTCTTCCTCGACG
>CAZFHG010000125.1:0-11120 GCA_964518665.1 uncultured Opitutaceae bacterium | reverse complement strand
CAAACCGTCCGTCCGGAGGCCGGACGCTACCCACGGAAACGTCACTTCTCAGGGCATTTCTCATTAATGTGCATCTGGTGTAAGAAATCTCCATCGGATCCGTCTCTGCCGTGAAGACTCCAAACCAATGAAACACGATCACTCTCATTCCTCTCCTGCCCACGACCACGCCGGTCACGACCAGCCGGAGACCCCGGCGGCCGACACGCCGGTCTACATGGGGCTGCCCCACGAACGCTACCTGCGTCCGCGGTTTTTAGTCGCCGTCATTTTCACGCTGCCGGTGCTGTTCCTCTCCATGTCGCCGATGGTGTCGCACGACCTCTACGACTACCTGACCATGCGCGACTCGGCCTGGGTGCAGTTTGCCCTCACCACGCCGGTCTTCTTTTGGTGCGGCGCCCCGTTCATCCGGCGCTGGTGGAAATCCATCGTCGAGCGCGACACCAACATGTTCACGCTCACGGTCACGGGCACCGGCGCGGCGTACTTCTACAGCCTCGCCGCCGTGATCTTCTGGGAAAACTTCCCGCCGCAGTATTTCTCCCACCACGGCGGCCCGATCTACTTCGAGGGCACGGCCTTCATCACCACCGTCGTCCTGCTCGGCCAGATCCTTGAGCAGCGCGCCCATGCCCGCACCGATGCCGCGATCCGCGCCCTCATGGACCTCGCGCCCAAGCTGGCCCATCGCCTCCGCACCGACGGCACCGAGGAGGACGTGGCCGCCGCGTCCATCCACCCCGGCGACCGCCTGCGCGTGCGTCCGGGTGAGCACCTGCCCGTGGACGGCGTTCTGCTCGAAGGCGGTGCCGAGGTGGATGAATCCATGCTCACCGGTGAACCGCTCCCGGCCGCCAAATCCGCCGGCGACCCGCTCAGCGCCGGCACGCTCAACACCACCGGCACCTTCGTCTACCGGGCCGAACGCGTCGGCGCCGACACCCTGCTCGCGCAGATCGTCCGCCTCGTCGAACAGGCCGTCGAGAGCGAAGCCCCCATCGCCCGGCTCGCCGATCGTGTCTCGGCCTACTTCGTGCCCGCCGTGCTCGCCATCGCCGTCATCAGCTTTTTCGCCTGGGGCCTGCTCGTGCCCGACCGGGGCTGGCTGCTCGGTCTGCTCAACGCCGTGGCCGTGCTCATCATCGCCTGCCCCTGCGCCCTCGGACTCGCCACGCCCGTATCGCTCGTCACCGGCATCGGCCGCGGCGCCCAGGCCGGCGTGCTGGTGAAGGATGCCGCCGCCCTCGAACACCTCGCCGGCGCCGACACCCTGCTCATCGACAAGACCGGCACGCTCACCGAGGGCAAGCCGCAGGTCCTCGGCATTGCACCCGCCGCAGACTTCAACTTTTCGCTTCAACCTCAACTCAGCAGCGCTGACACGCTGCTGTCCCTCGCCGCCGCCGCCGAGTCTTCCAGCGAACACCCACTGGCGCGGGCCATCGTCGCCGCCTCAAAATCCCGCGGCCTTGCGCTGCCCCCAGCCACGGATTTTTCCGCCCAACCCGGCGCCGGGGTGCGCGCCACGATCAACGGCCGGATGGTCGAGGTAGGACGGGACCGCCGCGCTCCCGATCCGGCGCGTCCGGAGGCCGCGCCCTACCCCAAGACCGCCACGCTCGTGGCCGTGAACATTGACGGCCAACCCGCCGGCACGATTGCCCTGGCCGACACGGTCAAGCCCACGACTCCGGCCGCCATCGCCGAACTGCAGCGCCTCGGCCTGCGTATCGTGATGGTTACCGGCGACCGCGAAGAATCCGCCCAGGCCCTGGCCGGCGAACTCCATCTCGACGGTTTCCATGCCGGCGTCACTCCGGCGCGTAAACAGGAACTCGTCCGCGAACACCAAGCCCGCGGCGAACGCGTCGTCTTTGCCGGCGACGGCCTCAACGACGCCCCCGCTCTGGCCGCCGCCGACATCGGCATCGCCATGGGCACCGGCACCGATGTCGCCATGCACAGTGCGGGCCTCGTGCTGGTTAAGGGCGACCTGCAAGCCATGGTCCGGGCCGTGCATCTCAGCCGGGCCGTCATGCGCAACATCCGGCAGAACCTGTTCTGGGCCTTCGCCTACAATTCCCTCGGCCTGCCGCTCGCCGCCGGCGCGTTCTATCCGCTCTTCGGCTGGCTGATGCATCCGATGGTCGCCGGTGCAGTCATGAGCCTCAGCTCGATCACGGTCGTGTCTAACGCCCTGCGCCTGCGCCGGGCGAGGTTGTAGCGTGCAAAGAGACGAGCATGATTGCGTAGGCAGTCCGCTTGCGGACGCTTGATCTGCGCCCGCAAGCGGGCTGCCTACCGCTGCGCCGGTTGCATTCGCGACCTTGCAGGTTGTAGGGCGGACCACCTCCGAACCCCGCCTGGGAGCGCGACCGCCCTCGGTCGCAATTGTGCGAAAAACCTCCAGGCCGGAGAAAGAGAAAGATTATGAGAACGAGAAAGATTGGATTTCAGCGTGTGGATAGGAAAGGCGGGGATCGGAATCCCCGCCCTACAGCCAAATCCTTCCCGCTGCTTTATGGTCTCCCCGGTTCGCATGCCCCGGATCCGATCGCGATACCACCGCCAAAAATTTCCGTTCCCCCCCGTAACTAATTGTCACCGGTAGTGGTTGTCGGCTATGACCTGCCAGCTTCCGCTCCCATGTCGCCTCCCAGCCCGGTCGACGCCACGCGCCGATACTTTCAGTTTCTTTGGCTCCTGTCCGGCCTGCTCTTGGCCGGGATCCTCCACGCTGCGCCGGCGCTCGACATCAGGTCCACCGCCACCCCGCCGGTGATCGACGGCCGGCTGGATGACAGCGTCTGGACCACGGCGGCGCACAGCGATGCGTTTCGACAGGTCTCGCCGCTCGAGAACGCCGCCCCCACTGAGCGCACGGAGTTCTGGGTGACCTTCGACTCAGACCACCTCTACGTGGCCGTGCGCAGCCATGACTCCGCCGGCCTGGCCGGCATCAGCGCCTATTCGCTGCAACGTGACCAGGACAACGACTCCGACGATCTGGTCGGCATCGTGCTCGACACCTTCCAGCGCCAGAGCGACGGCTACTTCTTCGGTCTCAGCGCCGCCGGCGGCCTGACCGACGGCCTCGTCCAGGACAAGGATCAGGCCAACGATGACTGGGACGGTCTCTGGCACGGACGCGTCACCCGCGACGCCGGCGGCTGGAGTGCGGAGTTTTCCATCCCACTGAAGTCGCTCTCTTTCGACCCCAGCAACCGAGCCTGGGGCTTCAACGTCATCCGGGCCATCCGGCGGAAACAGGAAGTCCAGCGCTGGTCAGGCTATACGCGCGCCCGGTCCGACGTGGCCCTGCCCGAGCTCGGCGAAATCAGAGGCCTCGAGGGACTCCACCAGGGCCGCGGCCTCGAACTCAAGCCCTACGCCAGCGTCACCCGGCGCTCCCGGCCGCGGGCCGGGGAAAAATCCACCGAGTTCAAACCCGGCCTCGACGTGGTCTGGCATGCCACCCCCTCGCTGGCCGCCACGCTGACCTTCAACACCGACTTTGCCGACGCCGAGGTGGACGAACGCCAGGTCAACCTCGGGCGCTTCCCGCTCTTCTTCCCCGAGAAGCGCTCGTTCTTCACGCAGGACGCCGCGCTCTTCACCTTCGGCGGCATCATCAACGATCCGGTGCCCTTCTACTCGCGCCGCATCGGCCTCTCCGCCAACGGCACCAAGATCGATCTCCTCGGCGGCGCCAAGCTCACCGGTCGCACCGGACCGTGGACCATCGGCATGCTCGACGTCGTGACCGATGAGTATGCCGGCGTCGGTTCCAAGAACCTGTTCGTCGGCCGCATCGCCCGGCAGTTGCTCGCCGAGTCCAGCGTCGGCGTCATCGCCACGCACGGCGATCCGCGCATCGACGGCGACAACTCCCTCGTCGGCGTGGATTTCGCCTTCGTCAACAGCCACCTCCCCGGCGACAAGTCGCTCAGCATCCGCGGCTCCGTGCAGGCCACCGACTCCGACTTCGCCCGCGGCCAGGGCACCGCCACCACGGTCTGGGCCACCTACCCGAACGAACCGTTCAGCGCCCAGTACTGGTACTCCCGGATCGACGACCGCTTCGATCCGGCGCTCGGCTTCGTCTCGCGCACCGGCATTCAGGATTTCTACACCAACCATGATATTGCCTGGCGGCCGAAGAAACGGTTCGTCGAATCGGTCAATTTTTTCGTCGAGACCGATCACATCACCGACCTCGGGAGTCGTCTGCTCGACGACGGCATCTGGACCGGCATCCACGTCAAGAACGCGCGCGGCGACTGGTTCAACATCTGGGGCAACCACCGCCGCGAGGCTTACGCTGAATCCTTTGCCATCCGCCCCGGGATCATCATCCCGATAGGCCATCATGGCGGCGAGGCCATGCAGGTGCGCTTCGGCACCGCCACCTCCCGTGCCATTAGCGCCGAGGTGCGCTGGCAGCACGGTGATTACCTCACCGGCCGGCAGGATGATCTGCAGGTGGAGGCCGCCTTTCGCGCCGGTTATCGCGTGGAACTCGACCTCGCCACCCGCCTGCGCGACATCCGTCTCCCGCAGGGCGATTTCCAGGTTCAAACCGTTTACGCCAAGTCCGTCTACAACTTCAGTCCCGACCTCCAGCTCAGCCTGCTGGGGCAATACGACAACCTCTCCCAGTCGCTCGGGATGAACTGCCGCGTGAAATGGATCATGCAGCCTGGCAACGAGGTCTTCCTCGTCGTCAACCAGGGCTACGACACGACCCTCGACCGCCTCCGCCCCACCGGCAACGAATCCTCGCTCAAGGGCGCGTGGACGTATCGGTATTGAAGCGAGAAAAAACCCGAAGAGGCGCGAACGGATTGATAACAATCGCCCAAAACATTTGGGGTTGGGTAGCAACGAGCGTGAGCGAGTGGATCACACTCTGCGTACGCCAAAACCCCACGCGCTCACACTCGTAGCTACCCTGGTGCCGATGGGGCCGCGCTGTTAATTCAGATGTAGGGCCGGACCTTGGTCCGCGCCTCGAATATCCCGGCTGAAACCCGGCCACATAAGGCGTCACCAAGGTGACGCCCTACATCCGCCGAACGCAGCAGGCACTTGACTCCCCGGCTAGGCGGAAGACTGTTCGGGCCTGTGAAGCGACTGTTCCAATCCGCCGCGCTGCTGTTGCTGGCCCTCTGGCTGCCGGCGACGCTGCACTGCGATCTGGAAGCCGCGGAACTCTGGATCGAGCATGACGACCACGCGGACGTGGCCTGCTGCCAGGCCGGTCTGGGTTGCACGCACGACGGCTGCGACACGCTGGAAGGCTCCGCGGTCAAATCCTCCGACTCCTTCACCCGGGCCCCGCTGCCCGTCCCCTTTGTTTGTTGCTGCGTGATCTGCCTGCCGCCGGCCGAGCCGGCGTCGCTGGTTGCAGACGTTCCGATGCAGTATCGGGTGGCGCCGGAGTTGGACTGGGTGCCCATCGTCCATTTTGCCCGGCGCGCCGCGCCCTTGTCGCGCGCGCCTTCGTTCGTCGGTTGCTGATCAGTCCCTGCGCGGACTGACAGGTTGGCTGCCCATCCCAGGTGCGACGCGCTCGCACTGGGTCTGCACCGGACCAGTCCGTCCGGATATTTCAACCACGATACCCTTCGAATCCATGTCCACATTTTCATTACCGCTCCGCCCGTTCATCGGGCTCCTGCTGCTGGCGGCCGCCGTCCGGGCAGAACCCGCACCCGCGCCCGTGCCCCTGCCGGAGCTCGTCGCCGGGATTCTGTCCAACAATCCCGAACTCGGATTCTACGAGGCCGAAATCGCCGCCGCCAAGGCCGGCCTGCTGGCCGCCGGCACCCGCGCGAATCCCGAACTCTCCCTCGACCTGGGCCGCCGCCGCGTCACCGATCCAACCGGCGTGCTCGCGGGTGAAGGCACGGCCTGGGGCGTGTCCGTCACGCAGACGTTCGAGTGGCCCGGCCGGGTCGCACTCCGCAAGGCCGTCGCCAACCGCCAGGTCGAACTGGCTGAACTCGGCCTCGCCCGGTTCCGGGCCGCCCTGGAGGCGCGCGCCCAGTTGCTCGCGTTCAACCTGCATCTGGCAGCCGAAAAAAGCGCTGCCGTGCGCGAGGTCGCCGACCGCTTCGCCGCCCTCAAGGCCATCTTCCTCGCGCGCGATCCGGCGGGCCTGACCCCGCTCCTGGAAACCCGCGTCATCGAGGCGCAGGAACTGGCCCTCCAGCGCCGCGCCACCGAGGCCGGGCTTGCCGCCGACGCCGCCCTGGTCGAGTTGAACCAGCTCCGCGGCGCCGCGCCGGAGGCCGCGCTGCAAGTGGCGGCTGGCTCGCCGTCATTTCAACCGGCCCCCGGCAACGACGCGCTGCTGACCGCGGCGCGCGAGGGCAATTTCGATTTCCGCGCGAGCAAGGTCGAGTTGGAGCAGCAGGGTTACTCCGTCCAGCTCGCAAAGCACGAACGGAATCCGGGCTTCAGCGTGAGCCCCTATTTTTCGCAGGCCAAGGCCGGCGACCGGGAACAGAATTATGGCATCGGCCTCTCCCTGCCGTTGCCGGTCCCCGGCGGCAATCATGCCGCCACGGCCGCCCGCGCTCGCCAGCGCCAAGCCGAAGTCGCCGTGCTGGTCGCCCAGCGCGAACTGGAGCGCGCGGTGCTCACGACGGCCCAGGCCTACCGGGCAAAGGTTGCGGAAATGCAGCGCTGGTCACCGGACACCGTGCAGCAATTCCGCGAGGCCGCCGCACTGGCCGACCGTCATTTCCGCCTCGGCGCTGTTCCCATCGGCACCTACGTCGAATTGCAGTCCAGCTACCTCGATGCCGTCGAAGCTCTGCTCGACACGCAGGCCGAGGCCCTTGAGGCCAGCTTGAAATTGCAGCAGTTCACCGGGCTCAACCTCAATCTGGGGGGACTCCAACCATGAAGCCCCTGCCCCTCTCTCTCGCCGCGGTGCTCCTCATGGCCGGACTCAACGGGTGCAACCGCTCCGCCGCCGAAACCGGCGGAGCCCACGCCGACGCCGCCCAGGCGGCGCATTACAAGGCCGGCCACGGGCTCCAGCTCACGCCGGCCGCCGCCCGATTCATCGGGCTGGCCACCGCCGAGGTGGGCACGCAGGAAATCGGTACCGGCTCCGTCACGGCCGTCCCCGCCGCCGCCCTCCTCCGCACCGTGAAAGGTGATTTCGTGTTCGTGGCCAATGGTGACTGGTATCTGCGCACGCCCGTGCAGATCGGAGCCGGCCGTGGCGACTGGCTGGAAGTGAACGGCGGTCTCTACGAAGGCGACACGATCGTCACCCAGGGCGCCAACGCCCTCTGGCTCGCGGAACTCTCGGCCACCAATGGAGGCGTCGGCTGCGCCGACGGGCACTGATGCTCAACCGCATCATTGATTTTTCCCTGCAGCGCCGAGGCTTCGTGATCTTCGTCACGCTGCTCTTCGTGCTCGCCGGCCTCTGGTCCGCCACCCGGGTCGCCATCGACGCCGTGCCCGACATCACGAGCCCGCAGGTGCAGGTTAACACCCCCGTGGACGCCCTCGCGCCCGAGGAAATCGAGACCCTTGTCACTGTGCCCATCGAGATCGAGATGTCCGGCTTGCCCGGCATGGTCGAACTGCGCTCGCTGTCGAAATTCGGCCTTTCGCAGATCACCATGACCTTTCGTGATGGCACCGATATCTACCGGACGCGCCAGCTCGTCACCGAACGCCTCGCACATGCCCGGGAAAATCTGCCTGCGGGTGTCGCCCCCGGTCTCGCGCCGATCAGCACCGGCCTGGGTGAAATCGTCTATTACACCGTCCGCTACAAGGCCGACGCCCCCGACCGGCCGGCCGCCCGCATCGACCAGCTCCGGGCTCTGCGCCAGTTGCACGACTTCACCATCAAGCCCCTGCTCCGCGCCACGCCGGGCCTCGCCGAGGTCAACGCCATTGGCGGCTATGAGAAGCAGATCGTCATCGAGCCCGACCCGAAAAAGCTCGCCGACGCCGGCGTGAGTTTCGACCAACTCGCCGACGTCATCGCCAAGAGCACTGAAAACGCCGGCGGCGGTTTGCTCGAACTCGGCGGCGAGGCCATCGTCGTGCGCGCCGATACCCGCGCCCGCTCGCTCGAGGACCTCGCCAACCTCCCCGTGAAGTTCATCGGCGCCCCCCGACCGCTGCTGGTCAGGGACCTGGCCACCATCGGCCTCGGTTCCGCCGTGCGCACCGGCGCGTCCACCGAGGACGGCGAGGAAACCGTGACCGGCGCCGCCGTCATGCTCGCCGGCGAGAACAGCCGCCTCGTCGCCCGCGCCGCCGTGGCCCGCCTCCGCGTGATCGAGGAGAAACTGCCGCCGGGCATCGAGCTCCGCGTGGTCTACGACCGCTCTGATCTGGTCCACACCACCATCAACACCGTGCGGACCAATCTCTTCGAGGGCGCCGTGCTGGTGGCTGCGATTCTCTTCGCCCTGCTTGGCCACTGGCGCGCGGCGACCATCGTCACGCTGGCGATCCCGCTTTCCTTCCTGTTCATGCTGACCGGCATGGCGCAGGGCCGGTTGAGCGCCAACCTCATGAGTCTCGGCGCGATCGATTTCGGCCTCATCGTCGACGGCTCGATCGTGATGGTGGAACACATCTTCCGCCGCCTGGCCGGACGGCAGCACGCCCTCGGGCGGCTGCTCTCACCGCCGGAACGGCTCGCCGAGGTTCGCACCGCGGCGCACGAGGTCGCGCGGCCGATGTTCTTCGGCGTGCTCATCATCCTGCTTGTTTATGCCCCGGTCATCGCCCTCACCGGCATCGAGGGAAAGATGTTCCGCCCCATGGCGCTCGCCGTGATGCTCGCCCTCGGCGGCGCGCTGGCCCTCGCGCTCACCCTGATGCCCGTGCTCTGCGCCCAGTTCCTCTCCGGGAAACTCAGCGAGCGCGAAAGCTGGCTGGTCCGCGCCGTCAAGGCCCTCTACACCCCGCTGCTCGACCGCGCCCTGCGCGCCCGCGGACTCGTGGTCGTCTGCGCCCTCCTGCTCGTGGCCGGCGCGGGCTGGCAGTTCACCCGCCTTGGCGCCGAGTTCATTCCGCAACTGGACGAGGGCGCCATCGCCCTGCAGATGATCCGCGGCAACAGCGTCGGCCTCGACGCATCCGTCGACCTGCAGCGCCGCTCCGAGCGGCTCCTGCGGGAGAAATTCCCGGAGATCCGCCACCTCTTCGCGCGCCTCGGCACGGCCGAGATCGCGATGGACCCGATGGGCCCGAACACCTCCGACACCTACGTCTTCTTCCACCCGCGCGAAACCTGGAGAAAAGTCGGCGGCCGCCCGGTCACCAAGGCGGAACTGGTCGAGCTCATCCGCGCCGAGCTGACCGCGACCATCCCGGGCCAGACCTACCTCTTCACGCAACCCGTCCAGCTTCGTTTCAACGAGATCATGGCCGGCGCTCGCGCCGACCTCTCGCTCAAGATCTACGGTGACGACTTCGCGGAGCTCGAACGCCTGGCCGGCGCTGCGCGCGACGTGCTTCGCGGCATCCCCGGCGGCGGCGACGTCGAATTCGACGCCCTCGGCCGCGTGCCGGTGCTTGAGATCACCGCCAAGCGCGGCCCCCTCCAGCGCCTCAATCTGCACGCCGACGAGATCAACCGCGTCGTGGCCACCGCGCTCGGCGGACGCGAGGCCGGTGCCCTGGTCGAGGGCAGCCGTCGCGTGCCGGTCGTCGTGCGCCTGCCCGAGTCCAGCCGGCTCGACCTCGCCACCCTGCGCGAGTTGCCGGTGCGCACCGACGAGGACGACGGCGTGCAGGTGCCGCTGTCCCGTCTCGCCGACCTCACCGTGGCCGACCGGGTCGGCACCATCACGCGCGAGGACACCCAGCGCCGCGTGGCGATTCTCATCAACGTCCGCGGTCGCGACACCGAGAGTTTCGTGCACGAGGCCACCGCCGCGCTCCGGCGTTCGCTGCCCTTCCCGCCGGGCTACACCTTCGAGTTCGGCGGCCAGTTCGCGAACCTCCAGGCCGCCCGCGCCCGACTCGCCCTGATCGTGCCGGCCGCCCTCGCCCTGATCTTCGCGCTCATTTACGCGACCTTCGGCAGCGCCCGACAGGCGGCGATGATCTTTGTCTGCGTGCCGCTGGCCGCCGTCGGCGGTGTCGCCGCGCTCTGGCTGCGCGGCCTGCCGTTCACCATTCCCGCGGCCGTCGGTTTTGTCGCCCTCTCCGGCATCGCCGTGCTCAACGGCATCATGCTGCTGAGCTTCATCAACCTCCTGCGCCGGCAGGGCAGTGCCGTTCGCCCCGCCGTGGTCGAAGGGACGCTCACCCGGCTGCGTCCGCTGCTCATGACCGCCCTCGTCGCGTCGCTCGGCTTCCTGCCAATGGCGCTCTCCACCGGCCCCGGCGCCGAGGTGCAGCGTCCGCTCGCGACCGTCGTCATCGGCGGCATCCTCACCTCCACCCTCCTCACCCTCCTCGTCCTGCCCGTGATCTACGACTGGATCGAAGGCAGGATGGCCAAAGCCATTTAACCACGGATTCCAAATCCCATCCGTGAAATCCGTGCAATCCGTGGTTCAAAGATGATTCCAATGAAAACCAAACACCTCCTCCTCGCCTTGGTGGCCTGCGCCACCGCCACCCTAGCCTTGGGCGAGGACCAGATCGTCGCCGGCCCCAAGGGCGGGCGGCTGCTCGCCACCGAGCCGCACGCGACCGAGTTCTTCGTGACCGCCGACCGCAAGGTCGAGATCACCTTCTATGATGCGGCCCTGAAGCCGGTGCCGCCCGGGACGCAGGTCGTCACTGTCACCGCCGAACCCGCTGACGGCCGGGTGACGCTTCCCCTCGTGCCTAACGGTGATGCCCTGGTTTCAAGCCAGCCCCTTCCGGCCGGAGAAGCGTATCGTGTGGTCGTCCAGGTCCGCGCCGCCCCCGGCGCCAAGCCGAAAAACTTCCGCCTCGATCTCAACCTCGGAACCTGCAGCGGCTGCCAGCACGCCGAGTACGCCTGTACTTGCACGGAGCACTGAGCAGGGCGTAGGGGGAGATGGAGGGCGAGGGCCCTGATCCCCGCCTTTGTATCAATCCGGCAGCCCTATCTTTCTCTTTCCTCTTTATCTTTCTCTTTCGTCAGGATG
>CAZFHG010000124.1:0-11219 GCA_964518665.1 uncultured Opitutaceae bacterium | reverse complement strand
TGAACCACAGCCCTGAATGCAATCCTTACCGCGTATCTCGCGGATAAACGCGGATCACGGAGGTATTAACCGCGAATATCCACGTGATCCGCAGGAAAGGTTTGGCCAGTTTCCGGCAGCGAGAGGTCACACACACAGGACCTGACGGTGATGTGCTATCCCGGCGGGTGCCAGTCAGGCGACGGCCAGTTGTAGATGAAATGCGGATCGCTGATGGTCCAAGACACTGTGCGCGCGTGCCGGCGGCGGACGCCGGGGATGACGGCCAGTTTGTCGGCGAGTTCGCTCCAGCCAAATTCCACCGTGATCTCGGCCGGCATGGGCAAACGCCAGGGGCGGGCCGTATCGCGGCGACGGATGGCGGCGGCGACGTCGGTGCGGATGCGCGCGCGCACCGTCTCAACCGGGTAGAGTTTGCAGGCGGCCCAGCCTGTGCCGCGTTTGGTGGCGGTGGTGGCGGCCCACGGAAAGAGCCGGCGGGCTTCGCCGCAAAGCGCCTCGTCACCGGAAACGTGCAGCAGCGGCACACCGCTCGCGCCGGCGTAGAGGGCGAACTGGCTCATCTCGCCATGCTCCTGACCGTTGATCAGCAGGCGGCAGATTTCCTTGGGGCACTGGGTGTGGTCGAGAAATCCCTGGAGTGTGCCGGCCATCGCGTGCTGTCCGACCATGAACACCCCGGCGACAGAGGCATCGAGGCCTTCGAGACTGATCGGAGCACCATGGACGAGCCGGCGCAGCGTGGCCCGCGGATCGAGCGGCACGCGCGTGAAGGCTTGCTGGCGGTTGCGGCCGTGGCCGTCCCACACGCACACCTCGGTGGCACCGGCATCAAAGCAGCCTGCAATGGTCGCATTGGTATCGGCGGCGAGTTGGGCGAGACCGTGCAAGTAGGCCGGATCCTGGTCGTCGACGGCGTAGCATTGGTCCCAGTGATCCACGCCGGCCAGACCTTCCATGTCGGTGACGATGCAGAATTTCATGCGCGCCCCGGGAGTTCTCGGGGCAGCCGGCCGGGGAGGCGATGAAATTTCGCGTGCGGGCTTGCCATGGCGGCGGGGTGACATTCCCTGCGGCCCATGACGTGGATGAAAACAAACTTGGGCCGCCTGCGGGTGACCGGCTGGGCGGAAGGCATTTCCTTCCTTCTGCTGCTGGGCGTGGCGATGCCTTTGAAATATCTGGCCGGCTATCCCGGGGCGGTGCGCATCGTCGGGATGGCGCACGGCGTGCTTTTCATCCTCTACGTCCTCGTCGCGCTGCAGGCGGCGCGGGCGCATCGCTGGGACTGGCGGCGCACCGGTTGGGTGTTGCTGGCGAGCCTGTTGCCGGCCGGCCCATTCCTCGTTGAATCATGGATATTGCGCTCAGATTCAAAGCCGGCTGCCGTGCCCGCCGGATAGGCCTGAATGGTGGGATTCCCGGTTAATCCCGCGATTTTTCACTGGTGAACAAGACCGATTCATATCCGCAATTACGTGCGTAAAAAAACACGAACCGCAGCTACCGCGGGCTTGCCACGTGGAAACTAAACGTCGATTCTCGCCCCACAGATTGACAGCAGAAGCTAAAATTTTTCCGAAGGACAGCGCCCGGAAGGCGTGCCACAGGCACCGCGGGTTCACACTGGTCGAAATCATGGTGGTCATGGTTATCGTCAGTTTGCTCGCGATGCTGAGCATTCCCGCATTCCAGAAGATTCAGCGGCGGTCCCGTTCGACGACGATTGCCAGTGACTTCCGGACTTTTGCCGCGGTTTTCAACACTTACGCCCAAGAGAAGGGCTCCTGGCCGGCCGATACGGATCCGGGCGCGATTCCAGCCGGTCTGGAAGGGCAGTTAAACAGCACCGCCTGGGCCCGGGTCACCCCGATGGGCGGCCGCTACAACTGGGAGCAGGACCAGCTGCATGCGGGTGTGCGCTACAAGGCCGCCATCGCAATTTCAGGGACCAATGATTCACCGCTGGTGGTTGATGCCAACCAGTTGCGGGACATTGATATCGTGGCCGACGACGGCAATCTTTCAACCGGCAGTTTCCGCACCGGAGCCAATGGTGACGGGATATTCATCATCGAACGCTGATGACTCCCATGATCTACAAACTCAACTTCCGCCACCTGACTCCCGATGCCCGGGAGGTCGGGGTGAGGCATGCGGACAGCGAGTTGCCCGCGGTCGATGCCGTGCGGTTGCGCGAGATTCTGCTGGCCATGGAAAAGGCCGTGGCGCAACAGGCGCCGGCTGATCCGGCGGCCCCCGAAATCCGCATCACGAGCCCGCATGGCGTCTTCATGGTCAAGGCCGCCAACGGCCGCCTGCGCCTGCACAGTTGGAATCTGAAGTCCGGCACGCGGGAAATGACCGTGGAGGAGATTCTCACCACCGTCGGCGACCACACGCCGGACACCAAGCATGCGGCCAAGGCGACGGCGCGCCAGTCTTCCGGCAACGGCGGTGGCGGCGCCCTCAGTTCCATTCCCCGCTGGGTCAAAGTAGCCGCCCTGGTCATTCTCTTTGGCACGATCAACGCGGTCTCAGGCTGGATGCTCATGCGTCCGCCACCGGATCTGCTGCCCCCGCACGAGATGCTGGGGGCCGCCGCGACGGAGCGGCTGCTGAACATCGTTGCCGGCGAATTTGAAACCGGCTCGAAGCCGGGCGACCGCTGGATGACCATCGTGCGTTCGGGCAATGTCCGCATCGTCAAGTACGGCCCCAAGCCGGATGAGTCCCTGCTCACGGCCCGCGCGGCGACGGTGAACGGCCAGGAAGTGCTCATCACGAGCGCCCGCTCGATGATCGAGATCAAGGACGCCGATACGCTCGTCCTCTACGGCGACACGTACAAGCGGATGAAGCTCTGAGTGGCGCGGTGGTTCCACGGCGGCTCCGCTGCAGCCGGATGAAAGACGTTTTGAGCCACAGATTTCACGGATGGGCACAGATTGCCGATCCGTGGGGTTAAATGGGAAACCTGCACAAATCCAAGATTTCCCTCGATCACGCCAAGATTCAGATAGCAGTGCTCATCTGTGCAATCTGTGGTAAAAAGACCTTCCCTTCGGTTGCGGCGGAGCCGCTCCAGGGGTATCTGTTCTTATAAAATTCCTCTCGTGCCACTTCGCAGCCACTCGTGTTCATTTCCGCCTAAATCCGGTCCAGACATGCTCCCTCGGATAATTTTCTGTGCCATCATCCTGTGGCTTTCCACCGCAGTTGCGCGGGCGGACGACTATGCGCAGGAGCTCGCCACGGAACGCGCCGAGCGGGTGAAGCGCCTCACGGCCCCCGAGGGCTGGCTGTCGCTGATCGGGCTGCATTTTCTCACCCTTGGTGAAAACACCGTGGGCCGTGCGCCGGAAAACAAGATCGTGCTGGCGGCGGGCCCGGCGCGTTTTGGCACGATGATCCTGGCGGAGGATGGCAACGTCCGGCTGCAGGTCAGTCCCGGCGTGGAAGCGCTGGTCAACGGTGAGCCCGTGCTGTCTGTGAACCTGGGTGACGGCCGGAGCGGCCGGCCGGTGTCGGTCGCCTGCGGCACGATGAGCATCCACGTCATCGAGCGGGGCGGCCAGCGCGCCCTGCGGGTGAAGGACAGCGCCTCGGAGCGGCGCAGCCGGTTTGCCGGCATCGATTATTTTCCGGTGGATCCGTCGTGGCGCATCGAGGCAGCGTGGGAGGCCTTCGACCAGCCGCGCGAGGTGCCGATCAAAAATATTCTCGGGCAGGAATCGAAGGCGCTGGTGCTGGGCCGGGCCGTGTTCACGCGGGACGGGCACACACTGGCGCTGTTGCCGCTGCAGGAATCGCCGGACGAGCCCCTGTTTTTCATCATCTCCGACCTGACCAGCGGCGAAGAAACCTACGGGGCCGCGCGTTTTCTGTATGCGGAGCCCCCGAAGGACGGGAAGGTCGTGCTCGACTTCAACCGCGCGATCAACCCGCCGTGCGCCTTTACGCCCTTTGCCACGTGTCCACTGCCACCGAAGGAGAATCAGCTCCCCATTGCCGTCACCGCCGGGGAGAAGGATTACCGGGGCGAGCACAAGTAGGGCCGGTCTTTAATATATTCGGCGTTCCTGTCGGCGGTTTTATGCCGCGACTGGGAGTGCGATATCGCCGCTAAAGCCGCTCCTACAACCAGGCCGCATTTTCAGTGCAGCCACGTTTGAGCCGCAGGTGAAATCGGGGCCGGGCGGACAAACGGTAGGGCGAGGCGTCCTCACCGGGCCGGTTCAACACCCGCCCGGATGCGTCTCACCGGGAACGGTTCGCCCTATGCCGGGCTCCGAGGATCAATCTGGCCTAGCGTCAATCAGGTGTCGCGATAGAACTCCAGGGAGAATGGCCGGTCCTTGCTGGTGGCTGTCACATGGGCGGTGTTCCATTGGCGGATGAAGTCCTTCGCCTTGGTCCGGACAGTCGCGCGGGCCTGGCGCAGGCCCTCGTTTTGTTCGAGGACGCGGTCATAGAGGGCATCGAATTCCTTCAGGGCCGGCTTCGGCCAGGGCGGCCGGTCGGCGGTGCGCAAGTCGCGCCAGAGGGAGCGGGCGCGGGCGAGGATGTTCTTGGCCTCGTCCATGTCAGTCTGGACCTCACGGTCCCAATCCAGCACCGCGATGACATATTTCTCGACCGCGGCCCGCGGGGCGCCGATGCCCGGCTGGGCGGGGACTGGCACCATTTCCGGCAGATTGAAGAAGAACGGCTTCCCGCCCATTTCCGGGACGACTTCGCCGAGTGGCTTGAGCGCGTGTTCCCGGAAAAAGGCAATGGTCAGCGGTTCGGCACCATTGGCGAAACTCACGATGCCCCGGTCGCAGATCAGGATGGATTCGACGGCGCGGGGTGGCAGTTCGCCGGCGACATGTACATGACCGGCGGCCGTAACACTGACGGCGAGTGGCCCTTCCCAAAGGATGTGGCTCGCTCCGTCGGCCAAGGTAAGCGTGGCCTCCTTGGGCAGGACGGCTGGCAGGTGCGCTGGCAATAGCCGCAGGACCATCTGTACGGCCATGCCGGTGGTCGTGGGTTTGGCGAAGGTCAGGTGCTCTTGCTCGGTGATCGCGAAACGTGTGGTTTTCGGGGCTTCGGCCGCGTTGAGAACGGGCAAAAGCATCAGGCACAGGGTGCCGATGAGAAGGTGAATGCGCGGACGGGTGTTTGTTGCAGGCATGATGCTGGATGCTCCTTTCCAATATTTTAGGTATGGCAGGCAACCGATGGGCCGGACGGAGGTCGGGCATCCGCGGGGATGTCACGCCTCCCCACTTGTTGGATGCTTGGACACGCCGGCGCGTTCAGTTTTTGTGCCGGAAATTGTCCGGATTTCAGGCCACCAAGGTGCGTCTTTAATTGCCGATATCAGGGAGGTGGGAGCGAGCTGTGGTATGTATTCAGATCCCAGATTGTCATTCTGAGCGTAGCGAAGTCTAGGCCACAGGCCTAGTTTGACATCCAGTGCACGTCAGTCGAGGACTACGATAAACGCACACTGGATTCTTCACTGCGTTCAGAATGACAATGGCTATTGAGTAGTTTGAAAACACACCACTGCTCGCCCCCCCCAACTCCGGTTGTCCTGGGTCCAACCGTATCGTTAGCTAGAATTGGCTGCGGTAGGTCAGCGCGCTGGCGCGCCCCCAACCCGCGCCCGCCAGCGGGCTGGCCTACGATTGCTCGTATCGGTTGGTCTGGGTGCGCGATCGCCTGACCTCCGTGGCTCCGATGAACGGGCTCACCGTCTCAGGCATCCACCAAGGGCTGGTATTCCTGATGCTTCGCGATGAAGCGTGCGACGTAGGAACATTGCGGTACGACCCGGCGGCCGGCGGCGCGGGCGGCGTCCAGGGCGGTGCGCACCAGCACTTCAGCGATGCCGCGCCCGCGCAATTCCGGTGGCACGAAGGTGTGGGTGAGGGTCAGGCAATTGCCGTCCTGGGTGTATTCGACGTAGGACAGGTGCCCGTCCACTTCGGTTTCGTAGCGGCTCTGGGCGGAATTGTGGCGGACGGAAACGCTGGCTTGGTCGGGTGGCATGGCGGCGGTTATGCGTCGAGCAGGTTGAGGGGCAGGCTGGGCGGGAGCGCGGCGGGCCGGGCGACGGTGGAGGTCAGGCGCACGTGGCGGCCGAGCGTGGAGGATTTTTCGAAGGCGGACATGATCTCGATGACATGGTGGGCCAATTCGCCACTGCAACGGTGGCGGCGTTTCCGGCGCAGGATCGAGTAGGCCATGTCAGCCACGCCGGTGCCGCGCAGGCGCTGGTCGGAGTGGGTGAGGGGAATCTCGTTGTAGTTCGCATCGGCGCCCCGGCGCACCCGCACCGGACCGGTGAACGTATTGGGATCCGGCACGATCATCGTGCCCTCGCTGCCGTAGATCACGATGCACGGCTGATTGGGGATCGGGTAGGTATCGAAGCTCACGATGAGCGTGGCGACGGCGCCGTTAGCGAACTCGGCCGTGCCCGAATAATGCGTCGGGACCTCGACCTTCACCTTCTTGCCCGCAAGCGGCTGACTGGTGATGAGGCGGGTGGGGAAGGAGGCCTTGGTAATGCCGCTGACCTGCCGCACGGGGCCGAGCAGGTTGACGAGGGCGGTGACGTAATAGGGACCCATGTCGAACATCGGGCCGCCGCCGCGCTTGTAATAGAACTCAGGCGCGGGGTGCCACGACTCGTGGCCGCGGCACAGCATGTGGGCAGTGGCGGCCAGCGGACGGCCGATCACGCCGTCGTCGAGCAACTGTCGCGCGGTCTGGATGCCGCCACCGAGGAAGGTGTCGGGCGCGCTACCGACGAGGAGTTTGCGGCGCTTGGCGAGGGCGAGCACACGGCGACTCTCCTGCGCATCGAGGGCGAAGGGTTTTTCGGTGTAGGCGTGCTTGCCGGCGCGGAGGATGCGCTCGTTGACCGGCGCGTGGGCCTGCGGGATGGTCAGGTTGATGACGATCTCGATGGATGGATCGGCCAGCAGCTCATCCACCGAACAGGCGCGGATGCCGTGCTTTTCGGCCTTGGCCCGCGCGCGGGCCGGGTCGAGGTCCGCGCAGGCGGTGAGTTTGAGAATATCGTAGCGGGCGCAACCGGCGAAGTAGGCTTCGCTGATGTTGCCGCAACCGATGAGGCCAACGTGGACTTGGCGGGACATGGGAGGGTTGGAGGGAATGGGGGATTCAGGGAATGAGGGAAGGCGAGTCGGGGCTCAGGTGGAGGGTGGCTTGCCGTGGTGAACGGCATGGGCGGCGTAGGCGGCCGAGTCGCTGAGCATCGCCTCGATTGTGGCGGCGAGCGGCTCGATCCGCACGAGGCCGGAGAACACGGCCTTGTCACCGATGGCGTCGGTGAGCACGAAGGCCGGCCGCTGGTTGATCTGGTGGGCGAAGAATTCCGCGGTGCTGGCATCAACCCGGGCGCGAACGGCGGGCAGCGAGGCGGCGCGGCGCAGCTTGCGGGCGTCGAGCTGGCCGGCCTTGGCCGCGACGGCGATGGCCACCGCGACGTCGCCGATCTTCCGGCCCTCGCGGAGGCCGGCGTGGGTGAGGGCGAGGCGGATCCGGTCGTCGGTGACGCCGAGTTCACGTCCGGCCTCGGCGACCACGTTGGCGGCCTCGTAGTGTCCCTGCCGCGCCGGTTCGAACCAGCCGGAGTTCAGCATGTAGGGATTGTGCATGACCGTGCCGCCGCTGCGCTGGTAAAACCAGTCGCACTGGGCGCGGGAGACGGGGAAATCCTCCGGTCGCATGAGGGCGATTTTCCAATCGAATTCCACGCGCCCGGCGTAGCGGCGCTTCAACTCGGCCCAGACCGGCTCGGTGTAATGGCACCAGGAGGAGAGGATTTCGAGGAAGTAGGTGATTTTCATGGGTGCGGATACTGTTGCAGGCAGGGTTTATCTAATCGCGCATAATCGCTTGAACGTGAAGCTTGGAAGTAGGGCAGGTCTATGACCTGACTTTTGCACGCGCCATTGCGGATGTGACGTTAAAGTACAGGTCAGAGCCCCGCCCTACCTCGGCGAAGCATACTGCTCAATGCTTCCGATGCAGCACGAGGTGGTTGCCTTCGCTGTCGAGAAACCGGGCAAAATGGCAGACCCCGGTGTCGGTCGGCTCGAGGACGAAGGTCACGCCCCGGGACTTCAGCTCGGCCACGACTGCGTCAAAATCATCGGTTTCCAGCGCGGCTGCCCCGGCGCGACCCGGGGTGGCGTCTGGCATGAAGCCCGAGATCGCCAGCGTGCCGCCGCCGATGTCGTATTCGATCCATTGGTTTTCCCAATTGGCGGTCTCCTTTAGTCCGAGCACACCGGTGTAAAAGGCCCGCGCCCTCGGCATGTCGGTCACGGGATAGACGAAGAACGGCAGACCGGTGAAGCGCGGGGTCATGGCGGTGCGGCTTATTTGCCGAAGAGTTTTTTCAGACTGTCGCCGGTTTTCTTCGCGGCGTCTTGCACCGCTTCGGCGGCGGCGGCGCCCGAGGTGGAACCGGACTTCGTGAGCGCCTGGGCCGAGGCCTGGACGATGCTGCCGAGCACCTTTTTCATGACGACGCCGGCGAGCTGGTCGGGTGTGATGCCGTCCTCCTCCACGCCGAGGTTGTCCATGGCGATGGGGGGAAGGGGCAGGGGAATGGCGGCGGGGCCGACACCCAGCCTGGCCGTACCGTTGGTTAGACGGAATTTCTTCACGACAAACTTGATGGGTTTGCCCGATTTGGACTTGGGTTCTTCGCCGCCCTGACCGGTGAACTCTTCGATGTTTTTGAGCAGATCCTTGATGTTGCTGGAGATGATTTTAGTTTCGTAGAGGAACTCCGGCTGATCGATGATGAGCTCATTGATCACAATGTGGTCGCCCAGGACCGAGAAGGGCTCCACGTCGAGGTGGATCTTCCCGAGATAGAAGGCATTCGCGTCGCTCCAGCCCTTGGGATTGCCCACGGCCAGGCCCGACAGGTTGCCGGAACCGGTCAGCGGTGAGATGTGCGCGCCCGCCAGCACGACCTTGGTCTGGGTGAGCTTGGGTCCGAAGGAGTTGACGCCGGCCTTGACGATCGAGCCGAGGAAGAAGGTGAGCCCGATGTAAACCACCACTACCAGGCCGACGACGATGACGAGGGTGAGGCGAAGTTTTTTATTCATGGGGAGATTGGCCAAATCTAGACCGCTCCATTGCTGCGGCAAGGGTCGGATAGGGGATTCAGTAAAGTTATTATTTTTTAACCACGGATTGCACGGATCGCACGGATGGGATCCGGAAATATGAGTCCAAGGCGAGTCTCGCGCCAAGAGAGCTAGGATGGAGGAAGATTTGGATTGCTCTGCCGAATCCGAACCAAAGCAGTTTAACAGGAGGCCACGGAGGGAGCAGAGGTCGAATCATTGACCTGGATCAGACGTATTTCTCCGCTCCCTCTGCTTTCTCCTGTAAAATGGTTTGGCATCCGTGCGATCCGTGCGATCCGTGGTTAAAATGTTTGCGGTTTGCTTCCCTTTCGCAGCGCAACGCGCAGGATTTTCGCTTGTCACGACCGCGGGCAGCCCGACGCTACGCGCAACCCTCAATCACACGCAATGGCCCAAGCCTACACCGAAGCCAGCATCAAGACCCTCAGTTCCCTGGAGCACATCCGCCTCCGCCCCGGCATGTACATCGGGCGGCTGGGCAACGGCGCCCATGCCGAGGACGGCATCTACGTCCTGCTCAAGGAGACCATCGACAACTCCATCGACGAATTCACGATGGGTGCCGGCCGCAAGATCGAGATTGAGCTCAACGAGCGCACCCTGCGTGTGCGTGACTACGGCCGCGGCATCCCGCTCGGCAAGCTCGTGGACTGCGTCTCCATCATCAATACTGGCGCCAAGTACGACTCCGAGACCTTCCAGAAGGCGGTCGGCCTTAACGGCGTCGGCCAGAAGGCCGTCAACGCCCTCTCCTTCAGCTACCGCGCCCAGGCTGTCCGCGACGGCGAGACCAAGGTCGTAGAATTCGAACGCGGCAAGCTGAAGTCCCAGTCGCGCGTGACCAAGACCGACGAGCGCAACGGCACGATCATCGAGTTCGTCCCCGACACTGCCCTTTTTGGCTCCGACTTCCGTTTCCGTACCGAGTTCATCGAGGACATGCTGTGGAACTACGCCTTCCTCAACCGCGGCCTCACGCTCACGCTCAACGGCAAGCCCTTCAAATCCGAGAACGGCCTGAAGGACCTGCTCACGAAGGAACTCAGCGGCGAGCCGCTCTATCCGATCATCCACCTCGAGGGCGAGGACATCGAGGTCGCCTTCACCCACGGCAACCACTACGGCGAGGAATACTGGTCCTTCGTCAACGGCCAGCACACCACGATGGGCGGCACGCACCTCGCCGCCTTCCGCGAGGCCCTCGTCGAGACCATCCGCAACCATTTCAAGAAGGACTACGAGGCCGCCGATGTCCGCCAGTCCATCGACGCCGCCGTCGCCGTCCGCGTGCAGGAGCCGGTCTTCGAGTCGCAGACCAAGACCAAGCTCGGCTCGGCCGACATGGGACCCAAGGGCCCGTCCATCAAGGAATTCATCGGCAAGTTCATGCAGCAGTCGCTCGACACGTGGCTGCACAAGAACCGCGAGGCCGCCGAGACCATCAAGCGCAAGATCGAGGAGAACGAGCACGAGCGGAAGGAGCTCGCCGGCATCCGCAACATCGCCCGCGAGCGGGCCAAGAAGGCCTCCCTCCACAACCGCAAGCTCCGCGACTGCCGTCTCCACCTCGGCGACCGCAACGAACGCGCCGAGGAAAGCACCCTTTTCATCGTCGAAGGCGACTCCGCCGCCGGTTCCCTCACCGCCACCCGCGACGTGCAGACCCAGGCGGTCTTCGCCCTCAAGGGCAAACCCCTCAACACCTACGGACTCACCAAGAAGGTTATTTACGAGAACGAGGAATTCCACCTCCTCCAGTCCGCGCTGAACATCGAGGAGAGCCTCGACGGACTCCGCTACAACCGGATCGTGATCGCGACCGACGCCGACGTGGACGGCATGCACATCCGGCTACTGCTGCTCTCGTTCTTCCTGCAGTTCTTCCCCGACGTCATCCGCAACAACCACCTCTTCATCCTGCAGACGCCCCTCTTCCGCGTCCGCAACAAGAAGATCACGCGGTATTGTTACTCCGAGCAGGAGAAGCAGGCCGCCATCGTCGAGTGCGGCGCCGCCCACGAGATC
>CAZFHG010000123.1:0-11267 GCA_964518665.1 uncultured Opitutaceae bacterium | reverse complement strand
CCTGACGAAAGAGAAAGATAAAGAGGAAAGAGAAAGACTTTGATCGGCGAACCCCTTCGCCACCCCACCCACACCCCATGAACAAGATCACCCCCTGCCTCTGGTTCAACGGTCAGGCTGAGGAAGCGGCAAAATTCTACGTCTCGCTCCTCCCGAATTCGCGCATTGATCATGTGTTCCGTTCACCCGTCGACACCCCGAGCGGCCCGGCCGGTTCGGTGCTGACGGTCGAATTCACCCTCGCGGGCAACCCGTACCTCGGGCTGAACGGCGGGCCGCAGTTCACCTTCACCGAGGCAGTCTCGTTTCAAATTCACTGCGTGGATCAGGCGGAAGTGGATCGCCTTTGGGCCGCGCTGAAACCCGGGGGCACGGAAATCGCCTGCAGCTGGATCAAGGACCGGTGGGGGCTGGCCTGGCAGATCGTCCCCATCCGCCTTTCAGAATTGCTCAAGGATCCCGACCCCGGCCGGGCCAAGCGGGCGATGGAAGCCATGATGCAGATGGTAAAAATCGATATTGCGGCTCTGGAACGCGCCGCCGACGGCCGCTGATTTTCGCCCAGGCTGAAATCGCAAAAGACGTGAGCAGGCATATTCACGTAGTGCCGTGCTTTAGCCGGCACTGGTTTGCTGGCCCGACTGGCGATGAGGCGTAAGAAGCGCGGGCTAAAGCTCCGCGCTACGTAGCCGGCGGAGATAAACCGCCACCCCAGCCAAGCCGCCCAACATCATGACCCAGGTCGAGGGCTCGGGCACCGGCGTGAAATTGATGATCTGATCAATCTGCATCTGGCTCAGGCCGTCATAGTTGGGATTGACCGACAGATTGGAGAGCACAGTCGTCGCGAGATCGAGCTGTCCGGGAGCTAGCAGTCCGTCATCATAACTGCCGTACAGGCTCAGGGGATTGTCAGCGTTAACCTCGGCTTGCCCGCGATAGAGAAAATACAACAGGGCCGAAGTCTGTCCCGGCTGGAGGGTGAATTGGAAACGGTAGCTCAATCCGTCATCGCCGTAAACATTGGGCGTCACCCCGACGTACGGCACCCAATTATTGGTAAAGACGGTGCCAATATCCTCTTCGGAAGTGAAACCCTGCAGGACCGAGGTGTTGCCGAACAGCACTCCGACCACCGGATCGTTCTGCACGGGTCCCGCCGGATTCAGATCTGCATTCTCGAAGGTGATCGCCCAGAAATCACCTGTGGTGAGCGTTGTATCGCCCGACGAAGTCCGCGACAAAGTGGTGTCCGAATCAGAACCGAGGTTGCCGCCAAAAACGGTGGTCAGAATCAGCGGTGCACCCGTGGTGTTGGTGAAGGTATCGTAGTATCTCAGGTAGTTCTGATCAGCCGGGGCATAGATGGTGCGGTTGACCGTGACGCCGCTGAATTGCGGTGAAGTCGAGGAGTAATGGGTCCGTCCATCCAAGGTCAGATTGAAGCCGCCAACATATGTGTTTTCACCCAGGACAGTCAGACTAAGGTCCATGATGCGCAGCGATAGCTCGCCATAACCATCGAAGGCATCGTCGCCACCATCACTCACATAACCGCTATCGGCGGATATATCCCATTCATATCCATTGGCCGATAAGAAGACCTGTGCCGCCACCGGATGAACCAAGCAGAGCAGGCCTGCCAGAAGTACAGCCTGACGCAGGGACCATGCCTTCGTTTTCATGGGGAGGGGTTTAGCTCTTATCCGACTTCCCGGTCAAACTTCCTTTGCGTCCTTCTTCACCCGATCAGCCGCAGGCCCGGGACCGGGAGTGAAAAATAAATGCTGGACAGCGACCGCCCAAACGCCACGTTTGGCCTCGCATCAGGAACGAGTCGGCCCTCAAAAGCCGGCTCCGCCAACCGGGCCGGGAGCGGCCACGGTGGATCGGGGGAAACCCCGGATGTGCGTCACCCGCAAGGGGGGCGAACCAAGAACGCTCCCGAAGACGAGACCGACCTGATGCCCAGGTCGGTTTTTTGTTTTCAACCCTGATGCGCGATAACTCCCAACCCGAACTATCACGCATCATGTCAGCCATCACCAAACTCCCCGGCATCCGTGTCCGTCCCGACAACGCCAACCACCACTTGTGGAACAATCACGGGACGTGGTTCTTGCATTACACCGTGCACCCCACCCCCTTCACCAAGGAACGCATCCGTCGTTCCCTGGGTACGAAGGATCTGAAAATCGCCCGCGAACGGCGCGACACCTTCTTCAACCATCTCGCCAGCGAGGTGGCCAAGGCCGCCGCCGTCCGCAAAGCCACTGCCGCATGAACCCGCCCCGCAGTGTGCTGCGCTTCCGGCCCGCCGGCAGCGATGCCTGCACCTTGCCCGGCGCCCAAAGGCTCACCGACGTCTTCCTCAACGAGGACCCGAAGCCGGCCGGTCATGTCGTGCTTCTCAAACCTGAAGGCGGCGCCCCCGCCCGCTGGGCCTATGTGCTCAGCGACAGCCGCGCCACGGGCCTGCAGAGCATCCATTCGCGCCAGGACCTTGAGGAAGGCATCCGGGAATACTATTTTCAGGAACTGACCGCCGACGGGCTGCAAAGCGCCTGAGTCTCAAAATTACGTAGTGCCGCGCTTTAGCCGGCACTGGGTTGGGAGCTCAACTGACGGCGTGGCAGGAAGGCGCGGGCTAAAGCACCGCGCTACTTTCGCGGCGTCGCCGTCTTTGCCAAAACGCACACTTCCCTGAGCCGCGTTTTTCCCCAAGCTCGGCTGACTCCATGCCCTCCTCGCCCCTCACCCTCGCCGCCGTCGGCTGCGGCTCCCGCGTTCAAGTCTACAGCGCCCTCGCCGCCGCCATGCCGGAACACTACCGCGTGGTCGCCGCCGCCGACCCTGTTCCCGACCGGCTGGAACGGGTGCGCCAGCTTTCAAAAAATCCCGGCCTCCGCACGTTCGCCAACGACCGGGAGCTCTTTGCCGCCGGCAAACTCGCCGACGTGCTGATGATCGCCACCCAGGATCCCCTGCACGTGGGACCCTGCATTGCCGCTATGGAGCTGGGTTACGACGTGCTGCTGGAAAAACCCATCGCGACCAATTTTCACGACGTCCAGCGCCTGGAAACCGCCGCCGCCCGCCTGGGCCGCCGCGTGCTGGTCTGCCACGTCCTGCGCTACACGAACTTCTACAGCAAAATCAAGGACCTGCTGGCCGCCGGCGCTGTGGGCGAGGTCGCCGCCATCAACGCCACCGAGGGCGTCGGTCTCTTTCACCAGGCCCACTCGTTCGTGCGCGGCCACTGGGCCGTCACCGCGAACTGCTCGCCCATGATCATTTCCAAGTCGTGCCATGACCTGGACATCCTCTCCTGGCTGGTCGATTCGCCCTGCGAAACTGTTTCCAGTTTCGGCTCAACCTCCTTCTTTAACGCCGCCCATGCTCCCGCCGGCGCTCCCGCGCGCTGCACCGATGGCTGCCCGGTCGCCGCGACCTGCCCCTATGACGCGCACCGCTATCTTGGCGATCAGCGCGGGTGGCTGCACTGGGTGTACGACCGCGAAACCATCGCCACGGACGACGAGATCAAGGCGTGGCTCGCCACCAGCAAGTGGGGCCGCTGCGTCTACCGTTGCGACAACACCGCCGTTGACCGGCAGACGGTGAACCTCGAGTTCGCCAACAAGGTCACGGCCACCTTCACCATGTCCGCCTTCAGCGAAGGCCGGGACCTGGAGATCCGCGGCAACCGCGGCGTGCTGCATGCAGGTGAGGCGGTCAAACGCCTGACCGGCCACGACATCGCCGTCATCGACCACGCCACCCGCCAACCCACTTGGTACGACGCGGAGATCCGACAGGGCGAATTCGCCGGCCATCTGGGCGGCGATGTCGGCCTCATGGAATTGCTCCACGAAGAGCTGCGCCGGGCCAATCCCGCCGAGATGCGTTCCTCCCTCCAGCGCTCGGTGGAAAGCCATGCCATCGGTTTCGCCGCCGAGGAGTCGCGCCTCAGCGGGCAGACCGTGCGGCTGGAAGAGTTCCGGAGGCGGCATCAGTAGGATTCGGCTGGGAGCGCGACCGCCCTCGGTCGCAATCGTCCGGAGCGTGCGGGTCCCCGAGAACGATTACGATTGATTGCAGATGCCCACCTGGGAGCGCGAACGGCTCGTCCACTTCGTTTGTCAATTGCGGGCCGCCCGCGCGCCCATGTGGCGACCTGAAGGTGTAGCGACGAGCGTAAGCGAGTGGAGGATTGGCAGGCGGACGATTGCGACCGAGGGCGGTCGCGCTCCCGGAACACTCTACGGAATCCGCAGGGGCTGCCCCGGCCGCAGCGCGTTGGCCCCGGCGAGCGAGTCGCGGTTCGCATCGTAAATCTCCTGCCAGCGATTCGGCGTGCCGTAGTAGCGCAGGCTGATGCGCGAGAGGGAATCGCCGTCCACGACGATGTGCGTGCGGGCCTGGGTGGCGGCCGGCTGAGGCAGCGGCTCGCCGCCAAGCGGACGCACCGGAGCCACCGTGCCGCCGACGTTCGGGTTCATCAGGCGCGCCGCCGAGGCGATCTGATCCAGCGTGCCCTGGGCCTGCCGCAGCCGCGCACTGATGGCGGCATTCTCCTGCTGCAGCGCCGCAATGCGGCCGGTCCGGTCGCGCTCGAGGGTCTGCATCGTCTCGTTCAGGCGCGCATTCTCCGTCCGGAGCGTGGCAAGATCGCGCTGCGCCACGGCCAACTGGCCGCTCACCGCTCCCAGACTGGTGACGCGGGCCTCCGCCTCCTGCCGCGCCCGTTCGGACTGGGCCAGCTGCGCACTGGCGCGGCGGAGATTCGTGAGCTCGGCCGTCAATTGATCGTTGGTGGAGGTCAGGGCGGCGACTTCGTTCCGCAGTGCCGTCACATTGCCACCCTGCTCGCCGAGGCGGGCATTCTCCGCCTTCAGGGCCGCCACCTGTTCGGTCAGGGCCTGCGCCTGCGCCTGGAGCTGCTCGTTCGCCGTGCCCAGGTCGCTCACATTCGCCTTCTGGATTTCACCGAGCCGTTCGTTCGCCGCCAGCCGTTCGCGCAGGGCGGCCACGTCCGCCTGGCTGCGGTCGGCCTGCTGCTTGAGCTGGGCCAGCTGCGTCTCGAGCGCGGTCTTCTCGCGCGTGAGCTTGTCGTTCAGTCCGGTCAACTCCGCCACGGTCGCGCCCTGGCGGTCGGTCGCATGGTCGGACTCGGCCAGCTTGGATTGCAACGCGGCGAGTTCGGTCTGCGCCGACTGCGCCTGGCTGCGCGCCGTGTCGCCGTCCGACTTGAGCTGGGCGAGCCGGCGTTCCGCCTCGGCCAGCTTGGCGAACATGTCGTCAAGTTGTGTGCGCAGTCCGTTGCGCTCGAGGCTGATTTTTTCGGAGGCTGCGGTCAGCTCGCGCACCTTGCCCTTGAGCTGCTCGGTCTCGTCGGTGGCCATCGCCGTCTCGGAGTTTTGCGAATTCAGCAGGGCGCGATTGGCCTCGACGAGGGCCCGGTTCGACTCGCGGGCGAGCTGCAGCTGGCCGGCCAGCCGGGCAAATTCCTCCGCGGAGTTCTTCTGGTCGCGCTGCACCTGCGCCTCGAGCGTCTTCACCTGGTCCTGCAGGGTCTGCATCTCCAGTTGCATCGCTCCGGCATCGGGCAGCGCCCGCGCCGCCGTAGCCTGGGCCGCCAGCGCGGCGGCGGTGGACTGCTTCGCCACTTCCAAATCCTGCTGCAGCGAGGTGATCTGCGTCCCGAGCTCGGCAATCTTCCGGTCCTTCGCCTCAAGCGTCCGGGCGGCTTCGTCGAGCTGGGCTGCGAGCTGTTCGTTCGGCGCGGCCTGGCTGGTTGCCGGCGCCGCGGCGAGCTTTTGATTTTCGCGCGTCAGGCGCTCGATCTCGGTCTTGAGCTGACCCACCTGCGCGAGGAGTTGGTCAACCGATTCGTCGGAATGCTGTAACGAGTTCTTAACCTCAGCCGTCTCCGCGGCCAGGCGCTGCCGTTCCCTCACGGCGCGGGCCGCCTCGTCCTTGGCTGCCGCCAATTCAGCCCGCAGGTCTACCAGCACCTGCCCGCCATCCGCCGGGGTCGCCGGCCTGCTCTGCAGGGCCGCCACCTCGTCCTTGAGTGCATTGAAGTCCGTGCGGAGCCCGGAGTTTTCCATCTCCAGATCAAGTCGCGACTGGGCCGCCTTGTCGGCCGTAGTCTGGACTTCCGCCAGACGGGCCCGGGCCGCCGCCAGTTCGCCCGCCATCTGCCGGATTTCGTCGCCGGACTGCTGGTTCTGGGCGGTCCGGGCTTCCGCCAGTTGCTTTTCCAAATCGGTTTTTTCCGCGCGGCTTGCCTCCAAGGCGCGACCTGCATCGGCCAGTTGGCTCCGGAGGCGGTTGGCCTCGATCGCGCCGCTGCCCTGCGCGGACTGCGCCTCGGTGCGCAGTTCCTCGGTCTCGCGCCGCGCGGCGACGAGCAAGGCCAGCGTCTCGTCGAGCTTGCCCTGGGCCGCGGCCAGCGCCTCGGTCAGCCGCTGGTTTTCCTCATTGCCCTGGGTCTGGGCCGCCTTGGCTGCGGTGGCTGCGGCCAGCCGCTGTTCCGTCTCGGCGAGCGCGGTGCGCGCCTGTTCGAGACCGGCCGACTGCGCCTGCAATTCGCTCCGCAATGCCCCCAATTCCTTTTCCGCCGCGGCGAGTTTCTGCTCCGCCACCGGATCGCCGGCGGGGCGCGACGCCAGCCGCTGGTTCTCCTCGGTCAACTTTCGGTTGGCGGCCTGCGCTTCGGCGAGCTGGCGCTGGATTTCAGTCAGAGCGTCCGTCCCCGGCTCGGCGCCGGCAGGCACGTCGCCCACCGGACCCGACTTGGCCTCGGCGCGGCGCAATTTGCGGGCCAGTGCGCCCAGCTCGATGGTGGCGCGCTTGACCTCGTCGTTGAGGCGCTGGTTGTCCGCCACGAGCCGGGCCATGCGCTCGCTTTCCGGCGCGGCCTCGGCCGCGGAAGGAGCCGGTTGGGCCGCGGTCGTGCGCGCCGCCTGGAGCTGCGCGGTAAATTCCCGGTTCTGCGCGGCGAGCGTCTCATTTTCCGTGCGCAGGGCGGCGGCTTCGCGGGCGAGTGTGTCCACCTGCTCACGGAGACCCGCGGTCGCCGGATCGGCCGCAGGACGGCGGCTGAGCCGGGTGTTCTCTTCCTGCAGCCGACTCGCAGCCTCGCGCATCTGCTGCAACTCCTCCTGGCTGCGGGCAAGCTGCCCGGTCAGGGCGGCGTTGTCGGCCTGGAGGGAATTCTTCTCCAGCTGCATCCGCTCCTGCTCGGCCGGCGCGGACTGGGCCACGGCGGACAACTGGGCAATGCGTTCCTCCAGGCGGGATTTTTCCTGCTGAAGATTCTGCAGGGACGCGGCGAGGCGGGTATTTTCGCCGCGCGCCTTTTCGAGATCCGCCTCCATGGACCTGAGCTTCGCCGCCAGGGCGGTTGAGGCTTGATCAGCCGGCTCGGTCGGTGCCGGCCCGGAGGCCGCCACGGCCGGCCGGTCGCCGGGCGAAGCTTTGAGCGCAGCCATGCGGGCGCGGGCCTGGGCGATTTGCTCGGGCTGCAGTTGGCGGGCCACCAGGTCGCGCCCCACGGGGTTCACGCCGTTCTCCGCCGCCAGCGCGAGCCAGACATAGGCTTCGATGAGATTGGGCACGAGGCCGCCGCGACCCTCAGCCAGCATGATGCCGTAGTTGTTCTGCGCGGGACCGAACCCCTGCTCCGCCGCCGCACGGTAAAGCGCAGCAGCGGCCGTTTCGTCGGCGGCGATCCCGCGGCCCTCCTCGATCATCAGTCCGAGGTTGTAGCGGGCCCGGGCATAGCCCTGGTCGGAAGCCGCGCGGTACCACTTGACGGCGAGCGTCTCATCCTTGGTCAGTCCGCGACCCAGCTCATAGGCCAGGCCCAGGTTGTACTGGGCCTCGGGCACATTGCGTTCAGCCGCCTGCCGGAACCAGATCGCCGCCTCAAAATAGTCCTGCTCCGTGCCGACCCCGTTGGCGTACATGTTGCCGACATTGAACTGCGCCGGAGCAAAGCCGGACTCGGCGGCCTTCAGGTAGTACGCAAAGGCCGCCTTCAAGTCACGGGCCGTGCCGCGACCGAGCTCGTGCATCATGCCGAGATTGAAATTGGCCGGGGCATGGCCGAGATCCGCGGCCAGCTTGTAGAGACGCAAGGCCTCGGCATCATTCTGCGCCACGCCCTGGCCATTGGCGGCCAGATTGCCGAGCGTGTTGAGTGCGTCCGCATCCCCCGACTCGGCCCGGGCGCGGATCGCGGCCAGGTCAAATTGGGCCGACACCGGCGCCACTCCCGGCCCAAGGGCCAGCAACGCAGCCATCAGCAGTGTGCGTCGGCGCGGGGAGAGAAAGAAATTCCGGTTAGGAACAGCGGAGTTACGCACGGATTTCGTTTAAGGAGAAAACCCTAGTGGGGAGCAAGGCCGCATCTTGCATGCCGTGGATGATCTTTTTGTCCGGCGGACAGAAAGTCGCCAGCGCACCGGACAAAACCGCCTGTCCGTCGCGCACGAAAAAGTAGGGGCAAAGCCGCAGGCGCCCCTCCTTCGCCAAGGCTTCGGAGGGCAGGCCCGCCTTCGTCGTGACTTCGACATCCTGGGGCTCTGCGTAGAGACGGTGCCGAACCCGCTTGGGTTTGCGGTAGGTTTGGAGGACGTGGAGGTTGGTCGGGGCGAGGGCGATGGCGTTTTCCACGCCGGCCTGCCATTCCTCGCGCGAGCAATCGCTGCCGAGCACGACGCTGCGCGCGCCCCACGCGGTCTCATGGTAGCCGCTGATCTTGATGATGAGCTCGCGCTCCTTCTGCGTGGCGCCGGCGAGGTCGCGCCAGTCGTTGAGGTGCCGGCCGGCGGCCCGGGGACCATCGAGCACCGCACCCGGCGGCAGCGGCGCGGGATCCATGACCCACGAATGCGGGATAAGCCGGCGGAGCAGCTTCGCGGAGCGCGCGCCCAGGTGTTCGGCCCAGAAATCCTGCAGCAGGTGGTGATGAAACAGCGCCAGGGAGATCTTCTCCTCCTGGAACGGCCGGAGCGGCGGCGCGACGGCCACCTCGCCTTGCTCCCACGCGTCGAGGATGTATTGCATCGGACCGATGTTCGGCAGGTCGAACAGCTCGAAGAATCGATAGATGACGTCCACCTTCTCGGGATTGCCCTCGCGGTCGATGAAGAGCGCATTCTCCAGCGGAAACAGGCCCTCGGGTTTCACGCAGAACACGCGCTTGCCCTGCAATTGCAGTTGATGCGCCAGCCATTCCATCTCCGGACGGTAGGTCGCGGCCTCGTCGCTGACCACGAGGGCGATGAGTGGATTCCGTGCGTCGGGCCGGAGTGCGGCGAGCGCGGCATGGAATCCGGAGATCATCGCGTCACCGCTCCCGATGATGCCGGCCTGACCGGCGTAGAGCCGGTTGAGGAAGGCCGTGAGGCCGATGCCTCCGGGCACGGAGTCGAGTTCCGTCAGCGCAAAGCCGTCCTCGGTCAGCAACAGGTCGGGCCGCAGCACGGGAGGCAGGACGCCGCGGTTGCGCGGATCGCGGGCATGGGCGATGAGCGCGGCGGGTTTGCCGCGGTCGAGGTATTCGGCCACCCACGGCGCCAGCAGGGTCTTGTTGCGCAAGAGGTTGCGGCCGCTCGCGGAACGGAGGTAAAGGGTCTCCAAGGCCTGGTGAAATTCCAGGCAAGCCGTGCCGATGGCCGCCAGTTCCTCGGCCTGTTCCGGCGAGACCGGCCAGGCCGCGGGTGAGAGCTGCCAGGACTTGGCCTCAAACAGCGGCTGGGCGTCGAGCGCGGAACGGATGGCGGCGTAGGGCAGATCGGGCATGAAAAGCTGAAGACTGAAAGCCGAAGGGCTGAAATTGCGAATCAGAACTCCGCGCCCTCCCGGTCGCGGAGTTCTGATTCGCAATTTCGGAGATTGGAGACCGGAGATCGGAGATCGAATACCTTTCCCATCTGCCTTTTGCAGCTCGCGGCTGCGATCCGGGATTTGGTGTAGGAGCGGCTTTGCGCCGCGATCGTGTACGCAACATCGCGGCATTAAGCCGCTCCTACAGTATCCAACCCACACACGCGATTGTCCAAGCCGCCAGGATTCGATCTCCGAACTCCGATCTCCAAACTTCCATCGACGAATGAACCTGCGCGAAGCGCAGGGTCATTCGTCGATCTGGATATCCTTGTTCCGGTGGCGCGGACAGCCGGCGCGGAGCCAGCCGTTGATGAAGCGGTCGAGGTCGCCGTCGAGCACGCCCTGGGTGTCGCTGGTGCTGACGCCGGTGCGGAGATCCTTCACCATCTGGTAGGGCTGCAGGACATAGCTGCGGATCTGGCTGCCCCATCCGATTTCGCCTTTTTCCCCGTAAAACTTCTCCATTTCGCTGCGCTGCTCATCGAGCTTCTTCTCGTACAAGCGCGCCTTGAGTACGTTCATGGCGCTGGCGCGGTTCTTGATCTGCGAACGCTCGTTCTGGCAGACGACCACAATGTTGGAGGGAATGTGGGTGAGGCGCACCGCGGAGTCGGTGGTGTTGACGCCCTGCCCGCCCTTGCCCGACGAGCGGTAGACATCGACGCGGATCTCGCTCTCGGGGATCTCAATGTTGATGTCCTCGTTGATCTCGGCGATCACGTCCACGGCGCAGAACGAGGTGTGGCGGCGCTTGTTGGCGTCGAATGGGCTGATGCGCACGAGCCGGTGCACGCCGCGCTCGGCCTTGGCGTAGCCGTAGGCGTTCTCGCCCTTGATGAGGATGGTGGCCTTGCTGATGCCGGCCTGGTCGCCCACCTGCACGTCCTGCAGCTCCACGGTGAAGCCGCGGCGTTCGGCCCAGCGGTTGTACATGCGGAAGAGCATGTCGGCCCAGTCGTTCGACTCGGTGCCGCCCGCGCCGGCCTGGATGGAGAAGATGGCGTTGTTGCGGTCGAACTGACCCGTGAGGAAGGAGGCGATTTCCAGCGCGTCGAGCTCGGTGACCATGCCGGCGACCGTCTCGTTCAGCTCCTTGGCGTACATTTCAAGTTCGGCCCCGGAGGTGGCCTCAACCAGTTCCACCATCACACCCAGGTCGTCGACCCGCTTTTGGAAGGCGACCACCGGCAGCACCGATTTTTTCAGGCTGTTTAGCGTCGCGATGTGCTTCTGTGCGCGCTCGTTATTGTTCCAAAATTCCGGAGACCCCTGCTGGGCCTCCATGGCCTCGATTTCCCGCAATTTTTGTTCGCAGTCAAAGAAACCTCCACAGGTGGCCGGCGCGTTTCTTGATGTTCTCGATG
>CAZFHG010000122.1:5185-11344 GCA_964518665.1 uncultured Opitutaceae bacterium | reverse complement strand
GGGCGGCCGGGTGCGCCGGCGCACACCAGGCGCACGCGGTAGCGGCCGGGCTCGAGGAAACGCACCCGCCAGCTTGCCTGGTCAGCCGGGCCGGTCCACTTGGATATGTGGAACTGGCCACGGCGGTTAAAACGCTTCACGGTCTTGCCGGAGGTGAGCGCATTGACGTAGTCAAGGACCACGGGTGCGCCCGCTTTCTCTGTGATGACCGGAGGGTCAACGCGGGGCGGCCCATCGAGTTCCAGCGCCACGACCGTGTTGATGGCGTCGGCTGGGATCGAGGGCAGGCTGATCCGGACAGACGAACCGCTCCGGCTCGATGTGAGCTCCATGCCAGGGTCGGCGAGGAGAAAGGCCTTCTTCACCTCGCTTCTCAAGCCCGGCAGTTCGAGCGTGCCGTCGGCCGGACGCTTGAAGACATGCAGGTAAAGAACGTTGCCCTTCACCGTGCAACGTCCCCACGGGAGTTCGGCAAACGGACTGGCCTTGGCGCCGTGAATGCTCTCACTGTTCTGCTGCATCCATGCGCCGACTTTTTCGAGGATGGCGACGCTGGCCTCGGGGATGGAGCCATCCCCGCGCGGACCGATGTTGAGCACGTAGTTGCCGCCCTTGCTGACGATCTCAACGAGGCGGCGGACGACGCCCTCCGGGCTCTTCCACTTCGTGTCGAAGCGGCTGTATCCCCAAGTTTCGTTGAGGGTTTGCGGCGTTTCCCAATCTTCCTCGATTCCGCCGGCCGGCATACCGTTGTCGTTCATGTTCTGGTAGTCGCCCATGAGTTCCTGCTCATAGTTCCCCACGCGGCCGTTGATCAGACAGGCGGGCTGGATGCCGCGCACGAGATCCACGAAACCCTGCGCCTGTTCGGTGGTGAAGAGCCCGCGATCAAACCAGACCAGGCCGATCCGACCGTAGTGGGTGAGCAGTTCCCTGAGCTGCGGCTTGGACTTCTGTTCCAGATAGCGTTCGTAAGTCGCCGGCATCTTGCCGTTGGTGTTGAGCGGGCCGCCGGCGTCCGGATCGTCCCAATCCTCACTGTGCGAATAATACACGCAGAGCCGGATGCCGGCGCGGGCGCAGGCCTCCGAGAGTTCCTTGAGCGGGTCGCGTTTGAACGGCGTCCAGTCAACGATGTTGTAAGGGCTGACCTTCGAATGAAACATCGCGAAGCCGTCGTGGTGCTTGGCCGTGAAGACCAGGTAGCGCATGCCCGCCGCCTTCGCCAGGCGGACGACCGCCTCGGCATCGAACTTCTCGGGATTGAACTTTCGCGCCAGCTCGCGGTACTCGGGGGCGGGGATCTTGAGGAAGTGCATGATCCACTCGGCATTGCGGCCGACCTTGACTTGCTGGCCACGCCATTCCCCGGCCAGTTCCGAATAGACACCCCAGTGGATGAACATGCCGAAGCGTGCCTCCCGAAACCACTTCATGCGGTCGTCGAATGCGGCCTGCGTATTGGCGCGGGCGTCCGTGCCGCTGAGAAGGAGCAGGCCAGTGGCGAGCGAGGCCGCGAGGGAATACGCTTTGGTGAGGTATCGGGTCATGGCGGTGAGGAACATTGTGGGAGGCTTCAGGCTGGGCTTTCACCGTGGCGATCCGTCCTCCTTGGCTTGGTCGGACCCGTTCGCCCGGGCCGCGGCGAGGTTTTCCAGCACGCCGATGGCGGGGGCCGGGAGTCGGCCGTCGGGTTGTGGGCCGATGTTGAGCAGGAGGTTCGCGCGTTTGGCATTGGCCCCGGCAACCATCTTGCGCACGGTCTCAGCGGACTTCCAATTCTGGTCGTGGGCCTTGTAGCCCCAGGTGTCATTGAGCGTGATGCAGGCTTCGGATTGCCTGGCGCGGACCTTGTCAGGCATCTTGTTGTCGCCCAGCACGTCGAAATCGCCGAGTCCGTGGCCGATCCGGGCAGACACGAGGCAATCCGGCTGCAGTTCCTTCACCAGCGCCTTGATCTCCTTGGCCTGCTCCCGCGACAGGGACTTTGTCGGCGTGTCGAACCAGATCATCCCGATGGGTCCGTAGTTCGTGAGAATCTCGCGCAACTGCGGTTTCACTTTGCGCGCCAAGTATTCGGCAAAGCCCTCCGGCGTGCCGGGAGGAAAATCCCAGTCGTTGCCCCAGCTTCTGAAAACGTGGTTCGGATCGTTGCCGTAGTTCGGTTTGATATCGACAGGCAGATTGCCGCCGTGCGCCTCGTGCCAATCGATACAATGCGAGTAATAGACACAGAGTTTCACCGACGTGCCGCGGCAGGCTTCGGCCAGTTCGGCCAGCACATCGCGCTTGAACGGCGTGGCGTCCACCACATTGAAGGGATCAACACGTGAGTGGAACATCGCGAATCCTTCGTGGTGCTTGGCAGTGAAAACTAGGTAGCGCATCCCGGCGGCCTCGGCCAGGCGCACCCACGCGCGCGCGTCGAAATGCACCGGGTTGAACCGGCGCGCCAGCGCGGCGTATTCGGCGATCGGGATCTTCTCCTCGTGCATGATCCACTCGCCGATGTAGGGGACTTGCTTGCCGCGCCACTCGCCTTCCGTCACCGCGTAAAGACCCCAGTGGATGAACAATCCGAACTTGGCCGCGGCGAACCAGTCCGTGCCTTTCTGCGTTGGCGCTGCGGGTCGGTCCACGGTTTGCTCACCCGAAAATCCGACAGCGGATCTCGTGGGCGTCTTCTCTTCCGGGGTCCGACTCTCGGTCGCGACGAGCGGACCCGTGGATCCGGACAAGAAGACAACGGCGAGCAGCAAAGCGCGAGGACTTGGCATGGCTGCGGGCAGTTCAGTGCGCTCCCAACCGTTGCTCCATGGCCTCGAGTGTGACGCCTTTCGTCTCCGGCAGGAATCGCCAGACCAGCACGAATTGCAGCGCCATCATCGCCGCGAAGAAGCCGAAGACCAGCGCGCCCGATTTCGCCGCCACGACCGGGAAGGTCCAACTGATCACCGCGCACAGCGTCCACATCAGGAAACACGCCGCCGATGAGCCCGCGGCGCGCACGGAGTTGGGCAGCACCTCGTTGATAATGACCCACACCACCGCGCCCTGCGAATAGGCGTGCGAGCCGACCACGCCCATCATCGCCACCAGCACCGGCCAGCCCTGCGCGTGCGTGTGAAACGCCCACGCCGCCAGCAGGTGCGACGCGATGAATGTCACCGAGCCGATCAGCAGCAGCGGCTTGCGCCCCAGCCGGTCCACCACCGCCATCGCCACCAGTGTCATCACCAGGTTGACCGCGCCGACCATCACCGACTGCGCCATTGCGCTGGTATTGCTCGCGCCGGCCATCTTGAAAATGTCGCCGCTGTAATAGAGCACCGCGTTGATGCCGTCCAACTGGTTGAACGCCGCGATCATCATGGCCAACAGCAGCGGCTTGAGATGCGCGCGATGGAACAAATGCTGGTGCCTCTTGCGCTCGTCCACCGCCAGAGATTCGGCGATCTCGGCCAGTTCCTGCGCCGGAGCGGCATGGCCCAGTCGCGTGAGCACTCTTTCCGCGTCGCCGTTGCGCCCGGCTTTCACCAGCCAGCGCGGGCTCTCGGGAATCAGCAGCGCGGTGACGAGGAACAGCACCGATGGCAGCATCATCACGCCCGCCATCCAGCGCCAGGCATGCGCATGTGCGTCGCCCAGCACGGCGGTCACGAGGTAGTTGGAGAAGAAGGCCGCGAGAATGCCGACGACGATGTTCAACTGGCTGATCGTGACGAGCAGCCCGCGCCGTTTGGCCGGGGCGATTTCGGTGATGTAAAGCGGCGACACCACCGAGGCCGCGCCCACCGCCACGCCGCCGAGGAAGCGGAAGAACACAAAGGAAGACAAATTCCACGCGAACGCGCACCCCGCCGCCGAGATGAAGAACAGCACCGCCAGCCACCCGAGCATGGGCCGCCGGCCCAGCTTGTCCGTGGGTTTGGCCGCGCCGAGAGAGCCGATCATTGTGCCGATGAGCGCGCTGGATACGGTGAAGCCGAGCATCGCGTCGGTGAGGTTGAACTCCGCGCGCAACGCGCCGGTCATGCCGGAGATGACCGCCGTATCGAAGCCGAAGAGGAATGACCCCAGCGCCGCCACCGTGGCGCTCAAGGCGAGGAGTCTCGAGTGCGAATCAGGATTCGTGTTCACAGAGTTAGACGCGGACAAAGGCCTTCACGGTGGCGCATTCCCGGCCGAGGGACGGCCCATGCGGACGAATGGTGTATTTACCGACCGCGGCGGGGACGATGAAGGTCTCGGCATAGTGGACAATGAAGGGCGCGAAGACGCCGTCCGGGCTTTCGACCATCGCCTCACCTCCTTCCACGAGATTGATCACATTGACCCCTCCGTGGGTGTGGTGGGGCACAGTGTCGGTGAACCAATGGCGCCGCGTCTCGATGAACTCGCGCTCGTGCAGCCCGGTGCGCTCCTCGCGCCAACCCTCGCCCGATCCAAGCGGCTCGATCCGGTTGACCAACTCGCGTCGACACCAGGCAGTGTCACGCTCCCACTGGATATTGGCGAGGGCGTGCGCGAGATGGATCGGACGCGGCTTTCCATCGAGACCCAGCCGGCCCCAGTCCCACATCTTGAAGGTGAAGAGGTAGGGGGTGGCGCTGATTTCCAGCACCACGCCGTTCGCGCCGCTGCAATGGCAGGTGCCGGCCGGAATCAGGAAATGGTCGTGCCTGGCTGCCGGGAAACGACTGACGTAACGCTTGGCATCGAAGGACTTTTCGCCGCGCTGCGCGGCCTCCAGATCCGCCACCATCTCCGCTGGCGCGATCCCCTCGCGCGTGCCGAGATATACCACGGCATCCTCGGCGGCGGCCAGTATGTAATAGGATTCATCCTGCGTGTAGTGCATCCCGAAGTGGTGCTGGATGTATTCGGTCATCGGATGCACCTGGAACGACAGGTTGCCGCCGCCCATGGTGTCCAACAGGTCGAAGCGGATCGGAAACTCATCGCCGAACCTTGCGTGCACACGGTCGCCCAACAGCTCGACCGGACGGTGGAACAGCACGTCGAGCGACGGCAACTCCATCACCACCTCGCCGAAGCGCAGGCGGATCGAGTTCTCCTCGGGCACGCAGTCGAAGCACCACGCGAAGTTGGGCGGTTCCGGCGTGAGATCGCAGACCTCGCGCAGCCACTGCCCGCCCCACGGGCCGGGATCAAAAAAGGGCACTACGCGGAAAGGCCGGCGCACCGCCTCCCGCAGGCCAGCCCGCACCGCCGCGCCGTCGGCCAGCCGCGGATCGTCCTCGATGTTGGTGTCGAGCACGAAGTCCCAGCGCTCGATCAGTTCGCGCTTCAGCCGGTCGCACACCCGCCAGTCAGTGAAGAAGGCGCGCTTGTATTGCAGGCTCCACTTCAGCTCGCGGTTGTCGCAACCGAGGTTGGCTATCCGGTTGCGGCGCATCCGCAGCTGCGCCTCCCAGCGGGCAAGGTCGGCATAGACAAGAATGTCTCCCGGGTGGACCAGGCTGGCCCCGGTGCCGACAACGAAAACCAGCTCGCCCGGCGCCGCTTCGATAGCCGAACGCAACTCGCCCACGCGGAGGGGATCGAGAAAGTCATGCATCCGGAGGTTCGTCAGCCAGCCGAACACCGGGTCGCCGGCCCCGTCGAAGGGCGCGGTCAAGGCGTCGATCTCCGCGGGGGTGCGGAAACAAGATCGGCTGTGCAGGCGCGGCGCCCGCGGCAGGAAGCGCCCGAGCGCATCGATCAGCTCCTCCTCGAAGACGCCGGTGTAGCACTCAATCACCACCACAGTTTTCGCCCCGCCCCGGCGCGCCACCGCCTCGTGGAGCTTTGCGCACACCTCCTGCCAGCCCCGCACGCAACGGCCCGCGGTGCCAGGAACGTCAATGAGCGGAAATTTGTCGTAGTTGGATGGCGGTATTGAAGTGGTCATTCTTTGCTGGGCATCTGCGAGTTTGCAGCGCTGGCTTCGAACCGCCACGCGGCGCCGTGCAGGGCGGCCGCATCGCCCAACGCGGCCGGCACGATCTGCACCGGGCCGCCTGGTTGTGTGGCCTGTTGGCCCACTTTTTCCCGCAGGACCGGCAGGATGGCGCCGCCTCCCTTCATGATGCCACCGCCGATGACGATGCGCTCCGGATCGTAACTGTGGATCATATTCACCAGCAAGGCGGACCA
>CAZFHG010000122.1:4016-5085 GCA_964518665.1 uncultured Opitutaceae bacterium | reverse complement strand
CCGCCGAGACTGCCCGCCATGCCGTTGCGACCGCGCAGCGGCCTGCCCTCGCAGACCACCCCGGTGCCGATGCCCGTCCCCAGCGTCACCATGACCATGTTATCCACCCCGCGGCCCGCGCCGTGCGTCCATTCGCCGAGCGCGGCCGCCCGTGCGTCGTTCTCCAATAACAGCGGCAGGCCCATGGCGTTCCGCGCCCAGCCCGCGAGGTCGAGCCGGGGCGCGTCCTCAAACTTGCCGAAGGTGCCGACCACCTTTTTCCCGTCGGGGCTGATGATGCACGGCAGCGCCCAGGCCAGGGCCCGCACCGGGTCAGCGCCCGCGTCAGCCGCCGCCATTTTCTCCATCATCCCGTGCAAATCCGGCAGCATTTGCGCGAGCGAGCCGTGCCGCGGCGTGTCCAGAATCTGCAGCTCCCGGATTTGGCCGCCGCGCACCAGGCCCGCCTTGCAGCGCGTGCCCCCAAAGTCGATCGCGATCACACTCATATCAGATGAATTCGGTTGTATCCCAAGCGAAGGTTCTGAGCCAAAGACCTTCCGCCCCACGCGCAAACGCGGGGCATGGGCGGTTCTGGTGTTGTGCCGTTTTCATGCCCTACGCACAAGTGTCACTGCCTCCTTACCGTCACTGCATAGATAGTGCTGCCACCGATGTAGAACCTAAGGCGGATGGTTTGACCGGCCAGTTTTCGGGCCGATACACCATTCCACCTGAGCTGCCGGTCTGTAGTGTCCACCTGAGTATCGCGGCCGGGCGAAGTCGTTCCATCCCAGATGACGCATTTTTCCCGCTCGAAACCAGGCACAACATTGCCCTGGGTATCGCGTGCCTCCACCAGCACATAAGGCTGCGGATTGCGCCTCACCCACGGTCGATCCAGCGATGGCACTGCGGCATTCAGCAGCAAGTCCCCGTCCGGCATCGTAAAGAACCTGGTCGAGAATTCGCCGTTGGCGCGAGCGCTCACGCCGCTGATTCGATCCTCCGGCAGCCCGGTTAAGTGATTCTTTTCCAACCACAGCAGCTTGCCGCCGATGATCATGGGCCCCGTGTTGATTCGCTTGTT
>CAZFHG010000122.1:0-3916 GCA_964518665.1 uncultured Opitutaceae bacterium | reverse complement strand
ACCAGAACGAACCGCTTCAAAACCGGACTCCAGAATACCGACATGGCATCTCCTTCGTAAAAAAGCGCCCCCCCTTCGCGAGTGCCGGAGTACTCTTTCCACTTTTTTCCGTCGGGACTAAAGAACGCATGGTACGCAAAACCGTAGCTCCCATTTTTGATTTTCAGCATCAAATACTCACCCGCATCGGGGTTATAGGCCATCGTCAGATGACTGGTCCATGTGCCGGTGCCGTCCGGTATCACGGTTTCCACCTCGCTGAAGTTCACGCCGTCGGTGGTGACACCACGCCTGAGATTCCACCGGTTGGTACCCTCGTACCACTTGCTGGGCGCGCCTTTTGTCAGCGGCTCAAATTCCTGACTGTATACCTCCCATGAGCCGTCGGCCCGTGGGAAAAAGCCAACAGGCGTTCTGCCCGATATCATCTCTGACTGCGGGACGTTCTTATTGATCCAGTCCACTGGTGTGACCGTGACGTGGAGTTTACCCCAGGTATCGAAAAGGTCCTGCTGGCTCGAGAAGAGCAGCTTCCAGGGGCTCGGATTGCCGGCCCCGAAGGTCAGCGGGGCGCACGCCCAAAGCAGAGCGAAAGCCGAGATGAAGGCCATGTAGACTCGGAGTCTGTAGGTTGTATGCATGACAATTTCGGCTCGTGTGGTGGGTATATTCGCTGCAGTTATCCCGAAAACACACCGCGCACGAGGATCAGCCTGCTGCCTCAGGGCTCATCCGCGGGCAGGCCGCTTGATTCTCACGAGGACCGGACTCGGGAGGAATTATAGGATCTCCTCGCTCCACCGTGCACCCATGGAAACAAGACCTGTCGAAACCCCTGAGGTTCGCTTCTCGCGCCGGCCGGGGTCCACGCTCAGAACGAAACCGTGTTCGTGAGGATGAACTGCCGTGGATTTTGGTAGCGGTATTGCGTCGGGACGAGCGAGACCGGGTGGACGTTGTTCACGATCAGTTCCGCCTCGTCGAGAACGTTGTTGATGTTGAGCTGCACTCTCCAGTCGAAGCGGCTTTTGCGCAGGGGCACCTTGTAAGTGAAATGAAGGTCCCAGACGTTCTGATCCTTCATCTCGACGATGGAGACCTTGTCGACGATGCGGCCGTTCCACTTGTCGGTGTAATCGGTGCCGGGCGCGAATGTATAGTCGCTGCGGGCACCGGAGACGCGGCCGTAGCGCAAGCGCGTACCGAGACCGGCGGAGAGGCCCTTAAGCAGACCCTCGCGGAAATCGTAGCGTGTGCGGAGATTTATGCTGTGTCCCGGGTCGCCGACGAAACGAGTGCCTTCGAAAATGTGCGGGTTGAGAAAGAAGGCCGCCTCGATGTCGGCGATGGTCTCGTTGATGCTGTCGGAGTTGATGGTGAAGTCGCCATTCGCGGCGATTTGCGCCGGGGTTCTCCAGTCTGTGGCATTGGGGGCGAACTCGACACCGGGGATTTCACTGGTCTGGCCCAAGTTGTAGCCGCCGTATTTTTTCCAGAAGGGCTTGTGGTGGTCGAGGTAGGCGCGAAATTCCCGCGCCTGTTCGGAGCGTTTGCTTTCCATCTTCGTGTAGTTGACCGAGAGCGACCAGGCATCCGTGACGCGGCCGACGACCTCGACCTCGAGGCCCTTGCTTTCAGAGTTCACGAGGTAACCCATTAACGAATCCGTCACTTCTTTTTGGGTCTCGGCGTAGGCGGTCTCCTGTGGATTGAGCCCGCCGGACTCGGCGAGAGCCCTCCAGATATCGGCCATCCAGTTCCTATAGGTTCCGAGGCCGGAGAACGAGAAATCATTGGTGGCTTGGGTGTGGAACTTCGCGGCGGTGAGGAAGAGGCGCTTGTTCAGGAACGAAAGCTTCACTCCATAGTCGCGGGTGTTGCCTTCGGGGCTGGTGACAATGTCGGCCACGGCGGCGTTCGGGTCGGCAGGTGCAACCAGGAGCGTGCCCGGCGTGCCGAGACTGGTGGCAGTGTTGTAGAAAACGGAAGCCCAGGGCGTGACGTGGAAGATGCCGCCGAGCGTACGGGTCCCTCCCGTGAAGACGGAAGGCGTAGCGGCGCTGGGATCGCCGGGTAGCCAGACACCGTTGTTGTTCCTGGCCGCAGGATCGCGAAAGGCAGTGCCGACCCACTGCTTCTGTTTGTCCTTGCGGTAGCCGAAGGTGCCGACGAATCGGTCCCTAAAAAGGTAGAGCTGCGCGACTCCCATCAAGGCGTTGATATTGCGCTCGGCCGACTGGGTATTGGCCTGGTTGCGATTCATCAAGTGCGGGTAGATATCGCGTATGACACCGGTGCGCGGGTCCTGATATTTGACGGCGGTGCCGGGAGTAACGATGGGGCCAGGGATGCGGAAGTTGGGGTCGTAGATACTGGCAAGGTCGGAGATGTAGAAGCGCTGCCAGACCCGGTTGACCTCGGGGAAGGGATTGAAGGCGCCGCCGCTGGAGAGGGAGGGGCCGTTCAACCAGTTCATATTCTGGGTCACGGTTTGCCACTTGGCTTCGGATCGCTCCCCGAGCCCGGCCATACGGAGGCGGACGAGATCGTCGCGCCAGGTGCGCTCGTAGGCGAGCGCGACGCGGTACTGGTTCATGGCCTGGCTGGCCAGGCGGCGTTCCTGGGAAACGTCGTAGTGATAGAGTTGGCCGGCAGGTTTGAGTTGGCCGTTGGGAAGGTAGCGATTGGTGTCGACTGCGATGCCGTAGGTTCCCCACGAGTCGAGGTTGAAGGAGTCCAAGTCGGAGACCATGCGGTTGAAGGCGAGCTCGAGATTCAGGTTGGAGGCGAGTTCGCGGGTGATGAAGACGGATCCGTGTTGCACGTTTTGTTTGGCATTCACCCAGTTGGCTTCGGGCGTGGCCTTCGGATTGGCGCGGCCCATTGCGAAATCGTTGAACAGCGGACTGGTGGAGTAATCGCTTGCGGTGAACTGGCGGTAGTTCTGGGCGAATTGAAAACTCGGGCTGACGACGATGAAGTCGCCGCCGACGCGCTCACGGGTCCCAACGACGTCGTTTACACCCGTGTCGCGGATCGGGCTGCCGGGGGTGCCGACCGCGCCGGTGCCCGGTGTGCCTGGGACATAGCTAGCGTCGAAATTGTTGAAAAGGGGCCGACCGCTTGCTTCCCAGAATGACTTCAGGTCAATGCCGAAACTAGGCCGCGAGGTGAAGCGGTCGATTCTGGCGTCTTCGAACTCGACACGCACGGAGGTCTTTCGGTCCGGTTGCCACTTGGTGGAGAGGAAGACGCGATCCTGATCGCTGTGGCCGGCGGCGCGCCAGGAGGCGTCGCGGCCACGGAGGGCGACGGCGCGCACGGCGAGGCGGTCTTTGATCAAGGGGCTATTAAGGTCAGCCACCCAGCGCTGACCGTCCCAATTATCGATGCGGTGGGAGAGGCTATAGCGGGGGCGGTCGGTGCGGGCCTGCTTGGTGGCGACGTTGAACCTACCGGCGGGGGATCCAATTCCGAAGAGGATGGAGTTGGGGCCGCGGGAAAGCTCGGCGCTCTCCACCATATACATATCGATCTCAGCGGGAGCACCGATGCCCCCTCCCCATTGAAAAAAGTTGATGCTGCGGCCGCCGCCAGGCAGGCCGCGGATGCGGATGGGTTGGCTGCCGATGGTGACGTTCTCACCGACGGGGGAGGCGCGACCGTCGTCGACCTCCATGCGGGCGCCGGGGGCGTACTCCATGACGTCTTCGACGTTAACGGCGGCGATGTCGCTGATAAACTCGGCGGTAATCGGGCTGATGGCCGCCGGGATGTCGCGCAGGTTCGTGCGCAGGCGCGAGCCGGCGAGCGTGTCCTGACCTGCGTATCCGGTGTCCTTGGTGGAGGAGACCTCAAAGGGCGACAGCGTGATGATGTCGGTTTCCTTCCTGGGCGGAGGCGTGGTCTGCTGGGC
>CAZFHG010000121.1:9201-11360 GCA_964518665.1 uncultured Opitutaceae bacterium | reverse complement strand
TCATCCCGGATCGCGATACCGTGCCGTTCTCGTGGTACGTCACCTGCGGCATGCCTGCCTATGCGTTACTGGCAGAGGTGCGCTTTGACCGCATCTTCACCGAAGCCGAGGCCATCATTGAAGCCTTTGACAAAGGTGAACCGAAGGCCCGCGCATTGTTCGGTCCCGAGGTGCGCTACGGCGGACCGGGCTGGGCGGGTATCAGCTACGGACATGTGAACTGTCTCGGCGCTCCGCTGATCTTCCCGGAGGACAGCGAGGTGGCCATGCAGCCCATCCACGGGTCGATGGACGAAGGCATCGCCGCCCTCGAGCGCCCGGTGAACTGGGCCGAAACCGGCATGATGCCTTTCTATCTGGATTTGTGGGCCCGGCTCAAAAAGGCCTACCCGGACAAGGCCATCCCCTTCAGTGGCTTCGGCCTCGAGGGTCCGATCACCACGGCGTGGGAACTGCGCGGCCATGATTTCTTCACCGATCCCTACGAGGATGCGGCGAAGTACGGTCTCTACCTTGAACTCGTCACCCGTAGCATCGCCGACTACGCCGGCTTTTTGCGTCAGGTGAACGGCCAGCCGGCCCGGTCTCCCGATGGGGCGCTGATGTGCGACGACATCTCCGCGTTCTTCAATCCCGCCAAGTGGCCGGATTGGATCCTGCCCTGGCAGGACCTCTACTTCTCGCTGCAATCCGATGGACCTCGCCATGCCCATATCGAGGGCATGGTTCCGGACCATCTGCATCACCTCGATACCTTAGGGCTCGCCATGTTTGACCCGAGTGTCTCACCGCGCCTGCGCGCCACCGACCTGCGTGACCGCTGCCGCGTGCCATTCCAGTGGCGGCTGAATTCGATGCAGGTGCGCGATTTCTCGGTCGCACAGATCCGCCAGTATGTTTTAGCCGGCGTCGCTGACGGCGCCTCGGGCGTTTTTCTCAACCTCATCCGCGACACGGTGACCCGCGATTCAGTTCCCAAGGTGCACGCCTTCATGGCCGCTGCTCGCGAAGTCGAACGCCGCTTGCACGACGGCTGCCCCCGCCACCGCCTGCTCGATTGATCCACCCCGCGACTCCCGCCCAATCCGCCATGTCACGTATTACGTGACAAAGCGGCTCGGGGCGCGGCGGAGAATGAAAGGCAATATTGACGGGCGGTTGGCCTTGGTCAGTCGGTCGCCGGCGCCAATCGGGAGGCGCGTTGCGGGGCTCAATTGGGTTGGATGGTCACCCGGCGCACGAGGATGGACTTGTGCTCGCGACCATCCGTACCGGGGCGTTTGAACCAGGAATACGCGACCAGGAATGTGTCGGCGGTCAGTGCGAGCAGACTGGTGTAGCCGCAACTGTCATCCTGCAGGCCGGCGGTGCTGAGCGGCACCAGAGATTGCGGCGTGCTCCAGGTCTCACCACGACCATCCAGACTGAAACTGACATCCGCGCCCGGCCGACCGGAGGCGAGCACGAGCACGCCATTGCCCAGCATAAGCAGGCGCGGCATGACGCCCCAACCGCGGAAGGCTTGGGGGCGCGACCATGTCAGGCCGGCATCCATCGATCGTGTGAGATACATTGGGCCGGAGCCAAGGCCGTCAGTCGTGCGCAAAACAGCCAACAGGGTCCCGTCACGCAGCAGAACGCTGGCAGGTTCGGTGAAACCATCGCGCTGGTTAGCCGACGGATCGGCGGCGACCTCGGGTCGGTACAGAATGCGGCCCTGCAATTGCCAAGATTGCCCGTTGTCCTGCGAAGCGTAGCAGCCGCAGTGCAAATGCGCAAAGTCCGCGCCCTCGATACGGCCCGGATAAATCACGGCCAGCAAAGTACCACCCGGCAGCAGGTGCACATCACCCCACCAAACCACGGGAAATACGCCCTGCACCGAACCGCGCAGCAAATCCGGATCATCAAGCCGGGCGCGTTCGGGCACCCATTGCGAGCGACCCAGCGGCCGTCGCATTTGCGGCACCCCTTGCAATTCCGGTGGCAGGGCGGCGTGGCGGTATTGGGCATAGGCCAGTCCGCCATAGGTGCCCGTGATTGTTCCGACCGAAGGCGGCAGCATCAGCCCTGCCAATGGCAGCGCCTTCGGAGTGACGTCAGGGCCTCCGCAACGCAAGCGGTCGCCATTGGGCAGTGGGAGTCCGGCGGCGGGTTCG
>CAZFHG010000121.1:0-9101 GCA_964518665.1 uncultured Opitutaceae bacterium | reverse complement strand
GCCTCCGCAACGCAAGCGGTCGCCATTGGGCAGTGGGAGTCCGGCGGCGGGTTCGATGGCATGTACGAGAGTCCATGTGCAACCATTGTCGGCGGAAACACCCCGATTGGGTTGGGCTGGCTGCACCCCATAGCTCAGGGCGCTGTCGGCCTGCACATGAAAGGTCACCGCGATGCGTCCATCCAGCAACCGCTCCATGATTGGAAATTGATACTGCCCCCAACGGTCCACGCCGGGTTCCGCGACAAACGGAGCCTCGGCCACGAGAACCGGTTCGGAAATTTCCAGCCGCATCCATCCACCCTGCCAGGATCGTGCCGCCGTGCAACGCAAACCACGGTGAACCGTACTCTCCGACGGTCAGAATCACCCAACTTTGACTTCACGGTCTGAGTTCCAAAGCTGCACGGGCGCTTGAATCCCCTGCCCTGCAGTTGCTGTCGTGCCTGGCTGATTGTCGGTGTCCTGACCCTCATCCCGAGTCTGGTGGCGGATGAGCATGTCGCGGTGATTTCCAGCGCCGCCACCGCCTACACGCATCGCAAGTTCGATGGCCAAAAGGTACGCACGGAGACTTATGTCTTCATGGAAGGCAGTTTCATCCCTGGCCAGACCGCGGACCGCTCGATCGAGCGCATGCCCTTCCGTCGCATTGCTGAGTTTCTCGCACCCGAACTGGCCCGGCAGCAATACCTGCCCGCCCCGGAGGCAAAATCAGCCGATCTGCTCATCGTCGTCCACTGGGGCACCACCTCACCGCGCACTTCAGCAGCCGAGATGAAGGGAACGACCTCGATCAACCTGGATCATTCCAAGGAGCGGGCCCTAAACGAAGAGATCACCGCGCAAGCCGCGGGTGGGTCCGACATCGTCGCCGCGTGGTTGTCCACCGGCAGCGAAATCGACCGCCAGACCGGGTTCGAGCAGACTGAGCGCTTCACGGATAACCTCGACAGCGACTACACCACAGCCAACGCCGCGAAGCTGCTCGGCTACAGCAAGAGCCTCCAGCAATTGGAGAAAAACGTTTTCGGCAGCACCGAGGAAACCACCCTGCGATCCGATCTGAGCACGGAGCGGTATTTCATCATCCTCAAGGCCTACGATTTGAAGGAACCGCTGGCCCCCGGCCAGAAGCGCCGGGCGGTCTGGACCGCCCATCTGAACATGCGTTCGCCCGGCAAAAACTTTCCGACCGCCCTGCGGCAGATGGGCAGCGTGGGGGCGGACTACTTTGGCAAGTCGACCGGCACCGTGGAAACCAGGCTCCCCGTGGTGAAGGAAGGCCGCGTCATCCTCGGTCCGCTGGTGATCATCGAAGGCGACGAGAAGTGATCACACCGTCGTCTGCGCGGTGATCACCTGCTGCGTGAGTTCGCGGCAGCCCTTGAGGTCGAGTTTGCCGGTGCCGAGCACGGGGATCTTTTCCACCTTGAAGATGCGCTTGGGCACCCAGAGCGCAGGGAGGCCGGCGCCGAGGAGCTTTTCGCGGACCTGGTCGCTGGTGACGTCGCGGGTGGTCAGCAAAATGAGGGCTTCGCCCTTGACCGTGTCGGGCACGCCCATGACGACGGCGCTGTAACCCTCGGACTCGTCCCAGGAGAAGGCTTCCGCAATCTTCTGCTCGACCGTGCCGTGCGGCACCATCTCGGCGCCGATCTTGGAGAAACGCGAGATGCGGCCCTCGATGAACAGGAAGCCCTCCTCATCGAGGCGGCCGAGGTCGCCCGTGACAAACCAGCCGTCCCGGAAGGCGGCCTGGGTCTTTTGCGGATCATCCAGGTAGCCGCTAAAAACATTGGCGCCCTTGAACCAGACGATGCCCTGGTCGCCCGTGGGCACCTCCTCGCCGGTTTCGGGGTGCATGATGCGCACGGTCATGCCGGGCAGCAGACGGCCCGTGGATCCGGTGCGCTTGCCCACCTGGGGTTCCGCCGTGGCAGTCGTGATGGGCGGATGGGGCTGGTTGATGTTGCTCGCCGGGGTCGTCTCGGTGAGGCCATAGCCCTGCAGGATCTCGATGTGGAAACGCTCGAGGAACTCCCGGTACAGATCATCGGGCAATTTCTCAGCACCGGTGACCACGAGTTCGAGCGAGCGCAGCTCGGCGGGCGTGGCCTTGCGCAGGATGGGCCGGATGAACGTGGGTGCGCCGAGGAGGACCGTGGCGCCCTCGTCGCGGATGGCCTCGATGATGCGGCGGGTGTCGAGCGGGCTCGGCACGGTCACGACGCGGCAGCCCCGGATGAGCACGTACCAGAGGGTGACGGTGAAACCCATGCTGTGGAACAGCGGCAGGCAGCCCACCATGGACGCATCCTCGGGCAGAATGGAGAGCGAGGAAATCTGCGCGCAGTTGGCGAGGATGTTGCGGTGCGAAAGCGCCACGCCCTTGGGCTCACCGGAGCTGCCACTGGTGAAGAGCAGGCCGGCCTCCTCGCGATCGCCCAATCTGGGCAGGCCGAGCAGGGTCGCATACCACTGGTTCGGGAGGATCCAGGCCGCGATGAGCCAGGGCAAAATCGCCTTCTTGCCGCCCATCTCGGTGATGACGGCGCGGAGGTCGAGTGTGCGTTCGGGCCACGGGAAGTTGGGCACCTTCTGGCGGACGGCATCGGCGGAGAGCACGGTCACGACCCCGGCGAGTTTCATGCTCGCCTCGAGGGCGGAGCGGCCGGCGGTGAAGTTGAGATTGACCGGAATCTTGCCCGCGCAGAGCACGCCGAGGTTGGCGATGAAGGCGCCGGCGCCGGGTGGCAGCACGATGCCGACGCGCTTTTCCGGGATGGTGCGGCGAATGTGCCGCGCGAGCGCGGAGGCGGCGGCCACCAACTGGCCGGCCTTGACGGGCTTGCGCTCCGCGGTGCGGTCCACGATGGCCAGGCGACCGGGATGCTTCACCAGCGACCGCACGCACTCGCGCCCGAGGTGGCGGCGCAGGACGGGCCGTTCCTCAAAGGCCTCGGCCCCAAGGTCGAGCATGACCTTCCGCGCATGTTCAGGTGTGATCTGGTCCGGCGGCAGCGGCGGACCGAACAGCACGAAGACGTGCGTGGGCATGAGCCGGGGGGATTTCCAAAGGTAGGAATTGCCCGCGAAGGAAAAGACCGAACCCCAGATGCCGTCGATGGCGGCCGGGATGACCGGCACGCCCGCCTTGCGGGCAATCAGCTCAAAACCGCGGCGGATCGCCATCAACTGCCCGGTGCGTGAAATGCTGCCCTCGGGGAAAATGGCCACGATCTCGCCTGCCTCGACAGCCTTGATCGCAAGCCGGATGGCTTCCGTCGGCTTGCCGACGTTGATGGTCAGCGCCCCGCTCAACCGGAAGACCCAGTCGAAGAATCCACTGCTCCGCAGTCCCTTGTGGCCGAAGAAACGGATGGGCCGCGGGCAGGCCAGCTGGAGCACCACCGGATCCACATAGGAAAGGTGATTGACGATGATGAGCGCGCCGCCCGTGGCGGGGATGTGCTCCCGCCCCCGGATACGGACCCGGTAAAGCAGCACGGCGATGACCGTGGCAATTGCTTCCCAGAATGCTGGCAGATAGGAACGCCGGGGGGTAAGCGGGGGGATCATGTCCGATGACAGGCTTGGCAAGTGACGCCGGCTGGCAAGATTTTCAATCAGCCTTGGGGCGGATTGACAGCCGGTTCATCCGGCTCGGCGATGAGGTGCCGGAAGCGGTGGTAGGAGAAACCCACCCAGAGCAGCACCAACCCGAGCACCACGAAAGCCACGATGCGGTAGAGCGTGGAATCAAGATCCACGAGGAAGACCCGCGGTACGCAAAGCGCGAGCCCGGCCAGGCCCACCAACCGGTAAACCCGTTCGCGGGCAAACAACCCCACCACGAACAATGCGATCGCCACCCCGCCCCACAGCACCGTGGCGTAGGGCGCGAGGACGCCCGTCTGCTCGGCGAAGAACCAGAACAGCATCAGCAACGCGCCGACGCCATGAATCCAGAGAGCATAGCGCCGCCAGACTGCTGAATCTGTCACCGTGCGGTGCCGTCCCAGCACCGGCAAAGCCAGTGCCACCCCGGCCAGTCCGAGCACCGCGGCCAGGGCCAGCCAGTCCGGCTGCACCAGCCACCCGAAATGACGTGCCAGCGCCGAGGCCGTCCACCATGCGCCACCCAACAGGAGCACGGACGCCGCTGGGAAGGCCGGACGCAGACCCAGCCGCCAGGCCAGGACAAAGACCGCCAGCGCCTCGGTCGCCACCGCGGCAAACAGGGCCGGACCGGTGAAATTTGAGCGCAGGGCCAGCAGGGAAATCCATGTTGCGAGCAATGTCAGCACGACCGCCAGCAGGCGGCGATACTTTGGCTCCGCGATCAATTCCTGCCGGCGCGAAGAAAGCTGCCAGATCACCGGCAGCGCCCAGGCCCCGGTCGAAGCCACCAAAAGCCAGGGATCATCCATCCGGACCCGCAGCGGCCGATGCAGCAGCCAGCCGAGGACCAGACCGAGCGTGCTGGCGATCACAAGCGGCCACGCGCGAACCCACGGGCTGAGCGCAAGGAGAACAATCGCGGTGCCAACCGAGGCAGCCAACGCCTCGCCGCGAGCGAGGCCTTTGAACAGCACCGCTTCGAGCACGACCACCGCGGCGCAGGCCGCGATGGTGCGCACCGTGCGCAAAATGTCTGATACATCCGTCGCAGCGGCGAATCGATGCATGGCTGCACCGAGCCCGATGACTCCAGCCAGCAGCACACCCTCGTTAGCCCAAAGCCACCAGTCCGGATACAGTCGGTGGGCGAACGCCAGCATGGCCAGATGTGCACCTGCCACCAGGATCCCGGCGGCGACGGCCGGTCCGCGCCAGCCACCGCTCACCCAACCGGCCAGCGCCAGAAGGACCGCCATCGCCATGAACGCGGCGGGAGCCCATCCCGCCAAGGCGAGGCTATCGCCCGCATAACCCGCCGTGATGCCGAGCAGGGTGCCGGCGAGCAGACTGAAGCCGCGGGTCGCGCCCAGCCAGCGCTCGTCGTAGCCCAGCAGCACTGCCGAAAATCCCAGATAGACCAGCGTGCCGGACACCGGCAGCGGTTCACCCGTCACAAGCGCACGAATCACCAGCAGCAGCGAAATGCCCCACACGACAACCATCATCGTCCGCAAGCCACGGATGGCGGTGACCCGCGCCGCCGTGAGCAGGACAAAGGCCTGCACCAGCAGCGCGAGCCAGCGCAGGTGTCCGTCGTACTCCGTGATCACGCCCAGCGCGATCAAGCCGGCGGCCTTGCAGGCGACGACCGGCACCAGTGAACCCGGTTGTTTCATCAGCCACCAGAAAACCGTCAGGGCCAGCATCACGCCGCCACTCCAGAACCAGAGCACCGACAGTTCGTGGATCTGCAGCACGCGCGGGGCGACCAGCAGGGCGGCGGCAATGGCGGCACTGGTGTTGAGGTTCTGCAGGACCCGGTCGTCGTGCTGCAGCTCCGCGCCGCGGATGGCGGCCAGGGCGTCGGGCAGTACGAAGACCGCCAACAGGACCAGCAATGGAACCCAGATCACCGATGATTCGGGCCCGGGATTCATCGCCACCCAGACCGTGAAGCCCTGCACCACATATACCGCATACGCCAGTGGCAGGGCGATGAGCATCGGGCTGCGCCAGCCCGTCATGGATCGCAAGCCGGCGGATCCTGCCGCGAGCACAACGGCCGACCACAGGGAGAAATCCTCCAGGCCATAATAGCCGGAGAAGAACGCCGTCACGAACCCCAGCCCCACGGCCATGCCGGCGGTGGTTTCGGATCGACGCCAGCCGGCAAAACCGAGGACCAGGCCCACGACCAACAGTTGCGCGATCGCCGCCGTCAATGGGTCTTCAATCACCCGGACCGTTGGGACCGCATAGGCGGCAAAGGCGGAGAAGTAGAGCAACGCGAGCCCGGCCCCGGTTACAACCGGACCGAAACGCGGCCACCGGACGCCGAGCCGCAGACCGGCACCAAACACCGCCAGCGCCACCACGATGAGCTCGGCCAGCTTCACCACCGGCGGCGTATTGCGCGAAACATAGATGCCGAAGAACACGACCCCGATGACGGCGAGCAAAGCTCCCAGCCGTGTGGCCCACCATGCGCCCAGCCGGGCCTCGGTATTGGCGTCGCCGCTCGGCGGCCAGAGACCAAAGCCCTCGAGCCAGACCCGCAAGCCGCCGGGTGCCGCGGTCGATGGCGGCTTGACCAGCGTGGACGCAATCGTCGCAGGGACCTGCGGCACCAGCAAAGGCGGCAGCAAAGGCGGTTCGGCGAGGGTTGCCGGAGATGCAGCAGCCGCGGACACGGCTGCGATGCTCACCGGCTCAACCGGGGCGACCGGATTGGGTGGCGTTGCGGACGCTCCCATCGCCAGCCGGTCAAGTTGGCGGCGGGCTTCCGCCAGTTCCGCTTCGAGCCGACCGAGTTTGCGCTGCAATTGATCGAAATCGTAATCGTGCGGCATGGGGGATGAGGGGTTGGACGCGCGGGTTCAGGTTACGTTCGAAGGGTGTCCCCGCCAAGCCCGCAGGTCGCGGGCCAGGGCGCCAAATCCACCGGGGAAATCCGCCTCCAACCGGCGCGTATCATGCCGCTGGCGGCGCACTTCGCGCAGGGCGCACTCGATTTCATGCGGCAGCGAGGGCCGGTCGGTGCCGTAGACGCGAAACTTCAACTCGCCGCGGGTGTACGGCGTCCACCCCCGCTCCTGTCCCTCCAGCCATGCGGCCTCGGTCACGCTTGCGTCCCGACCACAGAGATACCACGCCTCGACCGCCGGGACGGCCACGCCGACACACCGCAGCACGCGCTTGCGTCCGCGTGCGGGCGGCAGGCGCTTGACGGTCTGCCGGTAGACGGCGCGCAACTGGCACAGCCGGCATTGCGGGTGAAAGTAGCCCTCCGCCTCATGCGCAGCCGTGTGCACCACGCTGTCGTCGGAATCGACCACCACGACCAGGCCCGCGGCATCGGTGTTGAAATGGAGATGGCGCAGCACGGGCGGCAACAGCTGCGCCACGTTGGGCCAGCCGCGCGCCCGCAAGGCGGGCTGGACCTGGGAAATTCTTTCGCCGAGCACAGACTCGACAAGGACCCGCACGGCAATTTCATCGGCGGGCGATTCACTGAGGAGCGCGACTTTCATGGTTCATCCGGCACACCACCGAGAATGCCGCTGAACCACATGTCACCCAGGGAGCCTTCGCTGAGCAGTTCCTTCAGGTCGGTCCGGTCGGCCAGCCGCTCAAAGCCGGCGCTGTTGCCGTGCTTGTACGTGATCACGATCTCCTCCGGATGCTCGCGAAACAGATCCAGGAGATAGGGCGAATGGGTGGTCGCGATCACCTGCACCGGCGCCCGCTTGTCGCCAAACGCGGCCGGGTAGCTCAACCGGTAGAGCAGATCGCGCACCTCGCGCAGCAGCCGCGGGTGAATGCCACGGTCGATTTCCTCCAGGCAGACCACCGGCGGCGGGTCCGGATCAAAGACCACGGCAAGCATCCCCAGGACATAGAGCGTGCCCTGCGAGAGATCCTCGGCCCGGACCAGTTCCGAGCCGTCCGCCAGGCGCAGGGCAAACTCGATCTGCGCCAGGCTCGGCGCGCTGAACTCGATGCGCCCGAACTCGGGGATAATCCGAACCAGCTCGCCCTGGAGTTGCGCGAATGCCGATGGTGCCTCCGCCTGCAACCGGTGCAGCACGGCGGCCAGATTGCCCCCGTTGGCCGTCAATTCGGCCCCGTCGCCCCGCGCGCCAGGTTGAAACATCGACCGGTGGTCAAAGTGATAGGCGCAGATTTTGCCAAGGGTGCGGCGCAGCGCCGGCCAGTTGCGGGCCTTGGCGGGCGTGACTTCGAGCAGATCGCAGGAAACCTCCGAGATGCAGCGCAGGCGGACGCGCAGCGCGGCATAAGGCTTGGTGAAGCCGAACACGAGTTCAGGGCTGCCGGCGCGGGAAGCCGGTGCCCGCTTGGTGCGCACCGGTGTCGGACCGGTCGCGAGTGACTGCAACCGCATCAGGGCCTGGATGAGGCTGGTCTTGCCGCTGCCGTTGGGCCCGATGAGCAGATTGAAGGGTTGCAACGCCAGCCGCGCGCCGCGCAACGCCTTGTAATTCCGGAAAGCAACCGAGGCGATCACGCCGCAGGGTGACACCGTCGGGATGGCGCCGTCAATCCGGTCTCTCGCGGAGTCGCGGAGGGCGCGGTGTTTCTTAACCACGGATAGCACGGATGGCACGGATCGAGTCAAAGCTATGGCCACTGAAGGCACATGAGGGCCAAATCATTGAACAGGAGGAACCGGAGTGTGGGGTTCCTACTCAGTTTCTTTAGTTGCCTCCTGTAAGCTCGGCTTGGTCCTTATGTGCCTTCTGTGGTCATCCTCGGATCCGTGCTATCCGTGCAATCCGTGGTTATAAATAAACCCCACCCCTACTCCGTCTGCACGATCACGAGGTCGTCGAAATGCAGGCCGCAGAAGACGCGTTCGCCCTCGTGGAAGGCCTCGTTCATGGCGCTTTCGTTGGCGACGAGGGCATGCAGGCGGGTGCCGTGATCAGTGACAAGGAGAAGCTGGTCGGTCGCACCCTGGAAGATTTCCTCCTCAATGCGCGCCTCGAACACGTTCTCCGCCGAGGGGCGCTGCTTGGAAATGTGGATCTTTTCCGGCCGGATGGAGACCAGCGCCGTGACGGCATGCGCGGGGAGCTCCAGCGCCGACACGGTGAGTTCCAATCCGTCCTGCAACCGGACGCGGGCGGTCAGCCCGTTGCGGCTGGCAACCGTGACGCTGAGAAGATTGGCCTGACCGATGAAATCAGCCGCAAATGGCGTGCGGGGCCGGTGGTAGATCGCAGTCGCGTCGCCCAATTGCTCGATCCGCCCCCGGTTGATGACCGCGATGCGATCGCTCATGGTCAGTGCCTCCTCCTGGTCATGCGTCACGAAGACAAAGGTGATGCCCAGCCGGCGCTGGAGGTGCTTCAGCTCCAGCTGCATCGTATGCCGCAGCTTGGCGTCGAGGGCCGACAGCGGCTCGTCGAGCAGCAGCACCTTGGGCCGGCAGACAATCGCGCGGGCGAGGGCCACGC
>CAZFHG010000120.1:0-11541 GCA_964518665.1 uncultured Opitutaceae bacterium | reverse complement strand
GTGCATCATGAGGAAAATACCCCTTATTTATGGCGACGCCTAGAGCCGACAGGCATGTATAACAGGCCTAATAGATAGGCCTAAACAGGCCTATCTCGTGGTCATCGGCTTACGCTAAATCACTTGCGTCGCCTACCGGAAAGCCAAAGCACCGGCATCCCTATGCTCCGGCGTTTGGCTCAAATCGGTCTGTCGAAGCCGGCCTTATTTGCCGGGCGGGAGATCTGAAGCCACGGGCCGGCCGACCTGTTCAACATAGAGAGCCGCGGCCTGCGAGCGGCGTTTGACCTGCAGCTTTTCGAACACGTTGATCAGGTAGTTCTTCACCGTGTTTTCGCTGAGGTTGAGGCGTTCACCGGTCTGCTTGTTGGTGAGACCCTCGGCCACGCAGGCGAGGACCCGTCTTTCCTGGTTCGAAAGGCTGGAGAGGTCGTTGCTGCCTTCCTTGCCGGTATTGCCGGACCGCAGCATTTTCATCACGCGTTCGGTGATGTCCGGAGCCAAAATGGACTGGCCGGATGCCGCCTTGGTGATCGCCTCGAGCAGGGCGGGCGGGTCCACCTCCTTCATGAGGTAGCCGTGGGCGCCGGCGATGACGGCATTGTAAACGAGGTTGTCGTCCACGAATGAGGTCAGCACGAGGACGCGGGTGGCGGGCGCTTCCGTGTGGATGCGACGGCAGACGTTGATGCCGGTATCGTCGGGCAGGCGCAGGTCGAGCAGCACCACATCGGGCCGGAGACGAAGAACCTCGGTCATGGCGTCGGCGGCGCTGGCCGCCTCGCCCACCACCTCGATGGCGCCCTGCTCGCTGTGCGCGTCGATGACCGATCGCACGCCGCGGCGCACAAGCGCACTGTCGTCGACCAGCAGGACCCGGATGGCTGAAGTCATGGATTTCAAGGGGAGAGAGGGAAGCGGACGGTGACGAGCGTACCTTGGCGGTACTGGGAATTGATCTGCAATGTGCCTGAAAGTTGGAGGGCGCGTTCCGTCATGTTGTCAAGACCGTGTCCGCCCAGCCGGGGGGCGGCGGGGTCGAATCCCCGGCCATTGTCATGCACGCTGAGCAGCACCATACCCTCGGCCGGTTGCAGCCGGATGGTAACCGTGTCGCCCTGGCCATGGCGCAGCGCATTGCTCAGTGCTTCCCGCACGATGTACAGCAGTTGGGTGCTGCGCTCGACGGCAAGGCCGGCGGCCAGCGCTTCGTCCAGCTCCAGTTTGAAGGTCGTGGTATGCGCCGTCTGCATAAACTCCACGAGCTGCCGCACGGCCTTGGCAAAATCCTTTTTCTCCGCGTCCGCCGGTTCCAGCCGGGTGATGAAACTGCGCAGTTCACGGATGGAGGCGTTGAGCTCGGTGCGGGCCTGGTCCAGTTGCGTTTCCGCCTGCGCCGGGTTGCGCCGCAGCAGCGGACCGATGCTGACGAGGTTCATGCCGATGGCATAGAGGGCCTGTATCAGTCCGTCATGCAGGTCCCGGCTGAGCTGGGCGCGTTCCTCCAGCGTGCCGCGCAGTTTCTTGCGATCTTCGAAGGAGGATCGCACCAGGCCGGCGAAGCTGCCGAGCTCGGAGCGCTCGTTGTAATAGGGTTCGAGCAGGGCCAGATTGCCCGTGGCCAGGCTTTCGCTGATACCGCCGATGGGCCGCAGGACCCAGCGGTAGGTGAAATGCACCACGAGCAGGATGGCGAGGGAGCCGAAGGCGATGAATATCACGGATTCCCAGACGTCCGTTTCACTGACCAGGCTCATTTCCGCGGAGTCGTGGCGCAGGTGCAGGACGCTGACGGTCTTCCCCTCCCAGTCGGGAAGATTGCGGAAGAGATGGATCGAATTTTGCTCCACCGTCGGGGAGTGGCTGCCGGAATCGTCGGTCAGCTCGATTGTGGCCTGGCTGAGCTCGGCCAGACCCTTCAGGTACGGCGGCCCCCAGTGGCGGGCCGTCAGCAGAAAACCGCGGGGTGGAGTGGACCGGTTCGTGTCTTCCGAAGGTACGATGATGGAACCCCGAATCTCATAGGTTTCGGCCCCGGCCCTGATGAAGAAATGGCAGACTTTGTCCCGGTTCAATCGCTCCACGAGTTGCTCGCGGGAGGGGAGCAGGGTGGCTGGCACCGGCGATTCATTGGCCAGCACAGTGGTGCAGAACAGCGTGCCATCGGGTTTGAAAACCCACGCGGCCTCGGCTTGGAACGTGGTCAGGCTGCTGTCGATGTTGATGTTCGCCCATGTCTTGTCTGCCACCGGCTTGGCCACAAATTCGACCATTTCCGTCCACAGCGAATATTCCCGGGTGAAAGTCCGCAGCGAACGCCCGCTCAGCTCGATCAGCCGGTCCAGCATCTGGCTGCGCTGCTGACGGATCTCGTGGAGGATCAACCGGGTTTCGCGCTTTTCGTAATACCTGAGGGCCAGGAGACTTGCCGCGAGGCCCATGCACAGTAACACCAGCAGCAGGTTGAAGCGGGTCCGTAGATTCATCAGGGCTGCACAAGCAATGTGGACCGAAGGGCCGCCGGGCAAAGCAGAAAGAGGAAAATACCGTTGACTCTCCTGCGGGCGTTTGAGTCTTTGACCGGCTTCCAATCCTTATCCGACCATGGCCAACACCAAATCCGCGATCAAAGCCGCCCGCAAATCGGTTCGCCTGACCGACCGTAACAAGACGGTCAAATCCCGCCTCAAGACGCTGCGCAAGAAGCTCGATGCCGCCGTCAAGGCCGGGGATGCCGCCACGGCGGCCACGGTCGCTTCGGCCTATGCCTCCGCCATGGACAAGGCCGTCAAGTCGGGAGTGGTGCATCGCAATGCCGCCAGCCGTGCCAAGGCCCAGGTGGCCAAGCACCTCGCCGCGAAGAAGTAAGTCCGCGCCCGGCGCATTTGTTCCCTTTGCCCCGTGACCCGAATTGGGTCGCGGGGCTTTTTGTTTTTGCCGCCGGCCCGCGAGTCCCCATGCGTAGGGCGTGTTTCCGCCGATTGCCCTGCATCTTGCCCGTCATGCCGACACGGCGTGGACGGCGGTGATCAGGCCGTGGCTGCAGGCCGGGCAGGGGGTTTTGACCCGCAGTTACATCATCGTCCCGACCCGCGGCCAGGCCCACGCGCTGAAACAGCGCTGCCTGCGCGAGAACCTCGCGCTCCTCGGCGTGGAATTTCTTTCCCCCGGCCTGGCCCGGAAAAAATGGCTCGCCCTGACGCCGCCCGAACAGCCTGCCATGGGCCGCGAGCTTCTGCTCCTGGGCTTGCGCCTGCTCATCGCGCGCCGTTTGGCGCCTCTGACCCCGGCGGAACCGGACTGGGGATTCTGGCAAAGCCTGCAGAGCGATCCCGGCCGCGCGCTGGATGATTTTGACGAACTACTGAAGGCCGGATTTGCCGCGGAGGACTTCCCTTTGCCGGCGCTGCGCGGAATCTTCACCGAGCTGACCGAATGGGTGGAAGGGCATGGCTTCACCCTCGCCCCCAAGGTGGTCGAAACCGCCGGGCTCAAACCGGTCCCGCCCGGGGAGCCGCGCCTCGGCGGACGGGTGCTCGTGAGTGCGCCGGGGCCGGAGATGTGGGGTGAGCTTTTCAACGTGGCGGCGTTTGTGCGGCGGTGCGACGAGATCACCGTGGTGCTGGCGGAGCCGGCGTTCCGCGGCGAAGGTGCGCCCGATGAGAAATGGGTCGAGCTATGGAGTTCCCTGCTCGGGGTGGAACCGCAGCCGATTGATGCGCCCGAGCCGGCGGAGTCGTGCGAGGCGGCCGGGACCTTGTGGACCCATGAGGGCGGCTCGGCCGAACGCGTCGAAGTCCTGGTGGGCCGCACGCGCGGCGATGAGATGCGGTGGGTGGCGGATCGGATTGTGGCGCGCCTGGCGGCAGGCGCGGAGAATCTTGGCGTGGTTTTTCCCGCGGCGGACGCGGCGCATCTGCAACTGGCCCGGCTCCTGGCCGGGCGCGGCGTGCCATTCACGGATCTGCTGGAGACCGCCGGGCCGCCGCCGGTCGATGTGCAGGCCCAGCGCGCGCTGCTGGCCTTTCACGAGCGCGGCGGACGGATTGAGGAATTGCTCGACCTCTGGCCGTGGCTGCGGGCGACCGGGGCAGTTACCCTCGCGCTGGCGGAAGCGCGCCGCGCCTGCGAGCGGAGTTTCGATTTGCGCCAGACCCACGCGGTTTCGGCGCATGTCGACGAATGGGACACCACCGCGCCGGAGCTGGCGCGTGCCGCGCGTCTGCTGCTGCCGGCCTGGCCGGCGGAGATCGGGCTTGGCGACGCCCTGGCGCGTTTTCGCCGGATGTGCGCGGCGTTCGACTTGGAGGCGCCGGAAGGCTGGGGTCCGCTGGACACGCTGGCCGCGCGCGAGCCCCATCCGCTGCCGGCGCCGGTGGTGATGGCGGCCCTGACCTCGTTCCTGCCGGCAAGGCACCCCGTGAAATCGGCCCCGGGCAAGGGCGGCTTCGCGCGCGTCACCCTCGGGACGATGCGGCGGATGGAAGGCGTGGCGTGGTCCCATCTCTTCCTGGTTGAGAGCAATGCCGGGGTGTGGCCGGAACGGCGCGAGCCCAGTTGCTGGCTGACCGACGAGCAACGCAAGGTGCTCAACGAGCGCGGTCGCTTTCCCCTGGGACTGTTCACCAGTGACGATCGTGCCGCCATGGAGCGGGCCGGCTGGCGCAGCCTCGCCCGCGATACCCGGATCGAGGTGACCATGACGGCGGCGCTCTTCGCGGAGGAGGAACCGGAGATGAAACTGGCGCCCAACGCCTGGCTCGAGCGCGTGCTGTGGGCGCAGGGACGCGTCGGCAAGGATACGGGGCTCGAGGCCGCCTTCGCGGCGCTGGCACGGGAATGCATCCCGGCGGCACCGGCGGTGTCCGCTGCGCTCAGCGCGTGGCAGAAGGTGTGGGAGGGCCGGCGCGATCCAACCCGGCCCTTTGACGAATACTTTTTCGCGGGTGATCCCACGCTGACGGCTCCGGAAAAATTGTCCGCCAAGCAGATCGAGCGCGGGGTGCAGGATCCCGCGGTGCTGTGGTTTGAAGCCGTGCTGCGCACCCCGCGGGTGGCTTGGGAGCCGCTGGTTCGCGCCCCGCGCAAGGTGCTCGGCCAGCAGGCGCACGCGCTGCTCGCGGCCGCGCTGCGCGCGACCGAGGTGACCCGCGGCTTCGGCGAAATGCCGCCGCCGGCAGAGGCGGCCGGGCGGCTTGCCGCGGCCCTGGCGGACTTGCGGAGGCAGTGGCCGGCGGACCGGTATTGGGATTCGTTTCATGCGGAATTGACCCGCATCTGCGGCGTCCTGCTGGACAACGTCTATGCGCTTGGCGCCGGGCCCTATGTCGCGACGGAGGCCTGGCTGCCGCGGGAGGCGGTGCTGGCACTTGGCTCGCGCCAATTGCCCGTGGCAGGCCGGCTCGACCTGGTCCTGCTCGACCGGCCGGAGTGGCGCGGCGCACGCGTGGACATCATCGATTTCAAGACCGGCGGCGACCTGGATCTCAGCGCCAAGCGCATGGCGCGCAGCGGGGCTTCCCTGCAGTTGGGCGTTTATCTCGCGGGGGTGCGCTCGCTCGGGGCCGCGTCCGGCCGCGTATGGATGCTCCGGCCCGAGCCCGGCGGCGCGTCCGGGATGGACTTCGCCGACCTCGACGTCGGCCTCGCGAAATTGGACTGGCTGGCGATGGCGTTGGACCTCGGCACCTATGGGGCGTTGACGCCGGACCGTTCGGATTACGCCCCCGGGGGCTTTGACTGGCCGCTGGCCTGCACGCCGGTGAGGCACGCCCTTTTGCAGGCCAAACATGCCCTCACTTTCGGGGCGGAGGAAAAGGGGGCGGACGATGAATAAATCCTTGTCCGATGATGCGGCGCGTACGCGATTCCGCGAGGAATGGGATGCGAATTTTGCCGTGAGCGCCAATGCGGGCTCGGGCAAGACCACGGCGATCTCGCAGCGCCTGGCGGCCATGGCCCTGGCGCCGGGGGGCGCGGCGCGTCTGCGCAAGACGGCCGTGGTCACCTACACCAAGAAAGCCGCGGCCCAGATCGAACAGCGCGCCCGGCAGGTGCTGCTGCAGCAACTGGCCGCCGCGGGCGCGACGGATCTTTCCCCTTTGGACCAGCTGGAGACGGCGTTTTTCGGAACGATCCACAGCTTCTGCCTGAAACTGGCGCGCACCTATGGCCAGACCGTGGGCATCAATCTCAATCCGACCGTGGTCGCGGAGGATGACGAGGCGCTCTGGGAGGAGTTCGTCGAGCAGGACCCCATGACCTTCTCGGTGCTGGGCGCGGACGAACTGTCGGCGTTCCTGCGCCATGTTTCGCTGGCGGTGATCTTCGATCTCGCACGGCAGATTGATGCCGCCACCGCGGGCACGCTGCGAAAGCGCCGCCCCGCCGGTCCGCCGCCGGCGCCCTCTGAAGCCGTGCTGGCGGAACTGCTGACCGTGCCGGTCAAGGGCAGCGGCGGCAAAAACATTCTCCTCAGCCAGCAGCGCGCCCAGGCTTGGCGGCAAACATGGACGGAGGGCCGGGGTTTCCTGCCGCTGTTCGAACCGTCGGGCTCGGCCAAGGCGATGGTCGAACTGGCCCGCGCCTGGATGGCGCCGCTCAAGCGCTGGCTGGCCGATGCGGCCGCGGCGCTCGCGGGAGAACTGGCGGAGCGCTACCGCGTGTGGCGGTTTGCCCGCGGAGTGCAGACCTATGCGGACCAGATCGACGCGGCGATGGCGGTGCTGCGCGACGAGTCGCTGCTCGATCGCATGCGAGCGGAGGGCTGGCGCATTCTCCTCGATGAGGCGCAGGACACCGATCCGCAGCAATTCGCGGTGCTGGTCGAGCTCGCGCGGGCGCCTGGATCGGCCCGCGGCAACTGGCCGGAGGGCGGCGGGGCGGGTCCGCGGCCGGGGCATTTCTGCATGGTGGGCGACGGCCAGCAGGCGATCTACAGCACCCGGGCCGATATCGGAAATTTCTCGAGGCATGTGGATGCGTTTCGTGCGGGCAACGGCGGCGAATTGCTGGAATTTCAGGTTACATTCCGGGCGCCGCAGGCGGTGATCAGTTTGCTCAATACGACGCTGCCGCCGGCATTTGGCCGGGAGCGGCCGGAAAATTTCGGCCTCCCTCCCGCGGAGGGCGCGCCTCCGCCGTTCCTGCAGGTACCCTATGTGCCGCTGGTGGCCGGACCCGCCAACGAGGCCGGGGCCGCCCTGCGCCTGCCGCTGGTGACACCCGACTCTTCGCCGGGCGGCGTGGAAACGTGGCTCGCGGAGGAATCGCGGCAAATCGCCCGATGGTTGCACGCGCACGGCCCCACGGCGCTGGGCGTGAGGACCTGGGGCGAGGTGGCGGTGCTGGCACCGCGGAACGAATGGCTCTCGACGGTGCGCAAGGCGTTTGAGCGCGAGGGCCTGCGGGTGGCGTTGCAGACCCGGCGGAATCGCGCCGGGGATCATCCGGCGTACGCCTGGATGGCCGGACTGCTGGCCGTGTGCGCGGATCCGGAAAACACCTTCGAGTGGGTCGGCGTGTTGCGCGAGGTCTTCGCGGTCAGCGACGGATTGATCGCCGCGGAATTGCGCCGCCTGGGCCGGCTGGCTTGGGACGAACCGTCGGTCCATGCGGCGCCACTGGCGGCGGCACTGGAGATCGTGCGCCCCTTCGTGCTGCGGACGAATGACGAGGGCCAGGCACTGGGGGATTTTGCCCGTGAACTGACCACCGCGGCGAATTTGGAGCAAAAGGCGCGCCTCCTCGACGCCACCGGGGGGATGGCCGGAGAGCTGGACCGGCTGCTCGCGCAGGCGGCGGAACTCGGACTGCAGGGCGCCGGGCCGCGGCAATGGCTCGCCGAGCTGCTGGCCCATATTGACGACGGCCGGCCGGCGGGGAAACCGACGGAGGAAGCGATCAACCTGCTCACTTCCCATTCGGCCAAGGGTTTGGAATGGCCGGTCGTGATCGTGCCGGGATTGTGGCGCGGCATCGGGAAGCCACCCGAGGCGGGTTTGAAGCTCGTGAAAGGCTCCGCGACCGGGCTGCAGGTGTTTTTTGACACGGCAAGCATCCCGGCCGACACCCGCGAAGCCCGGAACCGCGAGCGCGTGCGGGAGTTGTCGCGTTTGCTCTACGTGACGTTGACCCGGGCCCGCCGGACGCTGGTGGTGCCGTGGGTGGACGGTTTTGGCGGCGCGCAAAAGGAGAGCCCGAGCTTTGCGGAATTATGGGGAGCGGATTTTGCCGCCCTGCCGGAATTGGACGGATCCGCCTTGATCGAACCAACCTCGGTTCAACCGGCACGCGAGACTCTCCCCGTGGTGGCTTCCGGCGCAGCGGTCAATTTGACGGCGGCTAAATTACCGGACCGGTTGTTGCCGCACCAACTTGCCCATGGGCCAGACCTTGCCCGTGCCATGCGGCATGAGTCGGGTCTGGATGAACCATGGTCTGGCGTCGGTTCGGAGGATGCGATCGACTACGGGCTCTGGTGGCATGAGACGATGGAGTTTCTGCCTTGGACGGCGGAAGACCGCACCGTGGCCGACTATGGCAGGAAGGCGGTGGCAGCGGCGGCGGCGCTTGGCTTTGGCCCGCGAGCCCAAGCGGAATGGGAGCGATTGTGCAGCAGTCTGGCCTGGCGCGAATTGCGGGGTGCGCAGTGGGTGCGCCAGACTGAGGTGGGGGTTTTTGCGCCCCTCAGGCTGGATGCATGGATTGATGGCGTGATGGATCTGGTGCTGCATGATCCTGTCGGGCAGACCGTCTGGGTGCTGGATTGGAAGACCAATCGCCGCCGGGCAGGGGAGAATGATGCGACTTTGCTGGCTCGACTGGCTGACGAATATGCCCCGCAGCTCCGCGCCTACGGCTCCTGTCTGGCCCCCCTGTTTCCCGACTGTTCTGTGCGGCAGTTGGTTTATTCCACCGTGGTCGGGGGATGGCTTGAGATTCCCGCGGGGTAAATTCGGGCTTTACAGCGGTGCGCCGGCCCAGCACGTTCCGCCTTCACCACTATTTCTACACCATGGGTAATCTGAAAAAGAAACGTCGTCTGAAGATGTCGAAGCACAAGCGCCGCAAGCGGCTCAAGGCTAACCGGCACAAAAAGCGTACCTGGCAGAAATAACCCGGGCACTGCTCCCGCAGCGCGGTTTTGCGCTCATTTACACCCGCCGTTTCCCGGCGGGTTTTTTTGTGTCGCGCCACGGGCGCTAAAATCAAGAAAAGGTAAATGGCGGCAGTCTAGGGGTTAAGGGCGGATTTTATCTTGTCATAGCAGCCAAGCTACTGCATGAAGGAAAGTCCTCAACGCCCCTTAGCCGATTTGTCTCGGGACCGACACCGCTGCAAATTGGGCAGACTACCACCACAACCAACCGCAAACCCGCGCCCACCGAAGCATGCTCTTTTCAGCAAAGCCGAAAGGGTATTTCGTCGAACAAACCGACCATGCGCTCATGCTGGCCCGTACCTCGGGCACAGCTAGTCCGTTGGTAATCGAGGATGTGCGGGAGTGCGCCCCGGGTGATGCGGCGGCGTTGGCGGAGGCGCTCAAGCAACTGCAACCGAAGAAATCTTCCAGCGGTTATGTGCACGCCAGTTGCGGGGTATATACCCCACGCCGTTTCCTGCGCCGGATGACGCTCGATCCCAAGCGGCTCAAAGAGCCGGCTTATTTTGGCGATATCCTCACCCAACAGTTCCGGGTCGAACCTGACAAGGCCGTCACGATGGTCCTGAACGCTCCCGATGGCACCGATTATGATGTCACCAAGGGAGCTTCCCAAAAGGAGGCATTGTTCGCCGGCATGCTCGCGGAGGAAATCATTACATCGCAGGATGCGCTTTTGGCCAATGGCATTTACCCGGAGCGCCTGGAACTGGGCACGGTCTCGACCCTGGGCGGCTTGGTCAACTACCTGAATTTCATCAAATCCAAGACCCCGACCCTGGTATTGGAAGTGGGTGCGGAATCGACGAATTCTTTCATCGTGAGCAGTGTGGGCGTGGAAGCCACCCGGCCCATCCCGCAAGGGCTCGAATCCATGATCCCGGTCGTCCAGAAGGAGCTCGGATTGAAGGATGAGGAGTCGGCCCGGAAGCTTTTCTATTCGAATACCTTCGATTTCACCGGCATGGGGCCGATGCTCACCAAGAGGCTGCTGAAGGAATTGCAGTCCTCGATCGGTTTTTACGAGGTGCAAACCGGGCAGTCCGTGGGCCTGCTGATCTCGACCATCATCCCGGCCAAGTTGGGCTGGCTGGATGTCACCATTGCCAAGGAACTGGGCATCAGCCCGCTGAAGCTGGAGACCGCCCCGTGGCTGGAGTCCCACGGCATCACCGTTTCCGATGCGGCCAAACTCGCGCTTGAACCGCGCTGGTTCGGTTTGCTCTCACTGATGGTTCGTCACGAAACCGCCAACCAAGCTGCCAATGCTGTCGTTGCTGAAAAAAAAGCCTGACGCCGCCGCGGCCAACCTGACGCCGGCCTGGCATCCGAACTTCCGCAATTTCGAGCGGTTGCCGGACACCAAGGTCGTGCGCACGACCTTTTTCGTCAACGGTAGTGCCATCGCGGTGGCACTCTTGTTGTTTGTCTACACGGGCAACCGGGAATTGAATCTCCATGGCATCAACTCGCAGATTGAGGAAGTGGAGGCCCAGATTGTCCGCGACAAGCCGGCCAGCGACAAGGCGGTGAGCCTATTCGCCAAATTCCAAGGTGAGGCAGCGCAGTTGAACGAGGTTGACGCCTTCATCAAGGCCCGGCCGATCGTCTCGGACCTGATATTGCGCATCGGCCAGACCCTGCCCGCGAACGTGGCCCTCGATTATTTTGATTTGCGGGAAAACGTCCTGATCCTGCGCGGCACAGTGCGCGGGGCCCCCGACATGGCGAGCGGCTACGCCTCCGCCTATGTCGAGCAACTGCGGGTTGACCCGGAGCTGGTGCTCAAAATTGATGATGTGGCGTTGAAGAACCTCAACCGCATCCCCATTTCCGGCCGGCTGGCGATTGAAATCGAACTCAAGCTGAAGGGAGCGGCGAAAAAGTAATCCCATGGCCATTTCGAACGAACAGGTCGTCGCGCTTTTCAAGAAGAACCCCGTGGTCGCGGTGGCCATCATCCTGTGCCTGGCCATGGCCGGTACGCTTTACTATCGCAGCGACGCGATCTCCATTGCCAGTAAACGGCTTGAGGAAAGGACCGCGGAAGGCAAACGGCTGTCCGCCAACATCAAGAATTCCGCGCAATTGCCCGAACAACTCGCGCGGGTCACCGCGGCGAGCAAGGAAGCGAACAGTCGGTTGGTGCGGGTTGGCCAGTTGGCCGACAACCTGCAGTACTTTTACAAGCTCGAAGCCGAGACCGGTGTTAAGTTCCTCGACCTGCGCCAGACCACCGATGCGGTTCGGTCCGCCAAGGCAGGGAAAATCCCGGTGGGCTTTACCCTGACGGTACAGGGGGAATATCCCCTGCTTTTCGAATTCCTCCGCCGCTTGGAAAGCGGGTCGCACTACTGTCGCGTGAAATCGGCCAATGT